>NZ_DATMVN010000500.1:0-7402 GCF_035563135.1 Streptomyces sp.
GGTATCGGTCTCGCGGCCGCCCTGCGTGCGGCCGGTGCCGGGTACGAGGTCATCGCCACCGCCCGCACCACCGAGAAGGCGGAAAAACTCGTCACGCACGCCGAAGAACGCGGGCTGCGCCTGCAGACCGTCGTCCTGGAGCTCACCGATGCGGACGCCTGCCGGGACGTCTTCGCCGGCATCGCCGAACGCACCGGCGGCGGGCCGTGGGCGGTGGTCAACAACGCCGGCATCATCACCCCCCGGGCTGTCGAGGACGTCACCGAAGCCGACGCCCGGCTGGTCATGGAGGTCAACGTGCATGCCCCGGCCCGCATCGCCCGCCTGGTCCTGCCGGGCATGCGCAGCCGGGGCGAGGGCCGCATCGTCAACGTCACCTCCATGGGCGGGCGGGTGTCCCTGCCGCTCAACGGCTGGTACTGCGCCAGTAAATTCGCCCTGCGCGCGCTCACCGACGCCCTGCGCATGGAGAACGCCGCGCTGGGCGTCCACGCCGTCCTGATCGAGCCCGGCTTCCACACCACGGCCCTGCTCGGTCATGCCGCACAAGCCTTGGACGAGCCCAGTACCATCACCGAGCAGTTCACCGGCAGCTACCGCGCCACCGCCACCGCCCTTCGCGAGACCGGCCGCTACACCGGTCCCGACGTTGCCGCCAAGGCGATCCTGCGCGCCCTGCAAGCTCCTCGGCCGAAGGCCTGCTACCGGGCGGGAACAGCCGCCCGGCTCAGCGTGGCCTCCAACGCGTTCCTCCCCACCGCCATGACCGACCGGTCCAAGAAGAGCCTGGCAGGTCTGGCGCCCTCCTCCCTCGGCCTGCGCCGCCGCCTGGCGGGCATGGCAGGCCTGCCGGGCATCTCCGTCCCCCGGCGGACGGACGGCTGAAGCACCCGAGTCCAGAGCCTCGGACAGACCGGCGGTACGGCGCCCCGTCACCGGGGACATCCGCGCAGTCCGCTCCGCGGCACGAGCGGCCCCGGCAAGGCATCCGCCCGAAGTGTTCGCCGTCGCGCGGACTTCAGGGCATCGACGAACCGGTCACGGCGACGTCACGCCCCTGAGCGAAGGTGCTGTTCGGTTCTGTGTTCGATGACCGGCATCTTCCGTAGCGCGACGCACGTCACGGGAGAGCCGAGGGTGGCGGTCCGAGCATCGGGACGAGGCACTGCCGGGCCACCGCACGCATCCGCTCGTCATCGTCGAGATCGATGACATGGCTCGGAACGACCAGGAACGATGTGGAGATCCGGACCATCATCTCGGCCGCGACGTCCACGTCCACTCCTGCTGCGACATGACCCGCCTGCTGCTCCCGGCGGAGCCTGTCCGCGACGAACTGCTGCACCATGAGCAGGGTGCGGCCCCCGTCGCCGATCATGGACGGCACGACGATGTCCGGCTCGACGGCCATGAGACTGCCGATGAGGCGGCTGTGGCGGACGGCCCGCAACGAACTCACGAACCCTCCGACGACACGGTCGGCGACCGTCTCCGCGCCCCGGATCTCTGCGGCGAACCGGTCGAAGTACCGCCGGAACTCCCGTCGGACGACCTGTTCGACCAGCATCTCCTTGGTGGCGAAACGGCGGTACACGGTGACCCGGGAGACCTTCGCCAGCCGGGCCACGTCCGTCATCGTGGACCGTCTGATTCCGATCAGGCAGAACTGCTCGTACGCCGCGTCCAGCAGCCGCACGGATACCTCGTCGTCCGGACAGGTTCCTTCGTCGGCGCCACCGAACGCGAGCGCGAGCACGGACGAGGGACCGGAGGGCCCCGCGAGGTCCGACAGGACCGGGTCCACCGCCATCCCCTGATTCTGAAAAAGCACTGGCGTTCCCACCTGACTTGTGCTCATCTGGTGACACAGAGAGGCTTACTTTGTTTCATTGTACCGCCGGATAATCGCAGGGCTGAAGGACTCGAGGAGGAGTTCCGGGCTATGGATGGACTCAGTAGGCGCAAGATGCTGTTGGCGGGAGGGGCCCTAGGGGCCGTCGGCGCGCTGGGCGCCGCATCGCCGGCCGGCGCACGGCCCCTGTGGACCTGGACGCCGAGCGCATCGGTGGCAGGCACGGGAGAGGGTCTCGACCCGGAATGGGTGTGGGACGACGAGGTCGACCGGCTGATGGCCTCGGTGATCGACCGCGGGGATGTGCCAAAGGTCAACGAGCTGTTGCGCACCTGGACCCGCAACGACCAGGCACTCCCGGCCGGACTCCCGCAGGACGTGCGCGACTTCATGGAGAAGGCCCGGCAACTGCCCTCCTGGGCCGACCGGAACAAGCTGGAGACCGCAGCCGAGTTCAACAAGTCCCGGGGCTTCTACCTCAACCTGCTCAACGGAGTGGGCGGCGGGATGCTGAGCACCGCCATCCCCAGGGAGGCGCGGTCCGTCTACTACTCCAAGGGCGGCGCCGACATGGAGGACCGCGTCGCCAAGACGAGTCTCCTGGGCTTCGCCATCGGCGACCTGAACGCCTACCGGCCCGACGGCGACGTCATCGTCCACGCCGTCAAGACCCGGATGGTGCACGCCGCGGTCCGTCACCTGCTGCCGCAGTCCCCGGGGTGGACCCGGACGGGCGACGGCCAGAAGATCCCGATCAGCCAGGCCGACATCATGGTCACCTGGCACAGCCTGGCCACCTATGCCATGCAGAAGCTGGTCGAGTGGAAGGTCCCGATCACCGCGGCCGACTCGGCGGCCTATCTGCATGTGTGGCAGGTCACCGCCCACATGCTCGGTGTCCGCGACGAGTACATCCCCGCCACGTGGGAGGCGGCCAACTCCCAGTCCAAGCAGGTCCTCGACCCGATCCTCGCCTCCACCAAGGAGGGTGTCGAGCTGACCGACATCCTGCTGGGCCAGCTCGCCGAGCAGACGAGCCCCGGCGGAATCGACCGCCCGCTCGTCGACGCGCTGGCCCGGTTCCTCGTCGGTGACCGGATCGCCGACATGGACGGGATCCCCGAGGAAGCGTTCTGGGGAAAGGTGATAGCCACCGTCTGGCCGAAGCTGGTCGCCTTCCGGGAGAAGCTGATCCCCCTGCCGCTCGTGCCGCCGCTCGCCTGGACGCTCGACGAGGCGGCGCGTCAGTACATCCTCTTCTACCTCACCAAGGGCCGCGGCACCCGGATCGAGATCCCCGACACCAACCGCCCCGCATCCCGCTGAGGTCACCCGCGGCACGCGGGGCGGCGCCACGTGGTCAGCAGCCGGCCGCGCCTCTCCGGTCCGCCTCACCGCGGTGTTCACCGATCAGAACTCACGAAGGAGCTCGGAAAGATGGATGTGTTCAGCAGGCGCAAGATGTTGATGACAGGCGGGGCCCTGGGAGCCGCCGGGGCGCTGGCGGCAGCCTCCCCCGCGAGCGCCCGGTCGCTGTGGACCTGGTCGCCCACCGGGTCGGTGGCCGGGGCGGGGGCGGGCGTGGACCCGGAATGGGTGTGGGACGAGGAAGCGGACCCGGTGCTCGCCTCCGTGATCGACCGCGGCGACGTACCCAGGGTCAACACCCTGCTGGCGCGGTGGACCCGCAACGACCAGGCACTGCCCGACGGTCTCCCGGCAGACCTCAAGGAGTTCATGGAGCACGCCCGGCAGATGCCGGCCTGGGCGGACAAGGCCAAACTCGACCGCGCCGCCCAGTTCAGCAAGACCAAGGGCATCTACGTGGGGGCTCTGTACGGTCTCGGCAGTGGTCTGATGAGCACCGCCATCCCCAGGGAGGCGCGCGCCGTCTACTACTCCAAGGGCGGTGCGGACATGAAGGACCGCATCGCGAAGACCGCGCGGCTCGGCTACGACATCGGGGACCTGGACGCATACCTGCCGCAGGGCTCGATGATCGTGACCGCCGTGAAGACCCGCATGGTGCACGCGGCGGTACGCCATCTGCTCCCCCAGTCGCCGGGCTGGTCCCAGACCAGCGGCGGACAGAAGATCCCCATCAGCCAGGCCGACATCATGGTCACCTGGCACAGCCTGGCCACGTTTGTCATGCGCAGGATGAAGGAGTGGGGCGTCCGGGTCAGCGCTGCCGACTCGGAGGCGTATCTGCATGTGTGGCAGGTGAGCGCGCACATGCTCGGCGTCAGCGACGAGTACATCCCCAACTCGTGGGACGCGGCCAACGCCCAGTCCAAGCAGGTCCTCGACCCGATCCTCGCCCACAGTCAGGAGGGTGAGGCACTGACCAACGTCCTCCTCGGGATCGTGGCCGAACTCGACGCCGGCCTGACGCGCCCTCTGATCAGCGCCTTCACCAGGTACACGCTCGGCGGTGACGTCGGCGACATGATCGGCCTGTCCAAGCAGCCAGTACTGGAGAAGCTCATAGCGACCGCGTGGCCGCTGCTGGTGGCCTTCCGCGAGGGGCTGGTGCCGCTGCCCGCGGTCCCCGCGGTCCTGTGGACGCTGGAGGAAGCGCTTCGCAAGTTCGTCCTGCTCTTCCTCGCCGAGGGCCGGCCCATCGCGATCGACATCCCGGATGTCAACCGTCCGTCCTGAGCGGCCCCCTCACCTCTGCACCACCACCCCACGCACAGCACCCGCCGCTGCCAGGGACGGCGCCCTGGACCGTCCCTGGCAGCACCGTCCACGACCCAGCCGGAGCCGCACCGCCCCATGCACCCACCGATGAGATCGCGCCGAAGCAGGACGCCGGGACGAGTCCTCCGCCAGACTCCCGGAGAGACGACGCCGAAGAGGCGTACGGGAGAGGAGACCGATGGTGAACGGTGAGGACCGCTCGGCCCGACCGCCGCACGGGAGCCGTGCCTTGGACAGGCGCAAGTTCCTGGGATTCGTACTGGCGGCACCGACCCTGGTGACTGCCGCCGAACTCGTACCTGCCGAGCAGGCCCGGGCCGACGTGCCGTCGGCGGACATCACGGAACTGGTCGACCTCAACGATGTCATGACCCTGGCGGCTCTGCCGACCTCGGGTCTGATCACCGTCCAGGTCGATACCGACGGCACGGTGTCCTTCGCGTTGCCCCGTGCCGAGGTGGGGCAGGGCATCACCACGTCGACGGCCATGCTGATCGCCGAGGAGATGGACGTACCTCTCGACAAGGTGCGGGTCACCCTGGCCGACGCACGGCCGGAGCTCGTGTTCAACCAGCTCACCGGCGGATCGAACACGACCATCGCGACCTACACCCCCATCCGCGTCGCGGCCGCTGTCGCGCGCGGACGGCTGCTCGAGGCCGCGGCGACGGTGTTCGGCGCGGCCCTCACCGAGGTCACCATCAGAGCGGGCGTGGTCCTCGGCCCCGCGGGCCGGAGCATCGGCATCGGCGCCCTGGCCGAGAAGGCCGCAGCCGTGCGGACGCAGCAGGTCACCGCCGAACTCAAGCCGGCCGAGCAGTTCACCGTCATCGGTACACCGCAACGCCGCATCGACGCCCTCGACGCGGTCACCGGGCGCAAGAAGTTCGCGATGGACCTCGCCGTCCCGGGAGCCCTCCCGACCATGGTGTGCCGTCCGCCGACGATCAACGGGAAGGTCGGACCGGTCGCCAACGCCGCTGAGGTGCGGGCGATGCCGGGCGTCACCGACGTCGTCGTCATCAACAGCGGTGTGGCCGTACGCGCCCGGACCTTCGGTCAGTGCATCGACGCCGTACGCGCCCTGAAGGTGTCCTGGGGGCCCGGCACCGCGCAGGGCAAGTCCGACGAGACCGTGCTCCAGGAACTGAAGGCCGCGGAGCCTTCGCTGGGGCTGCCGCCGCTGACCCCGAGCGTGGAAGGAAAATTCACCTTTCACTTCCGCAGCAACAGCGCCCTGGAGACCAACTGCGCCATCGCCGACGTGCGGTCCGATCGCGCCGAGATCTGGTCCGGTCTCAAGGCGCCGATCGTCGCGAAGGAGGCGATCGCCGCCAAGCTGGGACTGCCGCTGGGGGCGGTGACGGTGCACGTCACCGAAAGCGGCGGGTCCTTCGGGCGCAAGCTGTTCTTCGACGCCGCGCTGGAAGCGGTCGAGATCTCCGAGAAGATCGGCAAACCGGTCAAACTCATGTGGCACCGGGCCGACGACTCCCGTCAGGGACGTACCCATCCCATGGCCACGTCCCGCGTGCGCATCGCCTACGCCGGCAACACCGTCCTCAGCTACAAGCAACGGCACACCAGCGTGGCCACCGACCTCAGCCACGGATTCGGAGAGATCTTCACCGCCCTGGCCGCGAAACTTCCGGTGGCCGACCTCGGATTCTCCGAGACGTTCTTCCAGCTCTCCCAGTCGATGCCGTACAACTTCGGTGTCAACAGCCGGCTCCTCAACGAGACCGACAAGGGTTTCAACACGGGCAGTATGCGCAACGTCTACTCACCCGACGTCACCTGCGCCCGTGAGCTCCTCATCGACCGTCTGGCGTCGAAGATGGGGAAGGACCCCTATCGGGTCCGGCGCGACTTCCTCAAGGACGACCGGTCCATCGCGGTTCTGGAGAAGGTGGCCGAAGCCGGACGCTGGGGCCGGTCGATGCCGGCCGGCACGGCACAGGGCATCGCGCTCCACTCCGAGTACCACTCCGCCAGCGCGGTCCTGGTGGAGATCGACTGCCGGCCGGAGACCGTCGGCCGGCCGATCCGCAACGGTGTCGCGGGACCACGCGTCACCAAGGTCGTCCTCGCCGTGGACGCCGGTCTCACCATCAACCCGCGTGGCCTGGAGGCGCAGATGATGGGCTGTGCCATGGACGGGATCGCGCTCGCGCTGACCTCCAGCCTGCACCTGCGCGACGGCTACTTCCTGGAAGCCAGCTGGGACAACTACTTCTACACCCGGCAGTGGAACACGCCGCCCGAGCTGGACGTCATCATCATGCCTGACACCACCGGGAAGCCCGGCGGAGCCGGAGAGCTGGGTGTCGCCGCGTCGATGGCCGCGGTCGCCTGCGCCTACGGCCGGGCGACCGGCACGATGCCCACCACCTTCCCCATCAACCACGGCACACTCTCCTTCGAACCCAAGCCGGTCGTTCCGCCTGTCCCCCAGTCCCCGACCGACGGCCTGGACCACGCCTTCTGATGTGAGGAGCTCTACGTGCCCGAACACACATTCCGCCTCAACGGCGAGCAGGTCACCGTCGACATCGCCGACGACGTCCGGCTGCTGTGGGTGCTGCGTGACATCCTGGGCGTCACCGGCCCCAAGTACGGCTGCGGCATCAACGTCTGCAAAGCCTGCACCAGTCATCTCAACGGCAGGGCGGTCAACCCCTGCGCGATCCCGGTGGGTGACCTGGACCCGACCGACGAGGTCACGACGATCGAGGGGCTGCCGGCCACGGTGGGCGCCGAACTGCACCCCATGCAGCAGGCGTGGCTCGACCTGGACGTGGCCCAGTGCGGCTACTGCCAGCCGGGCCAGATCATGGCGGCCGTCGC
>NZ_DATMVN010000501.1:0-12595 GCF_035563135.1 Streptomyces sp.
GGGGGGGGCGGGTAGTCCGTGTAGCCCGTCGCCCCGCCCACGTACATCAGGTGCGCGTCCCGGACCTGGTTCACCGGGGCGCCCGTGCGCATGCGCCGGACCAGGTCGGGGTTGGCCAGGAACGGGCGGCCGAGCGCGATCACATCGGAGCAGTCGCTTCCGGAGCCCGATCGGGCTCCGGAAGCAGCCCGTGCTCCGCTACTGCGGCAGCACCGGCAGCAGCTCCGGCAGGTGGCCGTCCGACGCCGTCGCCACCGTGACGCGCTCCTCCGGGACCTCGCCGTACAGCGTCGTACGCGGCTTCGCCGGCCGGCCCGCGAGGTCCGCGATGGCGACGAGGTCCTGGATCGAGCGGTACGAGCCGTAACTCGACCCCGCCATACGGGAGATGGTCTCCTCCATCAGGGTCCCGCCGAGGTCGTTGGCGCCCGAGCGGAGCATCTCCGCCGCGCCTTCCGCACCGAGCTTCACCCAGCTGGTCTGGATGTTGGTGATGTGCGGGTGGAGCAGAAGGCGGGCCATCGCGGTGACGGCCCGGTTGTCGCGGTCCGTGGGCCCGGGGCGGGCGATGCCCGCGAGGTAGACCGGGGCGTTGGTGTGGATGAAGGGCAGGGTGACGAACTCCGTGAAGCCCCCGGTCTCCTGCTGGAGGCGGGCCAGCGTCCTGAAGTGGCCGAGCCAGTGGCGGGGCTGGTCGACGTGGCCGTACATCATCGTGGACGAGGAGCGCAGACCCGTCTCGTGCGCCGCCCTGATGACCTCCAGCCAGTCGGCGGTCGGCAGCTTCCCCTTGGTGAGGATCCAGCGGACCTCGTCGTCGAGGATCTCCGCGGCGGTGCCGGGGATCGAGTCGAGCCCGGCGTCCTTGGCAGCCGTCAGCCAGTCGCGGACGGACATGCCGGTGCGGGACGCGCCGTTGACGACCTCCATCGGCGAGAAGGCGTGGACGTGTATGCCGGGGACGCGTTCCTTCACCGCACGGGCGATGTCGAAGTACGCCGTGCCGGGCAGGTCCGGGTGGATGCCGCCCTGCATGCAGACCTCGACCGCGCCGACGTCCCAGGCCTGCGCGGCACGGTCGGCGACCTGGTCCAGGGAGAGGGTGTAGGCGTCGGCGTCCGTACGCCGCTGGGCGAAGGCGCAGAAACGGCAGCCGGTGTAGCAGACGTTGGTGAAGTTGATGTTCCTGGTGACGATGTAGGTGACGTCGTCACCGACCACGTCGCGGCGCAGGGTGTCCGCGATCCCGCACAGCTCGTCCAGCGCCGGTCCGTCCGCGTGGAGCAGGGCGAGGGCCTGGTCGTCGGTGAGCTTCGTGGGGTCGTCGGCGGCCTGGCCCAGGGCCTGGCGTACGTCGGTGTCGATGCGGGAGGGGACCATGCCGGGGGCGGCGGCCTCGCGCAGTGCCTCCCAGTCGCCGTACACCGCGTCGAAGTCGTCGCGGCGGTCACCGGTGCGGCCCTCGGTGTCGATGGTGCGGTGCAGGTCGGTGCGGCCGGAGGCGCTGAAGCCCTCGTCGGGCTCCTGCCAGGGCAGCCCGGCCGGGATCGCGCCCTCCTTGGCGAGGCCCGTCTCCGGATCGGCGAGCGCCCGCACGTGCGGCAGGAGACGGGGATCGAGCCAGGGCTCGCCGCGCTGGATGAACTCCGGGTAGATGGTGAGGCGTTCACGCAGCTCGAAACCGGACTCCGCGGTCCTGGCCGCCAGTTCATCGATGTGCGGCCAGGGGCGCTCGGGGTTCACGTGGTCGGGGGTGAGGGGCGACACGCCGCCCCAGTCGTCGATGCCCGCGCCGATCAGCAGGGCGTACTCGGCGTCGGCGAGGTTCGGCGGGGCCTGGATGCGGGCCGAGGGGCCGAGGATGTGGCGGGCGACGGCGATGGCTGCGGCCAGCTCCTCCAGTTCGGCGTCCGGCATCCCGCGCATCGCGGTGTCCGGCTTGGCGCGGAAGTTCTGGACGATGACTTCCTGGATGCCGTGATAGGCGCGGGCGGTCCTGCGCAGCTCGAAGAGGGAGTCGGCGCGCTCCTCGTACGACTCGCCGATGCCGATCAGGATGCCGGTGGTGAACGGCACGTTGGACCGGCCGGCGTCCTCCAGCACCCGCAGCCGGACGGCCGGTTCCTTGTCCGGCGACCCGTGGTGCGGGCCGCCCTTCGTGGACCACAGCCGGGTCGCCGTCGTCTCCAGCATCATGCCCATGGACGGGGCGACGGGCTTCAGCCGCTGGAGGTCCGTCCACGTCAGCACGCCGGGGTTGAGGTGCGGCAGCAGCCCCGTCTCCTCCAGCACCCGGACCGCCATGGCCCGCACATACGCCAGGGTGTCGTCATAGCCCTCCGCCTCCAGCCACTCCCGCGCCTCGGGCCAGCGGTCCTCGGGCCGGTCGCCGAGCGTGAACAGGGCTTCCTTGCAGCCCATTCCGGCGCCCTTGCGCGCGATGTCGAGCACCTCGTCCGGCGACAGGAACATTCCGTGACCGGCCTTGCGGAGCTTCCCGGGCACGGTGACGAAGGTGCAGTAGTGACAGGTGTCACGGCAGAGCCGGGTCAGCGGGATGAAGACCTTGCGGGAGTACGTGATCACCCCCGGCCGGCCCGCGGCCTCCAGCCCCGCGTCCCGCACGCGGGCGGCGGAGGCGGCCAGATCGGTCAGATCGTCCCCCCGCGCCTGGAGCAGGACGGCGGCCTCGGCCACATCGAGGGCGACACCGTCGCGCGCCCGCCGCAGGGCACGCCGCATGGCGTTGGTCGTGGGGCGCTGAGCATCGGTCATGGACCCGAGCATACGAGCGCGGCACTCCGTCCGGACCAGGGCCTCCGCCCGGCCCGGCCGACGGTGGGGACCGCTTCTCAGGACGAGGTACGCGCGCGGCCGGACCCGGGGCAGCGTTGACGCATCAGGTCACCTGGGGTGAGCACGCCATCGGCCAGGCGGCCCGATTCCTCAAGGACGATCCCGACGGTCTGCGTCTGCTCGTGGACGCCGACGGCCTCCTTGGCGACCACCCTCGCCCGGAGGGGTCCGCAGCACACGGGGCTCCCACTCCTCGCCGTGTGCACGGGGGCCGCTACCGGGCGATGTATGAGATCACGGACGCAGCGGTGACGGTGATCGTGATCCCCGCGGGGCGGACCGGCCGACCGCCCACCGCTCCGGCCACCGCCGCACCGCCCGGTTCTCCCGCGGGACGGGCCGGGCTCTCCCCCAGGAGTGAAGGGCCCGGCCCCTTCGTGCGCCCCCGCCCCTCCCGGCAGACGCGGGCCGGCGTACGTCCGTGAGCCACGCGGCAGTCACCGCCAGGGCTCCGGTCCCCGGACGGCGAACAGCCCCCGCCCGGCGTGTGCCGGGCGGGGGCTGTCGCGTCTCCGGGGTCCGGACTACTTCCCCAGGACCGCCTTCATCACGTTGCGCGCGATCGGGGCGCCCAGGCCGCCACCCGAGATGTCGGAGCGGGAGATGTCCATCGCCGTCGGGTCGATGAAGACCGCCACCGCGACCGCCCGGCCGTCGGGGTTCTTGCCGTACGAGACGAACCAGCCGTACGGCACCTCCTTGGTGACGTCGTTGCCCCGCTGCGCCGTACCCGTCTTGCCGCCCACGGTCACCCCGTCGATCAGCGCCTTCTGCGCGCTGCCCTCCTTGGCGGTGAACTCCATCATCTCCTGGACCTTCTTGGCCGTCTCCTCGGAGACCGCCTCGCTCTTCACCTTCGGGCTGTGCTCCTCGATGGTGGTCAGGTCCGGTCCCTGCAGCTTGTCGACGATGTACGGCTGCATCATCTTGCCGTTGTTGGCGAGGGCCGCCGTGACCATGGCCATCTGCATCGGGGTGCTGGTGAGGCTGCCCTGGCCCATGCCGGTGAGGGCGGTTCCCGGCTTGTCGAGCTCCTCCGGGTAGAGGCTCTTCGTGGCGAGCATGTCGCCGAACTCCTCGTCGTAGACGTCGGCGTTGAAGCCGAACTTCTCCGCCGTCTCCCGCATCTTGTCGACGCCCAGCTCGGCCGCGGCGTCGAGGAAGACGTTGTTGCAGGAGTACTGCATGGCCGTCTTCAGCGACGCCTTGTTGCAGACCTTGTCGCCCGCCTCGCTGCCGATCTTGTTCGAGGAGAGCGGCAGCGGATACGGCGAGACGGCGTCGGTCGGGGCGTTGACGTCCGTGATGACGCCGTGCTCCAGCGCGGCCGTCGCGGTGAGGATCTTGAAGGTGGAGCCGGGCGGGAAGGTCTCGCGCAGCGCACGGTTGGCGAGCGGCTTGCCCTTGTCGTCGACCAGCGCCTGGAACTTGTCGCCCTCCTTGAAGGAGTTGCCGGCGAAGACCGAGGGGTCGTACGAGGGTGTCGAGACCAGGGCGAGGACCTTGCCGGTCGCCGGGTCGAGGGCGACGACGGCCCCCCGTGCGTCGAGGTCGGTCAGGCCCTTGTAGGCGGCCGCCTGGGCCTTGGGGTCGATGGTCGTGACGACGTCGCCGCCCCGCCGGGGCTCACCGGTGAGGATGTCCTTGGCGTGCCGGAAGGCGAACCGCTCGTCCTCGCCGCTGAGGATGCTGTCGTACGTGTTCTCCAGGAGGGACATGCCCTGCGCCTGGGAGGCGTAACCGGTGACGGGGGCGTACATCGGGCCCTGCTTGAACGTGCGCTGGTACTTGAAGTCGGTCCCCTCGACCGCCTTCGACCCCGTGATCGCCTTGCCGCCCACGATGATGTCGCCGCGCGGGGTCGCGAACTGGGTGATCTTGACCCGGCGGTTGTGTTCGTGGGTGGCGAGCTCCTGACTCGTGGCGTACTGGAGCCAGTTCGCCCGTATCAGCAGGGCCAGCATCAGCAGCCCACAGAAGATGGCTATGTGCCGCAACGGCCTGTTCATCCTGCTCCCGTTCCCAGGCAGCCGGGCACACACGCACACGGGCCGCACCATCGATGTCCGGAGGTGATAGATGCGATTTTAGCGTTCATGGTTCCCCCGCAGGATCACGCCGGGGACACACCGGAACATTTCCGGCCACAGGCTTGTCACAGGTACGCCGCATACGCGTCCAGCGCGCGCAGCACCTCACCCTCCCCGGCCGGGGGCAGCTGGAGGACGACCTCCTCGACACCCAGATCCGCGTAGTGCGCCAGCTTCCCCGGAGAGGGCTGGACCGCGTAGGGCACCACCTGGAGCTGCTTCGGGTCGCGGCCCGCCTCCTCCCAGGCCGTACGCAGCTTCGGCACGGACTCCGGCAGGCCGCGCCCGCCGATCGGCAGCCATCCGTCTGCGTCCCGGGCGATCTGCGCGAACAGCTTCGGACCGGCCGCCCCGCCGATCAGGGTGCGCGGGCCGTTCACCGGTCCGCGCGGCGGCTGTACCGGCTTCGGGTAGGCATGGCTCGCCCGCACCGACCCGAACTCGCCCTCGTACGCCGTCGGTTCGTCCGCCCACAGGGCCCGCATCAGCGCCAGCCGGTCACTGCCGAGGGCGCGCCGGGTCGACCATTCCACCCCGTGGTCCGCGGCCTCCTCCACATTCCAGCCGAAGCCGATCCCGAGCGTGAAGCGGCCGCCGGAGAGGTGGTCGAGCGTGGCGGCCTGCTTCGCCAGGCCGATGGGGTCGTGCTGGGCGATCAGCGTGATCCCGGTACCGAGGGACAGCCGTTCGGTGACGGCGGCGGCCTGCCCCAGGGCGACGAAGGGGTCGAGCGTGCGTCCGTACTCGGCCGGCAGCTCGCCGCCCGCCGGATGCGGGCTCTCCCGGCTCACCGGGATGTGGGTGTGCTCGGGCAGGTACAGCCCGGCGAATCCCCGCTGCTCCAGCTCGCGCGCGAGCCGGACCGGCGTGATCGTCTCGTCGGTGAGGAAGATCATTGTGGCGATCCGCATGAGAGGCACCTCCGTCGTCGTCCGTGACGGCTCCAAGGTATGCGGTCGAGCGGCCGCAGAGGCCCGCTCCGCAGGGGCAGTCGCTCCGTTCCGGCCGCGACTCCCGCCACGACGGTCACCCGCCGCGCCCCGCCCCGCCCCGCCGCACCTCGCCCCGTCCCCGCCGCGCCCCGGCGGGAACGAGGTACCCGGCGGGTACCGGCGCGCCGGCCGGACCGCTCAGTCGTTCACCACGAAGGCCGGGGTCTCCTTCGTCAGCACCTCGCCGCGGAAGAACGCCGGGCTGCGGCGCCGCATGGCCTCCATCAGCACCACGCCGAGCAGCAGCAGCCCGACACCGATGACGAAGACGGAGCCGACGCCGAGGACGGACGACCCGGAGCCGTACGCCGGGTCCCACATGTCGTAGAGGGTCTTGCCGAAGACCGCTGTGAGCAGGATGCCGCCGACGAGGGGGAACAGGCCCTTGAAGACGAGGTCACGGGCGGACCGGGTGAGCTCGGCACGGAAGTACCAGACACAGGCGAAGGCGGTCAGTGCGTAGTAGAAGCAGATCATCAGGCCGAGCGCGTAGATCGTGTCGACGAGGACGTGCTCGCTGACCAGCGTCATCACGGTGTAGAAGACGCCGGTCGCGACACCCGCCACGACGGTCGCCCGTCCCGGGGTCCGGAAGCGCGGGTGGACCTTGGCGTACGACGCGGGCAGCGCCTCGTAGGCCGACATCGCCAGGACCGTGCGCGCCACCGGGATGAACGTGGTCTGCAGGCTCGCGGCGGCCGAGGCCAGCACCGCCAGGAAGAGCAGGATGCCGAGGCCGGGGCCCATGACCGGGCCGGCGAGGGCGGCGAAGACGTTGTCGGAGGTGTCGGGGTTGGCGAGGCCGAGCCCGGAGTCACCGGAGCCGACGGCCATCTGGGCGGCGATGCCGGTGGCCAGGTAGGAACCGACCAGGACGACCATCGCGATGAGCGCCGCGCGGCCCGGGGTGCTCTCGGCTCCGGTGGTCTCCTCGTTGGCGGTGAGACAGGCGTCCCAGCCCCAGAACATGAAGATCGAGAGGGAGAGGCCGGCGGTGAAGGCGGCGAAGGACTGGACGGCGAACGGGTTCAGCCAGGACCAGGAGAATTCCACCGACGTCGCGGCGAAGTCGCCGCTGCCCGCCTTCTGCACCGCCATCGCCACGAACACGGCGAGGACGACGAGTTGCAGGCCGACCAGCGTGTACTGGACGCCCTTCGTGGCTGTCATCCCCCGGTAGCTGATCGCCGTCGCCACCGCGATGAGCAGGAGACAGGTGAGGATGTGGACGGTCTTGTCGTCGTCCAGGGCGGCGACCGCGTCGCTGCCCGACACCTCGCCGGCCAGCAGCCAGAAGTAGGAGGTGGCGACGCCTGCGAGGTTGGACAGGACGATGATCGTGGCGATCACCAGTCCCCAGCCGCACATCCACCCCAGGCGCGGTCCGAAGGCCTTGACCGTCCAGGTGAACGAGGTGCCGCAGTCCGGCACGGCCTTGTTGAGCTCGCGGTACGCGAAGGCGACCAGCAGCATCGGGAGGAACCCCGCCAGGAACACGGCGGGCATCTGCACACCGACCTCACCGGCGGTGGAGCCGAGGGTGGAGGTCAGGCAGTACACGGGGGCGACGGTGGAAACGCCGATGACGGCACTGCCCATCAGGCCGACGGAATTCCCGCCGAGACCCTTCTCGCGTACGCCGCCGTCGGCCGGGGCGCTTCCCCGTACCGTGTCTCCGGCCTGGGGCCGCGTGTCCAGCTCAGTCATGGAGAGGACGTTATGCCCTGCGATTTCCACATCCGGAGGGTGAGACTCCGCTGTCTCACCCTTGACTCGCCCCAGTCGAACCGCACTTGAGCCGTTGCATCAAAGGCACCCATCCAGAGAGGCCTTGCATTCAACGACCCGAGGCGACATGGAGAGACGTACGGGAACCGCACCCCTGTCCGTTTTGCGGGGATTCAAAATTTTCCCGTCCGTCCGCCTGCCGGACATCTCCCGAAGCCGCCTTCGCACTACGGCCTGCGGTACAGCTCCTCGATCTCGGCGTCGAAGTCCCTCATGATCGCGTCGCGCTTGAGTTTCAGCGAGGGGGTGAGCTGCCCCTTCTCCTCGGTGAAGTCCTGGGGGAGCACGGTGAACTTGCGGATCGACTCGGCGCGCGAGACGAGCCGGTTGGCCTCGTCGACCGCGCGCTGCAGCGCGGCGAGCAGCTCCTCGTCCCGGACGAGCTCGCGCAGGGGGACGCCTTCCTTCTTCCGCATCCGGCGCCAGTGGGCCAGGCCGTCCGGCTCCAGGGTGATCAGGGCGCTGATGAACGGCCGGTTGTCCCCCACCACCATGCACTGGCTGACCAGCGGGTGGGCGCGCAGCCAGTCCTCCAGCGGGGCGGGGGTGACGTTCTTGCCGCCGGACGTGATGATGATGTCCTTCTTGCGGCCGGTGATCGTGAGGTAGCCGTCGTCGTCCAGGGCTCCCAGGTCGCCCGTCGGGAACCAGTTGTCCTCCATGTACGGCGTGGCCTCGCCGCGCTCGGTGTCCCAGTAGCCCTGGAAGACCTGACCGCCGCTGAGCAGGACCTCGCCGTCGTCCGCGATCCGTACGGCGGTGCCCGGCAGCGGCCAGCCCACCGTGCCGAGACGGGGCTTGAGGGGCGGGGTGACCGTGGCGGCGGCGGTGGTCTCGGTCAGGCCGTAGCCCTCGAAGATCTGCATGCCCGCTCCCGCGTAGAAGGCGGCAAGCCGGTGCCCCAGCGGGGAGCCGCCGCAGATCGCGTACCGGACGTGGCCGCCCAGCGCCGCCCGGATACGCCGGTAGACCAGCGGGTCGTAGAGGGCGCGCGCGGCCCGGAGCCCGATGCCGGGGCCGGGGCCCGTGCCGTGTTCCGCCGCCTCGACCGCCTCGCCGTAGCGCCGCGCGATACGGGCCGCACGGTCGAAGGAGGAGGCGCGGCCCATCTTCTCGGCGGTGGCCCGGCCGGTGTTGTAGACCTTCTCCAGGACGTAGGGGATGGCCAGCAGGAACGACGGCTTGAAGCCGGCCAGGTCCGCGAGCAGGTCGTCGGTCGCGATGGACGGCGCGTGCCCGAGCCGGACCCTGGCGCGCAGGCAGCCGATCGCCACCATCCGGCCGAAGACATGGGAGAGGGGCAGGAACAGCAGAGTGGACGCGGGGTACTTCGACACGGACTTGAAGACCGGGTGGAGCAGCTCGATGGCGTTGTCGACCTCGGCGAAGAAGTTCCCGTGGGTCAGGACGCAGCCCTTGGGCCGGCCCGTGGTGCCCGAGGTGTAGATGAGGGTGGCGGGACTGTCCGGTTCCAGGACGCCACGACGGGCGGCGACCGCCGCGTCGGGCACGTCCTTGCCGAGGGTCTTCAGCCGGCCTGTCGCCCCCGTGTCGAACTGCCAGAGGTGGGTGAGGTCCCCGAGCTGCTGCCGCTCCTGGCTGACCAGCCGCCCCTGTTCCGTCGTCTCCACCGCGCAGGCGACCGCCCCGGAGTCCTGGAGGATCCAGCGCGTCTGGAAGGCCGACGAGGTGGGGTAGACGGGCACGGTGACCAGCCCGGCGGCCCAGGACGCGAAGTCGAGCAGCGTCCACTCGTAGGTCGTGCGGGCCATGATCGCGATCCGGTCGCCGCTCTGGAGGCCCTCCGCTATCAGGCCCTTGGCGACGGCCTGCACCTCCGCGGCGAATTCGGCGGCGGTCACGTCCCGCCAGCTGCCGTCGGCCTGCTTGCGGCTGAGGACCGCCTCGGACGGAGCCTCCCTGGCGTTGTCGAAGGGGATCTCGGCGAGCGAGCCGCGTCGCACGGCCGGTGCGAGAGGCGGCACGGAGACTTCCCGTACGGTGCCGTCCGACCCCCTGACCTTGGTCGGCTCGACCAGGGCGGGAACGGCGGTTGCGGCGGCGGGGGCGGGCGTGGACACGAGCGGCTCCTCGACATGGGGTCCGGCGCCGGGCCCGTCCGTGGGGCCGGCGCCGGGGCGGCTGCTGGGTGCGCGGGGTCGTTCACGTACGGATCGGGCGGCCGGAGGGGTCCGGGCCGCGGTCAGGGGCGTTCCAGGATGGCGGTGACCCCCTGGCCGCCCGCGGCGCAGACCGAGATCAGGCCCCGGCCCGGCGCGTCCCGCTCCGCGAGGAGCGCGGCCAGGGTCGCCACGATCCGGGCGCCCGTCGCGGCGAAGGGGTGGCCGGTGGCGAGGGACGATCCGACCACATTCAGCTTGTCCCTGTCGACGGGGGCGAGCCCCTGCTCCTCCCAGGCGGCCAGGGTGGCGAGCACCTGGGAGGCGAACGCCTCGTGGATCTCGAAGAGGTCGAAGTCCCCGACGGTCAGTCCGGCCCGCTCCAGCAGGCGCGGGACGGCGTACGCGGGCGCCATCAGCAGCCCGTCCTCGCCGTTCACGTGGTCCACGGCGGCCGTCTCGTACAGCGACAGGTACGCCAGCGGTTCCAGGCCGTGCGCCTCGGCCCACTCCTCGCTCGCCAGCAGCACGGTGGCCGCGCCGTCGGTGAGCGGGGTGGAATTGCCCGCGGTCATCGTCGCGCCGGGGTGACCGGCGCCGAACACCGGCTTCAGCGTGGCCAGTTTCTCCACGGTGGACCCGGGGCGCAGATTCTGGTCGCGGTCCAGTCCGAGGTACGGGACGACCAGGCCGTCCAGGAAGCCGCGTTCGTACGCCGCGGCGAGCCGCTGGTGGCTGGTGGCGGCCAGCAGGTCCTGGTCCTCGCGGCTCACCCCCCACTTCCGGGCGGTGACCGCCGCGTGTTCGCCCATCGACAGGCCGGTGCGGGGCTCGGCGTTGCGCGGGATGTCCGGGACGAGGTGGCCGGGGCGGACCGCGGCGAGTGCCTTGATCCTGGCCCCCGCCGTCCTGGCGCGGCGCGCCTCCAGCAGGATCCGGCGCAGCCGGTCGTTGACGCCGAGGGGCGCGTCGCTCGTGGTGTCCGCGCCGCCCGCGACCGCCGAGTCGACGGCGCCGAGCGCGATCTTGTTGGCCGCGGCGATCACGGCCTGCAGACCGGTGCCGCACGCCTGCTGGATGTCGTACGCGGGTGTGCGCGGGTCCAGGGCCGAGCCCAGGACGGTCTCGCGGGCCAGGTTGAAGTCCCGGCTGTGCTTGAGGACCGCCCCGGCCACGAACTCGCCGACCTGCTGCCCCCGCAGGCCGAAGCGCTCGACGAGCCCGTCCAGCGCGGCGGTCAGCATGTCCTGGTTCGACGCCTGCGCGTACGGGCCGTCGGAGCGGGCGAACGGGATGCGACTGCCACCGATGACCGCGACCCGGCGCGGCTGCGGAAGTGCGAGGGGAATCAACTCGACCAACTCATCTCGACAACTCCTGACCCTTGAGTAACCTTACTCTGGAGTAAATCTACGACCGAGCAGGAGTCCAGACAATGGCCGACCGCTATCTGCACTTCACCGGCACCGCTCCCGGCCGATTCCTGACCCGCAGGCTCGGCCTGCCGCAGCCCGCCCCGCTGCGTCGCTGGACACTGGAAACCCCGTCCCTCGACGGGCCGTTGCTCCACCTCACCGCAGGCAGCTCCGCCCACCCGGACACGCTCGGTCCGGTGCTCGCCACGACCGGCCTGAAGGTCACCGGCCAGGCCGGACGCCCGGCCGCCGTCGTCCTGGACGCCACCGGCGTCACCACCGCCGCCGGGCTCGCCGGCGTGCACGCCGCCCTCCACCCCGTCGTACGGTCGCTGGCCGGAGGCGGCCGCGTCGTCGTCCTCGGCACCACGCCGTCCCCCGAGGACCACCACCAGGCGGCGGCCCAGCAGGCCCTCGAAGGATTCGTACGCTCGCTCGGCAAGGAGATCGGCCGGGGCGCCACAGCGCAGTTGCTGCGGCTCGCACCCGGGGCGGGCCCGGCCTCGGCCGAATCCACGCTCCGCTTCCTGCTGTCCCCCCGCTCCGCCTACGTCAGCGGCCAGGTCATCGAACTCACCGCCGACGCCCCCGGTGAGGTGGCCGACTGGGCGGCGCCGCTGACCGGGCGCACCGCGGTGGTCACCGGCGCGGCACGCGGCATCGGCGCGTCCGTCGCCTCCGTCCTCGCCAGGGACGGCGCCCAGGTGATCTGCCTGGACGTCCCGCAGGCGCGGGAACAGCTCGTCCGCACCGCCGACCGCCTCGGCGCCACCGCCCTGCCGCTGGACATCACCGCCCCCGACGCCGCCGGGCTCATAGCCGCGGCCGTCCCGGACGGCCTGGACATCCTCGTCCACAACGCGGGCATCACCCGGGACCGCCGGCTCGCCAACATGCCCGCCGACCGCTGGACCTCGGTCATCGACGTCAACCTGGACAGCGTCCTGCGCACCACGGACGCCCTCGTCGGCTCGGGCACCCTTCGCCGCGGCGGCCGGATCGTCGCCACCGCGTCCATCGCCGGGATCGCGGGCAACAACGGCCAGACCAACTACGCGGCGAGCAAGGCGGGCATCATCGGCCTGGTCCGCTCACTGGCTCCGCGCGCCGCCGCCGAGCACGGCATCACGGTCAATGCCGTCGCACCCGGCTTCATCGAGACGAAGATGACGGCCGCCGTGCCCCTCGTCATCCGGGAGGCCGGGCGCCGGATGAACTCCCTGTCCCAGGGCGGCCTCCCCGTCGACGTCGCCGAGACCACCGCCTGGTTCGCCCAGCCCGCGTCCGGCGCGGTCAACGGCCAGGTCGTGCGGGTCTGCGGCCAGAGCCTGCTG
>NZ_DATMVN010000502.1:0-2777 GCF_035563135.1 Streptomyces sp.
AGCCCTGAGCCACCACGCCCGGAGAGCCGACGCCCGGAGAGCCGACGCCCGGAGAGCCGACGCCGGGAGAGCCGACGGTCCCCAGGGCCGGGAAGGAAGGTACCGATGGCCCTGCTGGACGAGGTCCGTGCGGTCTGCGGCAGGTTGGCCCGGCACGGCTGGGCCGACCTGCTGGCGGCGCACGGACTGGACATCGACGCCCGGGACCTCGGCGCGGAGCTGGCCCGCCCGCTGACCGGGATCGACCGGGACGTGCCCGGCTTCGAGGACTTCGCGGCGGAGGGGAATCGCGGGGTGGAGCCCGGCATCCCGGCCCGCAGCCTGCTCCTCCACGCGCTGGCGTCGCCCAACGTCACCGCGGGGGCGGACGGCGCGGAGCTCGGGGACTTCCCGACGCCGGCCGAGCTGGCCGCCGTGGAGGACTACGTGTTCGGGGTGCGGCCGCCGTCCCTGCCGGACCTGCTCGCCCGCGCCGACGGGGCGCCGCTGGCCGTCGTGGTGTTCGCCGTCGAGTACCGGCCGTCCTCCCAGACCCCGCACCAGCGCCACGCGGACCTCGTGTTCGCGCGGACGGGGGTGGCCCGGGTGGGCACGGCCGAACCGCGCTACGACGGCCGGCGGCGCGGCTTCCTGCCGGGCGTCGAGGACGACCCGCACGCGATCCGGGTGCTGCCCGCCCGCTACGCCGCCTACGTCGCGATGCGCCGCCCCGGCGACGAGGCCTCGTTCCTGCCGCTGCGCTTCCGCCGGGCGAGCCAGGAGCACCCCGGCGACGCGGGCCGCCAGTTCTGGGTGCCGCTGCACAAGCTGTTCAGCGGGCCCGAGTGCATCCGCGGCACGGACCTGACCGTCGGCCTGCGCACGCGGCACGTCAACGAGAAGATCCGCCGCATCCACCTGGCGCTGGGCCCGGACGCCTCCTGGCACCGGCCCGACATCGACCGCCCGCCCTTCCGCTCCACCGACGGCATCGCGGCACTGACCGCCGACGCGGCGCTCGACCCGGGGACCGTCGTGCCGGTGGTCCACCCCCGGCTGGTGGAGCCCGCCGAGTACGTGGGGCGCCCGCTCACGTTCCGGGTGCCGCCGAACCAGCCGCTTTCCTCCAGCCTCAACATCGCCGCCGAGGGCCTGTGGCGGCACGGACCGGAGTACGTGCACGTGCGCTCGCGGATGGCCGACGACGGGACCGAGGTCGACCTCAACACCGACCCCGATGTCGTCGGGACGGTGGCCGCGGGGGGCTACCGCGCGCGCCACTACGTGGACTTCACCGGCGACGGCTGGGTGGCGGCGGTGGTCCCGCAGCTCGCCACGGTGCTGCCGCGGCGCCGCGCCGCCTACTCGCTGGTGGCCGCTCCGGACTTCTTCCCCAGCACCGACCAGCGCGAGCTGACGGAGTGGACGGCGCAGCGCGTGCCCGGGCACCTCCGTCGGACCATCTGGCGGATCCCCCCCGACCCGCTCTCCGACGAACGGTTCCCGCCCAACGTGACGCTGGCCGGCAGCGGCTTCCGGGCCGACGACGACACCGTCACCGCGATCGTGGGCCTCCCCCTGGTGCCGCCCGGCCGCCCGACCCGCGTGGAGATCGCGCGGACCGAACGGCACTCGCACCTGCCCGACGACGCCGCCGGCGTCTTCGCCCCCGGGTGGGACATCAGCGTGGACGGCGGCGCCGGCGGGCCGGAGCACCTGGCCGCCTACGGCCTCGGCAGCCCGTTCCCGGAGGACTCCAAGCTGTGCGCCGCCCTGAGCGCGTTCTGGCCCGCGGTCGCACCCGACGCCGCCCGCACGTTCGCCCCGTCGGTGGACTGGCCCACGGTCGCGCCGCTCACCGACGAGGAGATCGGCATCGTCGGCGACCTGGCGTGGGACGGCGTCCCCGGGCCCCGGGTCGTCCGCGCCGGCGACGACGAGGTCGTGGACTACCCCGGACTGGACCACACCGACTACGTGGCGAACTCGCTGGCCGGCCGGTTCACCCTGACGCTGACCGGCGCGATCCGGGAGCAGGAGTACCAGGCGCGGGTGCTGGCCATGGCCCGGGTCTACGGCGCGCTGGGCGTGGACACCGAACGGCCGTTCCCCGAGGTCGTCCGCGCCAAGGCCCGCTGGTCGGTGCTCTCCTTCCGCGCCGTCGACCCCGCCGATCCGACCGCCACCGCGGCCGCGGGGCAGGCCGGCGTCGGGCTCCTCGCACCGCTGTACCGGTTCGAGGTCTTCCAGCACGGACCCGTCCGGCCGCACCCGAGCGACATCGCCCGCCGGCACGTGACGATCCGCCGGCGCGTGGAGCTGCTCGTGGACCCGCTGACGGTGCTCGCCCGCGAGGACGGTGGGCCGTGGCGGATGCCGGGCTGAGCGACCGCTGCAGCGCCGACCTCGTCGTCGTCGGTGGTGGGCCCGCCGGCGCAGCCGCCGCGATCACCGCCGCGACCGCCGGGCTCTCCGTCGTCCTGCTCGAGGCCGGCGACGGGAGCCGCGCGCGTCCCGGGGAGACCCTCCACCCCGGGGTCGAGGTGGTCCTGCAGGAGCTCGGGGCGGCGGGATCCGTGCGGGCCCGTCCCTGGGTGCGGCACGCCGGGCACTGGGTGGAGTGGGGCGGTCCGCCCCGTTTCCTGGCCTTCGGCGGGGACGCGGACGGGCCGTGGTCGGGCTTCCAGGCGCCCAGGGCCGAGCTCGACGCGCTGCTCCTCGAGCGTGCCGGGGCGGCCGGCGCCTCGGTCCGACGGGGCTGCCGTGCACTGGACCTGACGGTCACCGGCGGGCGCATC
>NZ_DATMVN010000503.1:0-2306 GCF_035563135.1 Streptomyces sp.
CTCGCTGATCGGAAGGACGGCGGCGAGCGCCCGCACGATGTCCGGAGGCACCTTGTGCCCCTTGGGCCACGAGTGATTGGGGTTGAGATGGCGCGCCACAGAGGCCCGACGAGTGTCGTCGAACCCCGCGCGGCGGATCAACTCCCGCACGGAGACGTTCTGTCCCTCGTCCCGGATGAGCTGGCGTCGCGCCTCGTCCACCGCTCGCTGAAAGGCGTCCATCAAGTGACGGATCGTAGTCCAATCACTTGTGCCGTCGCATACAACACGGCTCCCAGCTCAGCTTTTGTCCGACCAACGACTCTGCATCATCACGGATAGTCACAACGGCATCCTCGAGTCCGGGCGGGTCCAACCGCTGACTGGAGCGCGCACCGGACGTCTTCGGGTTCGCGTCAGCGTCCAGAGACCCGAACATCCCGTCTGAATTACTTGAGCAGTGTCCTGATAAATGAGACGGTTGACCGGTGGAACGAATCCTCGACCGCCACACGGGCAGAGGGCGGGAACGAGCGGGATCACGATGGGTGGCTCCTGCTTGCAGGGCAGCCAGGGCCCGGTGGACATGAGTTCTCATCGACGCTGCCTCGTCCACCTGGTCCTGGATCAACGCTTGCAGCCCTGGAGGGCTGTCGTGCGCAAGCCGTCTCCACTTGCGTGGCACTCGGCTTCCGCGCTCACCGGGGTGGTCCTCCTGAACGCGAACCCACACCTGGGCGAGTCGTGATCTGCGGCGAGAACTCGTCGTCCCGGTGCCCTTGGAGGAGATGTGTGGGTCTTGTGGATCGCGGGCGGTCTTCTCGTCTGGACCGTGGTCGCAGTACTCGTGGGCCTGGCGCTCGGCAAGGTGCTCGGGCACGCCAGCGAAGCAGAGCTTCACGGTCCTGCCCGCTGGCGGCACGCGGACCGAACTGCGGCCCCTCCGCGGCACAGGCGCGTGCGACCGCCCACGTGTCCTCGACTCCCCGGGTCCGTCCGCCCTCGCGCCCTGCAGGCTGCCGGCGGTGTCCGTCGCCGTCCGCGGGGGTCCCCGCCGCGTCCTCCGAGGCGGTGGACGTCTCGCACCTCCCGGCGGAGGGCCCACACCAGTCAGGTGACGAGACGGCGGATCCCGGCTGTGGCTTGGTACAGCCTCGGCGCGGGTGCGTGCCGCCGCCGCGATCGGTCGAGGGGTCGGCTGTGCTAGCCGCACCCCCGCCCGACCAAGGGGGGTGCCCGTACGAGGGGGAGGTGCCTGTACGAGCCCCAGCAGCTGGTGCGTGCCCGTCGGCAACAGCGATGCTCGCCCGAGGTGACGTGGCGCTGATGGCCCAGTTCTCTGCTCTGGATGAGGGGCTGTGCTGAACGGCTGGCTGCACGAGATGGACCTCGACCGACACACCGGCCGAGACTTTCGACGCGGGAGTGGCAACTGATGCTGGTGTTCCTACTCGCTGTGTTCACGCCTCTCGTCCTGCTGGCAGCAGGCTTCCTGCTCGGGGTGATCTGGCTGCGCGACGAGCACGCCCGGCTGACCGCCTTGCGCGAGGACATCACGCAGGAGTCCGCGACCCTGCAGCGGCTGGCGCATGACCGTGATGCTGACGTCGAGGCGCGCGGTGAGTCGCCGCCAACCGGTCGCCACCATGAGGCCGGCTGATGCACCGACGGCTGAGGGAGAGGCTGGCCGGCTTCGTCTCACTGGTCGTCGTGTCGCGTGCGTGGCGGGCGCATCCGGCCGGGCGGGGTCGGTGAGGGATCCCGAATGAGGGTCAATCGGAGTGGATGGACGGTCGGCACCGACGGCCTGGCGCCGCGGGACTGGTCCGGCGAGGTCGTCCAGATGCCCTCCGGTCGGCTGCATGCGGTCAGCGACCCCGGCTTGATCGTCGGCCGGGCCCTGTGTCTGGCCCCGGTGATCCTGCTGGACCCGCGCGACTGGCGCTGGCCCGACGACGGGGACCAGGAATGGCCACTGTGCCGGATCTGCCTCGAGCTGACCCACGTCAGGTTTTGACCGGCTCGGCGGCCAGCTCAGCCGGGACCTCCCGGGACAGCCCAGTGAGCCATTCCCAGTAATGGCTGGGCCAGGTCGGCGATCATGTGGTCCGGTCGTGCTCGTGGTGGAGCAGGACGAGGGCGGCTGCGGTGATCGCGCCGATGCGCCAGGGGCAGAGGCTGACTCGGCGAAGCGCCTTGAAGGTGGTCTTGAGCAGGGAGTTGCCGCGTTCGGCCGGCGCGCGGATGGCGGCGTGGAGCAGGTTGACCGTCTTCTGGTCGTCGCTCAGCGGCGCGTCGAGATTCTCTTGATCGGCGTGGTCAGCGCC
>NZ_DATMVN010000504.1:0-4844 GCF_035563135.1 Streptomyces sp.
ATCTCGCCGATGACGAGGTGGAGGAAGACCACGGAGACGAGCGCCACCGCGAAGCCGAGCGGGTGGACGAGCCCTTCGGGCACGTGCGCCGCGTGGAAGAGCGGCTCCAGGAGACGGGCGACGGTCGGTTCCGCGACGGCACCGAGCGTGAGGGAGCAGACGGTGATGCCGAACTGTGCGGCGGCCATCATCTGCGGCAGGTTCTCCAGGCCGTACAGCACCTGTCCGGCCCGGCTCGACCCGCCGGCCGCGAGGGGTTCGACCTGGCTGCGCCGTACGGAGACGAGCGCGAACTCGGCGCCGACGAAGAAGCCGTTCGCCAGCACGAGGAGGCCGGCGAACACCAGCTGTACGAGGCTCATCGCACGGCCTCCAGCAGGTCCTGGGTGAGCCGTTCCGGCTGGGTCTGCGGCATGTCCGTCAGACGGACGAAGCGGACCTGCTCGGCACGGTAGTGGCCGACCTGACGGACGGAGATCCGCCAGCCGGGAAGTTCGGCCCGGTCACCGGGGGCGGGGATGCGCCCCAGCAGATCGGCGACGAGGCCCGCCACCGTCTCGTAGGGCCCTTCGGGCACGTCGAGGCCTATCCGCAGCAGGGTCAGCACCCGGGTGCTGCCCTCCACGTCCCAGCCGGGCCGCCCGTCGTCGGCGACGACGGGGGTCAGCTCAGGACGGTCGGCGCCCTCCACGTCGTGCTCGTCCCTGACCTCTCCGACGAGTTCCTCGATGATGTCCTCGAGGGTGACGACACCGGCGGTGCCGCCGTACTCGTCGACCACGACGGCTATCGGCTGCTCGCTGCGCAGCCGCTGGAGCAGTTGCTCGACGGGCAGGGTCTCCGGCACCAGGAGCGGGGTCACGGCGATCCGGCCCACCGGGGTGCGCAGGCGGTCCTGGGAGGGGACGGCCAGGGCGTTCTTGAGGTGGACCATGCCGACCACCTCGTCGATGCGGTCCCGGTAGACGGGGAAGCGGGACAGGCCGGTGGCCCGCGTGAGGTTGAGGACGTCCGCCGCGGTCGCCGACGCCTGCAGCGCGCTGACCTTCACCCGCGGGGTCATGACGTGCTGTGCGGTGAGTCCGGCGAGGGACAGGGTCCGCACGAAGAGATCGGCGGTGTCCTGCTCCAGGGTTCCGGCCTCGGCGGAGTGCCGGGCCAGGGAGACGAGCTCGCCCGGGGTCCTGGCGGAGGCGAGTTCGTCGGTGGGTTCGACACCCAGCAGCCTGACCAGCCGGTTGGCCACGGCGTTCAGGGCGGTGATCACCGGCCTGAGGAGGGTGGAGAAGCGGTGCTGGGGCCCGGCGACGAACCGGGCGACCTGGAGCGGCCGGGAGACCGCCCAGTTCTTCGGGACGAGTTCGCCGATCACCATCTGGACGGCGGAGGCGAACAGCATGCCGATCACGACGCTCACCCCGGGGACCGCCCCGTGGGGCAGTCCGGTGGCGGTGAGCGGCCCGGCGAGCAGCTGGGCGAGCGCCGGTTCGGCGAGCATGCCGACGACCAGCGAGGTGATGGTGATGCCGAGCTGGGTGCCGGAGAGCTGGAAGGAGAGTTCACGCAGGGCGGCGACGACGGTACGGGCCCGGCGGTCGCCTTCGGCGGCGGCGCGTTCGGCGTCCGGCCGTTCCACCGTGACGAGCCCGAATTCGGCTGCCACGAAGAACCCGTTGGCGAGGATGAGGAGGAATGCCGCGAGGAGCAGCAACAGGGGGGTGGTCATGCCGCCGCCTCCGGGGAGAGGGCGGCGCAGATACTACCGGACGATCCGTCCATTGCTGGAGGGAGTCACTCCTTGGGTCGCAGGAAAGTGCCCCGCGGGCCTCGGAGGCCTTCTGGTGCGGGGCGGGGCGCACCCGGTGCGCCTCCGGTCCCAGAATAATCGGGATCGGGCCGGGCGGGGCGGGGGGCTCAGCCGTTCTCCGTGGCGTCGTTCACTCCGCTGCCGTGGAACTCGGCGAGAGCGCGGAGGGTGCGGGCGTCACGGATGGCCCGGCTCTTGGCGAGTCCGGGCTGGATGCCGAGTGCGGGCATGCTCGTGCCGTCGCTGAGGTCGAGGAAGACCCACGGGTCACCGGCGCGCAGATTGACGCGCAGGATCTCCGCCCAGGCCAGACGGCGGGTGCGGGTGATGTTGACGACCGTCACCCCTGCCTCGTCGGCGGTGATACGAGGCCTGCTGAGCAGGGCGAGCACGCCGAAGAAGAGCAGGGCGACGAAGACGAAGCTGGTCCGCTCCCCCGGGCTGAGGTTCTCCAGGATCATCGCGACCGCGGTGATGACGAGGAAGGTGGCCGCCCCCACGGCCAGCAGGACCACCCGGGTGAGAGTGGGCCTGAAGGTGGCCGGGAGAGCGGGGAGTCCGGAAGGCCGGGAGGTGGGGGCGGACATGGCGGCGCTGTCGTCCTTAGGTGTGCTGTGGTCCGGCTCGTCAGAGACGGCAGGCGTGGATGGCCGTCGTGAGGATGGCGCGCGCACCCAGCTCGTACAGGTCGTCCATGATCCGCTGGGCCTCCTTGGAGGAGACCATGGAGCGGACGGCGACCCAGCCCTCGTGGTGCAGCGGGGAGATGGTCGGCGACTCCAGGCCCGGGGTGAGGGCGACGGCACGCTCCAGGTGCTCGACGCGGCAGTCGTAATCCATCATCACGTAGGTGCGGGCGACCAGGACGCCCTGCAGACGGCGCAGGAACTGCTGCACCTTGGGGTCCTCGGCGTCGGCGCCCCTGCGGCGGATCACGACGGCTTCCGACGTCATGATCGGCTCGCCGATGACCTCGAGTCCGGCGTTGCGCAGGCTGGTGCCGGTCTCGACGACGTCGGCGATGACCTGGGCGACACCGAGCTCGATGGCGGTCTCGACCGCGCCGTCGAGGTGCACGACGGAGGCCTTGACACCGGCCTCGGCGAGGTGCGCCGCCACGATGCCCTCGTAGGACGTGGCGATGGTCATGCCGTCGAAGTCCTCGGGGCCGGCGGCCGTGCCGGGCTTCGTGGCGTAGCGGAAGGTCGAGCGCGCGAAGCCGAGCTGGAGGATCTCCTCGGCGTCGGCGCCGGAGTCCAGCAGCAGGTCGCGTCCGGTGATGCCGATGTCCAGGCGGCCGGAGCTGACGTAGATCGCGATGTCGCGCGGCCGCAGGTAGAAGAACTCGACCTCGTTGGCCGGGTCGACCAGGACGAGTTCCTTCGACTCCTTGCGCTGCTGGTAGCCGGCCTCATGGAGCATCGCCATCGCAGGCCCGGAGAGTGAACCCTTGTTGGGGACGGCGATGCGCAGCATGAGGTCGGGTTTCCTTTGTGCGGAGGGATGTTCGGGAGGTGTGCGGGGCGTGGCTCAGAGGTGGGCGTAGACGTCGTCGAGGGAGATCCCGCGGGCGACCATCATCACCTGGACGTGGTAGAGCAGTTGCGAGATCTCCTCGGCAGCGGCTTCCTTGCCCTCGTACTCGGCGGCCATCCAGACCTCTGCGGCCTCCTCGACGACCTTCTTGCCGATGGCGTGCACGCCCTTGCCCACCAGCTCGGCGGTGCGGGAGGTGGAGGGGTCGCCGTCGGCGGCCTTGCGCTGCAGCTCGGCGAAGAGCTCTTCGAAGGTTTTGTTGGCCATGATGGTCCTTAGAATACGGGGTCCCGGGGTGCTGCTCAGCGCCAGGGTTCGCTGACGGTCCGCAGTGTGGCGGCGGTGGCCACGGCGGCGGTGACCGCTTCGTGGCCCTTGTCCTCGTTGGAGCCCTCGAGTCCGGCCCGGTCCAGAGCCTGCTCCTCGTTGTCACAGGTGAGGACGCCGAAACCGACGGGGACACCGGTGTCGACCGTGACCTGGGTGAGCCCGTTGGTCACGCCCTGGGACACGTATTCGAAGTGGGGGGTGCCACCGCGGATGATCACTCCGAGGGCGACGATCGCGTCGTAACCGCGGCCGGCGAGCACCTTGGCCACCACCGGGAGCTCGAAGCTGCCGGGGACCCTGAGCAGCGTCGGTTCGTCGATGCCCAGGTCGCGCAGGGCGCGCAGGGCCCCGTCGACGAGCCCGTCCATGACCTGCTCGTGCCACTGGGCCGCGATCACCGCCACCCGCAGGTCTCCGCAGTTGCGTACGGACAGTTCGGGTGCGCCCTTGCCGCTCATGTCTCTCCTGTGTGTTCGTCGGTGCTTACTGGTTGCCGCAGGCCGACACGGAGGTGTCGAGCCAGGGCAGGTCGTGCCCCATCCGGTCCCGCTTGGTGCGCAGGTACCGCAGGTTGTGCTCACCGGCCTGGACGGGCATGGGCTCGCGCCCGGTGATCTCGAGTCCGTGCCGCACGAGCGCCGCGGTCTTGTCCGGGTTGTTGGTCATCAGCCGCAGGGTGTGCACGCCGAGGTCCCGCAGGATCTGGGCACCCGCCGCGTAGTCCCGGGCGTCGGCGGGCAGTCCGAGTTCGAGATTGGCGTCGAGGGTGTCGGAGCCGCGCTCCTGGAGTTCGTACGCGCGCATCTTGGACAGCAGTCCGATGCCGCGGCCCTCGTGGCCGCGCAGATAGACGACGACCCCGCGGCCCTCGGCCGTGACGCGTTCCATGGAGGTGTGCAGCTGGGGGCCGCAGTCGCAGCGCTGGGACTGGAAGATGTCGCCGGTCAGGCATTCGGAGTGGACCCGGACGAGGACGTCCCGGCCGTCACCGATGTCCCCGTGGACGAGTGCCACGTGCTCGACGCCGTCGGCGATGGAGCGGTAGCCGTACGCCGTGAAGGGGCCGAAGGCCGTGGGCAGCCGGACCTCGGCCTCACGGCGCACGGTGGGCTCGGAGCTGCGGCGGTAGGCGATCAGGTCCTCGATGGAGATGATCGTGAGTCCGTGCTTA
>NZ_DATMVN010000505.1:0-10847 GCF_035563135.1 Streptomyces sp.
CGTGTAGGTGATGTGGACGTCGTCGACGACGACGGTGGGTACACGCGCATCGAGGGTGTCAGCCACGTCCGTACCTCTCCTCGGCCTTCCAGAAGTAGACGAAACCGCCGATGCCGCAGACGAGGGCCCAGCCCGTCGCGACGGCCCACACATGGGGCGGCAGCTGCATGCCGGTGAAGCTGTCGATCAGGGCGTAGCGCATCAGGTCGATGTAGACGGCCGCCGGGTTGTACTCCAGGGCCAGCAGGACGAAGTGCGGGACCCGGTCGGCGGTGAGCAGGGTGTCGAGGCTCCACATGACACCCGAGGCGTACATCCAGGTCCGCAGGATGAACGGTGTCAGCTGGGCGATGTCGGGGGTCTTGGCGGCCAGCCGGGCCATGACCATCGAGACGCCGGTGTTGAACAGGGCCTGGAGGGCGAGCGCGGGGACCGCCAGCAGCCAGGACGGCCGCGGGTACTGGCCGAAGACGAGGAGGATCAGGAACAGCGCGCCCAGGGAGAACATCAGCTGCTGGAGCTGCTGGATGGCCAGGGCGATCGGCAGGGACGCCCGGGGGAAGTGCAGGGCCCGGACGAGTCCGGTGTTCCCGCTGATGGCGCGGGTGCCGGCCGTGATCGAGCTGGCGGTGAAGGTCCAGATGAAGACACCGGTGACGAGGAAGGGCACGTAGTCGGGGACTCCGTGCTTGGTGTTCATCAGGACGCCGAAGATGAAGTAGTAGACCGCCGCGTTGAGCAGCGGGGTCATGATCTGCCAGATCTGACCGAGTTTCGCCTGGCTGTACTGCGCGGTCAGCTTCGCCGTGGCGAAGGCGGTGATGAAGTGCCTGCGCCCCCAGAGCTGCCGGATGTACGCACCGAGCGTCGGCCGGGCCCCGCTCACTGTCAGTCCGTGCCGGGCCGCGAGCGCGGCCAGCTCGCCGGGTTCGTACACGGGGAGAAGGGCGGGTGATGCGGTGTCCACCGGGGCCGGCGGGGCTGCTGTCTGGCTCACCACGATCGCTTTCGGAGGGGGGCGGGGAATCAGGGTGGACGGATCCGGCTCGATGGGACGGGACCGTATCGTCGCAACGCTGAGAGTAGGACGTTTGTACGCCGCAACGCAACCGTTTCGTCGTTACGGTCTATCATTCGGGCCATGACCACCGAACGGCGAACCGGGCGCCGCATCCCGGCAGGTGCCGCGGTGCTGCGCGAGGACGTGACCGACGCGATCCGCGGCGCCGTCTTCGAGGAACTGGCCGCCGTCGGATTCGCGCGGATGTCGATCGAGGGCATCGCCCGGCGCGCGGGAGTGGGCAAGACCGCTGTCTACCGCCGCTGGAAGTCCAAGCTCCACCTCGTCCTCGACCTGGTCGCGGCCGTCGCCTCGCAGGGCATGCCGGCGCCCGCGACGGGTTCGCTGTACGGGGATGTGCGCGCCGTGCTGGAACTGGCCGCGTACGCCCTGCGCCACCCCGTCGCCTCGCAGGTGATCCCCGACCTGCTGGTCGAGGCGGCCCGCAGCCCGGAGATCTCCGAAGCCATCAAGGCCGCCCTGCTGGATCAGCAGCAGGGGGTGGCAGCCGTGGTCGTGCGCGCGGCGGTGGCGCGCGGGGAACTGCCCGAGGGCAGCGATCCCGACCGCGCGCTGGACCTCATCGTCGGGCCGCTGTACTGGCGCCTGGCCGTGGTCCGCGGCGAGCTGCCCCAGGGGTATCTGGACGACCTCGCGGCCTCGGCGGTCCGGGCGCTCAAGGCCTGACGGGGCGCGGGGAGCCGGCGTCCTCGTCGAGCAGCCGGTCCGCGACACGGCGGGCCGCTCCGCCGTCCGCGGGCCCGCAGTGGTCCCGCCGGAAACTCTCGTACGCCTCCGCGTGGAGGTCCGCCGAAGCCGGGATGTCCCGCAGGGCCTGAGCCACCTCCTGGGTGGTGAGGAGCAGCGGCCCGGGGGCCCGGGCCTCGAAGTCCAGGCAGAAGCCCCGCACGGTGTCCCTGTAGTGCTCCAGGTCGTAGGTGTGGAAGAGCACCGGACGGCCCGTGTGCGCGAAGCCGAACACGAGGCCCGAGTAGTCGGTGACCAGCACATCGGCGATCAGCAGGAGTTCGGTGGCGTCCGGGTGCGCGGACACGTCGAGCAGGGCGGGGTGCGCCGGCACGCTGCCCGTCACCCGCGGGTGCCTGCGGACCAGCACGGTGGTGCGGCCGTCCAGCGACCGTGCCAGCGCGGACAGGTCGAGCGCCGGATCCCAGCGGTGGAGCGGGGGGGCTCCGAGGGGGACGTCGGCCGGCGCGTGCGCGAGGTGGTCGCGGTACGTCGGTGCGTACAGCACCACGCGGTGGCCGTCCGGGACGCCCAGTTCCCGGCGCACCCGCGCCGCCGTCCTGTCCCGGCCGGGGGCGGACAGCAGGTCGTCGGCGGGGGAGCCCGCCTCCAGCACCTCGCCGCGGTAGGCCAGCGCGCGGCACAGGTGCGGGGTGGCGAAGGCGCTGGGGGAGACCAGGACCGACCACTGGGCGGAGCGGTGCTCCAGAGTGGCGAGGTACTGGTGGTCGGCGTACAGGGAACCGGTGAGGTCCAGGCCGAACCTGCCGAGCGGGGGGCCGTGCCAGGTCTGTACGACCGTCTGCTCCGGACGGCGCTCGAACCACGCGGGCAGCTGGCCGGCCGCGACGATCCGGCGGGCCCGCGCCAGCGCCTCGTACCAGGCGGTGCTGTGCGCCACGACGGGGACGGCGGTGGAGGGGACGCGGGCGGCGGCGCCCGCCGATCCATCGGTGACCCAGAGGTGCTCGGCATCCGTGCTCCGGCGCACGAGCTCGGCGTGCACGGCGCGCGGGGAGCCCTCTCCGGTGTAGAGCACCGTCTCCCGGAGCGGCAGCCGGCGCTGCGCCGGGTAGTGCGCGGTGCGCAGACGGCCCTGGCGGTACGCGCTCCGCCCGGCGTCGCCGAGCGCCGGCGCGCAGTGCGCGGTCAGCCGGTCACCGTGCCTGCGGTCGAGGCGGAAGCGGCCGTCGGCGGCGTCCACCGGCAGCAGGGCGGCGAGCGCCGCCCCCACGCGCACCGGCCGGCCGTCCAGGAGCACCTCCCAGTCGCCCTCGCGGGGAGGGGGGGCGAGTACGGCGGCGAAACGGGCCGCCCCCCGCCCTTCGGTCTCCTGCTGTCCTTCGGGCTCCTGTGGTGCCACGGGAACGGTCACCGTCTCCCCGAGGGTGCGGTGCCGCAGCACGAGCGCGCCGGTCCCGGTCCCGTGGACGCGCAGCCCGCCGTCCGGCGCAGGTCCGACGTGATCCACACGCGGGGCACCGGTCACGTCCACCACCAGGTCGCCCGCCGCGTCGGCGAGGGCGGGCGGCGGCAGGTCCGGGGCCGCGGCGAGCGGCACGCGGACCCCGCCGGTCACGAGCGCCGCCCGCCACAGGCCCTCGGGCTCCCCGGCGGCCTCATGGGGCGCACGGAGTGCCGGCGCGGGTCCGGCGGTGAGCGCAGCGAGCGGAATCCGGGCGCTGAAGCCGCCCGCGCCCCCGCTCATGCTCCCGCCCGCGCCCCCGCTCATGCCCTCGTCCCCGCTCATGTCCCCGTCCCCGTCCTCGCATCGCACGGGGCAGACATGCTCCGCAGCTCCGTCGCGGGTCAGCACGAGAGCGGTCGGCCGGGTGCCCCCGTACAGGCGCCCGGTCAGCTCCAGGGCGCCCGCCCCGTAGTGGTGTCCGGTCGCCACCGCGGGCAGCCGGGCCACGGTCAGCTCCAGCCGGCCGTCCCGGTAGCCGAGCACCGCGCGCCGCCCCCCGCCCAGGTCGTGGACCAGCGGCTGCGCGGCGGCCGCCTCCACCGCCCGCAGCGCCGCCCGCCGTACGACACCGTGCCCGGCCACCACCACGCCCACCTGCCAGCTGCCCGGCCGCAGCTTCCCGGGGTCGAGGACCATCTCGAAGCCCGCGTGGTTGTAGCAGTGCAGCTCCTGGCCGGAGTCCGCGGTGGCCCGGTCCGTCCGGACCGTGCGCACCGGCACGGCCCTCATCCGCCCGCCCGCCGTCTCCCGCACCAGGCCGGCCTTCAGCGACTGCCGGGCCGCCCGGGCCGGAAGGTTGCGGATGTACGCGTACCCCCGCAGCCGCAGCCTGCCGTCCTCACCCCAGGACGCCTCCACCAGCCGTGCCACGGCGGGCAGATCACCCTTGCCGAGACGCGCCGAGACGCCTGTGCCGCCGGTGATCCCGGGATGCGCGGCGCGCCGCCGCCCCGGAAGGCCCGTGACGGTGAACGTGCCGGTCCCGTTGGCCCGTTCGAACTCCAGGACGGCCAGGAGCTCCTCGGTCCTGCGCTCCCGCACCAGTTGCCAGCGGATGCGCGCATCGGCCGGCAGCCCGTCCATGGCCGCCTCGCCCGCCCGGTCGAGAAAGGCACCCGCGTCCCTCATGAACGCGGAGCGGTAGGCGGGCCCGCCCATCGGAAGCCCTTCCAGGAAGTACACGAAGTCGTCGCGCAGGCACGACGCGTCGTAGCGCAGCCGCTGTGCGGGATCCAGGCCGCCCAGAAAGGCACTGACCTGTTCGCACGCCGCGATCCGGTCCCGCACGCCCCGTACGTCCGTACGCCGCCGGGTGATCGAACCCTCCCGGACCCGCCAGTGGTAGACGTGCTCGCGCAGCACGTCCACCGACCCGGCGAGATGGTGCGCGGGGATCATCACCGGGGTGTCCTCGTAGAGCTTGCCCTCCGGGAAGGAGAAGCCGTGCCGGTCCCAGAACGAGCGCCGGAACACCTTGTTCCAGGCGACGCGGTCGGCCAGCAGCCGGGCATCGCGGGTGATGTGGGTGCGGGGGTGGTCGGCGGTCAGCCAGCGGTACTGCCAGGCCTGCTGCCTTCCCTGCCCGGTGAGCCGCCACACGTTGCCCGTCACCAGGTCCGAGCCCGTCGACTCCAGGGAGGCCAGCATCCGTTCGTACGCGTCGGGGACGAGGACGTCGTCGCTGTCGGCGAACGCCAGGTACGGAACGCCGGCGGTGGTGCGGGCGACCCCCGCGTTGCGTGCGGCGCTCAGGCCCGCGTTGGGCTGGTGGACACAGCGGAAACGGGTGTCCCGGGCGGCGAAGTCCTCGGCGATCCGGCGGCTCCCGTCCGTCGAGCCGTCGTCGACGAGCACCACCTCGATGTCCTTCAGGGACTGCCCGGCCAGCGAACCGAGACACTCCTCCAGGTAGTCCTCGACGTTGTGCACCGGGACGACGACGCTGAGGAGTGGCTTCATGCACGGCTCAACCCGGGGGAGCCTCCCGGGTCACGCCGCTGACCCGAACGGGTGAAGCTCCCTGGGGCGGCCCGTGCGTCCGCCGTTACGCTCGGCTGCCATGCTGCTCAGTGTCGTCGTGTCCGCCCACCGTGTTCAGGGGTACCTGAGGGCGGCCCTGGAGTCCGTGACCGGGCAGCCGCCGCCGGAGGGCGGTCCGGCCGGCCTGGAGCTGATCGCCGTCGGCACGCCCGAGGACGGACCGGAGCTCGCCATCGCGAGGGAGTGCGCTGGCCGCGACCCCCGGGTGCGTGTGCTCGTCCTCGACGGCCCCCGGGACCCGGGCGCGGCCCGCAACGCCGGCGCGGAGGCGGCGCGCGGGGCCTATCTGCTCTTCCTCGACGGGGACGACCTGCTCCTGCCCGGAGCCGTGGCGGAGATCGCCGCACGGCTGGCCGAGGACCGGCCCGACGTGCTGCGCCTGGGACACGACCGGGCCGACTGGTGGGGGAGGACCCAGCCGGGCGACACCCTCCCCGCCGCCCGGAACCAGCTCCTGCGCCGCGCCTTCTGGGACGCCCACCGGCTCCGTTTCACCGAGGGCCCGTACGGCGACGTCGTGCCGGTCCACCGCGCGGCCTTCCTCGCCTCCGACGCGGGCACCCTCGCCTCGCTCGACCGGATCTGCGTACGCCACCGGCTGCGCAGGACCGGCACGCCCGCCACGGCACCGGGCCGCGCGCACTTCGCCGTCATCGAGGCGTACGAGCGGCTGACCGCCGAGACCGGCGGCGACCCGCGTGTCCCGGCCGCGCGCACCGCGCACCTGACGGCCGTGCTGGAGGACCCGGGCCGGATCGCCCCGGCGGACCGCGCCGCCTTCTTCCGCGCGGCGGGACTGCCCGGCCGGTACGCCGCACACCGGGCCCGCGAGGCCGCCCGCGCCGGGCGCACCCGGGCGCGCGCCGCCGCGCACGCGGGCAGGAAGGCGCTGCGTGCCCGTGCGATGAGGGCCGTGTACCGCGCCGACCTGCACCGGCCGCTGGACCCCCGCCTCGCCGTCTACGGGGCCTACTGGAACAGGGGCGTCGCCTGCAATCCGGCCGCCGTCTACGCCAAGGCCCGCGAACTGGTCCCGCACATCCGCGGTGTCTGGGTGGTCTCCTCGCGCCACCTGGACCGGATGCCGCCCGGTGTGCCGTACGTCATCGAGGGCTCCCGCGCCTACTGGCGGGCCATGGCCACCGCGACGTACCTGGTCAACAACTCCAGCTTCCCCGGCGGCTTCACCAAACGGCCCGGCCAGATCTACCTCCAGACCCACCACGGGACGCCGCTGAAGACCATGGGCCTCGACCAGCTGCCGTATCCCGCCCTCACCGGAGGTGTCAGCTTCGAACGGGTCGTCGCCCACGCCGACCAGTGGGACTTCAGCCTCTCCGCCAACCCGCACAGCACCGAGACCTGGGACCGGGTCTATCCCTCCTCGTACGAACACCTGCCCTACGGCTACCCGCGCAACGACGTCCTGTGCACCGCCACCGCCGAGCGGACCGGCAAGGCCAGGGCCGAGCTGGGCATCGCGCCGGGAGCGACCGTCCTGCTGTACGCGCCGACCCACCGCGACTACCGCAAGGGCTTCGTCCCCCGCCTCGACCTGGAGCGTCTCGCCCGCGATCTGGGACCCGGCTGTGTGCTGCTGGTACGCGCCCACTACTTCTACGGGCGTTCGGCCGGGACGGCGCCGGGCGGCCGGGTCGTGGACGTCACCGGCCACCCCCGCGTCGAGGAACTCTTCCTCGCCGCCGACGCGTTGATCACCGACTACTCGTCCCTGATGTTCGACTACGCCTGCCTGGACCGCCCGATCATCACCTACGTGCCCGACTGGGAGGCCTACCGCGCCGCTCGCGGTGTCTACGTCGACCTGCTGTCCGGCCGCCCCGGCGACACCCCCGGCGCGGTCGCCACCACGGAGGACGAGCTGCGGGAGGTGCTGCGGAGCGGAGCCTGGAGGTCCCCGGAGGCCGGCGAGCTGCGTGCCGCGTTCCGCCGCCGCTTCTGCCCCTACGACGACGGACGCGCGGCGGAGCGCGTGGTGCGGCGGGTCTTCCCGGTGCGGCCCGACTGAGCGGGCGTACGGGTTGGGCGTGCGGCCCGGCCGGGGCCCCGGGTCACCCGTACGGGGCGATCCCTCCGTACCCCGCCGTCGTTGTGCTCAACAGCGCGCGCACACGGCAACGTTGGGAGAAGCTCATGCACCGGTCCGCCTACGAGCAGATGCAGCTCTGCATCGAGGAGTATCTGCCCAAGGCCCGCAGGCACCGTGTCGTGGACCTCGGCTCACGGATCTCCGGAAAGCAGACACGCACCCACCGCGGTCTGCTGGCGGACCACGACGTCGACTACTTCGGGGTCGACGTCCTGGACGGCCCCAACGTCGACGCGGTCATGACGCGGCCCTACCGGATTCCCGCGAAGTCGCGCAGCGCCGATGTCGTGCTGTCCGGCCAGGCGTTCGAGCACATCCCCTTCTTCTGGGTGTCGATGATGGAGATCACCCGGGTGCTCAAGCCCGGCGGTTACGCCTTCATCACCGCGCCCTCGCGCGGCCACGCCCACGACGCGCAGGACTGCTGGCGCTACTACCCCGACGGCTTCCGGGCGATGGCCGCCCACTCCCGCCTCGAACTCTGCGAGGCGTACACGGACTTCCCGCCGGCCAAGGGCATCTGGCACGACTACGCCTCCATCGACGCCAAGGCCGCCTACTGGGGCGACTCGGTGGGGGTCTTCCGCCGGCCGCAGCCCCACCGGCGGCCGGTGACCCGGCTGAAGAACCGGCTGGCCGATCTCGCCGTCCGGGAGACGGCCGTCTGGTGGGCCAACCGGGCCGGTGGAGTGGACCGGATCCCGCTGCCGCGCCCGCTGGACGGCCGGGAGCGGTGCGGGCGCCCGGACAGCCGTACCGTCCCATCAACCACAGGTTGACGAAAGATGACATGAGCCGCAAAACGCGCGTATTGTCCGGCCCCATGGCTTGGCGCAACGCCGTCAACGGCGTCCTTCAGCAACTCACCGGATACCAGCTCAGGCGCGCGGCCCTCCCCGCTCCCCGCTCCGCCCCCGCGGGGGCCCCGGCGACGGCACAGGGGCCGGTGGCGCAGAAGCCGGCCGCGCCGAAGGCCGCGGCCAGGAAGCCGCAGCAGTTCCCCGCGGACTACGACGACGAGGCGAAGGACATCATCCGTGCGGTCAAGCCGTACACGATGACCTCCCCGGAGCGGCTCAACGCCTTCGTCCTCGCGACCCGGCACGTCGTGAAGCACGGCATCCCGGGGGACATCGTCGAATGCGGTGTCTGGCGCGGCGGTTCCATGCAGGCCTGCGCCAGGACCCTGCTGTCGCTCGGTGAGACGGAGCGGGACCTCTACCTCTTCGACACGTACGAGGGCATGACCCCGCCCACCGCGGAGGATCTGCGGAGGGACGGCAGGCCGGCCCAGGAACTGCTGGACGCGCAGGGCAAGGACCGGCCCATCTGGGCCGTGGCCTCCCTGGAGGACGTACAGGCCGGCTTCGAGCAGGTGCCCTATCCGAAGGACCGCGTCCACTACGTGCGGGGCAAGGTCGAGGACACCGTTCCGGAGCAGGCACCGGAACAGATCTCCATCCTCCGGCTGGACACCGACTGGTACGCGTCGACGAAGCACGAGCTCGCGCACCTGTACGGACGCCTGGTGAGCGGCGGAGTGCTGCTGATCGACGACTACGGCTACTGGCAGGGATCGCGCCAGGCCGTGGACGAGTTCCTGGAGGAGACCGGCGAGCAGCTCCTGCTGCTGCGCATGGACGAGGGCCGGATCGCCGTCAAACCCTGAACGGGCGCGCCCGGCCGGACCCCGGGCGGGCGGCGCCCCGTCGTGAGCCCCGTGCCCCGCAGGCACGGGGCTCGTTCCATACAGAGGAAGTCCGTTGGAGAGGACGTCCGTTGCAGAAGACGTCCGTTCGTCCGCCCGGAAGGATCGTGCGCAGCGCCATGGCACCCCGTCTCACCGTCGTCGTCCCGCTCTACAACGTCGAGGAGTACCTCGGAGCCTGCCTGGACTCGCTCGCCGGACAGACCATGGCCGACCTGGAAGTCGTCATGGTCGACGACGGTTCGACGGACGGCAGCGCCGGTGCGGCGATGGAGTTCTCCCGGCAGGACCCGCGCTTCCGGCTGATCCGGCAGAAGAACGCCGGGCTCGGGGCCGCGCGCAACGCGGGCGCCGGACAGGCCCACCCGGACGCGCGGTTCCTGGCCTTCGTCGACAGCGACGACGTCGTCCCGCCGGGTGCCTTCGCCAGGATGCTGGACGAACTCGACGCGTCGGGCTCGGACTTCGCGACCGGCAACGTCCTCAGGCTCCGGGCGGACGGGACGCTCGAACAGTCCCCGATGTTCCGCAGGCCGATGGAGAAGCACCGCCGGGCCACCCACGTCACCCGGGACTGGATCCTGCTCGGCGACCGCATCGCGTGCAACAAGGTGTTCCGCAGGTCCTTCTGGGACCTGCACGCCTTCTCCTTCCCGACGGGCGTCCTGTACGAGGACATCGCCGTGGTGCTGCCCGCCCACTTCCTGGCCCGGAGCGTCGACGTCGTGGAGGAGCCGGTCTACCACTGGCGGGACCGCGACGGTTCGATCACCACCCGGCGCGCGGTGGCCCGGGGCATCCGCGACCGGGTCACGGCGGTGTCCACCGTCAGCCGGTTCCTCGCGGACCGGGGCATGACGGAGGCGAAACGGCGCTACGACGAGCACGCGCTCTCCGGTGACCTCTGGCTGTTCATCGAGGCCCTCCGGGACGGCGACGACGATTTCCACCAGGCCTTCCTCACCCACGCCAACGCCTTCGCGGACACGGTCGAACCCGCCGTCCTCGACGCGCTGCCCCTGCACCTGCGGGTCAAGTGGCAGCTCATCCGGGAGCGCAGGACGGCGGAGCTGCTCGCCCTCCTGGCCCACGAGACCACCGACCGGGACACCTTCCACGTGCACGGGCGGCTGCGGCCCCAGGCGCGGTACCCGGGGATCGAACCCCCTCTGCCGCGCAGGGCCACCGCGCTGTCCGCCGGAGACCTCCCCGTGCACGCGCATCTCACCGAGGCCGTGTGGCGGGACGGGCTGCTGCACCTCAAGGGGTACGCCTACGTCCGCAACGCCCCCGGCAGATCGGCCGGGGCCGGCTGGCTGAGGTCGGGCCGCCGGCTGATCCCCCTGCGGCTGCACCGGACGGTGACCGACGAGGCGGCGGCGGGATCGGGCCGCTCGCTGCACCGCTACGAACGGTCCGGCTTCGAGACCGCCGTCGACCCGCGCCGGCTCGTCACCCGGGGCACGGCGCGGGGTGCTAGGACCCTCTGGAAGCTGGAATCCCTCGTCGTCGGCGCGGGCCGGCCGCGCCGCGGGCCGATGCGGCTGCTCGGCAACCCGGCCGCGCCCGCCGTGCGCTACGTCGACGAGCGCACCCGGGTCGTCCCGCTGCTCTCCGGGAACAAGCTGGAGCTGCGCGCCGAGCGGGTCGACGCCGTCCTCGCCGGCCACGGGCCGACGGAGGCCGGGGACGGGATCCGGATCGCGGTGCGGGT
>NZ_DATMVN010000506.1:0-5398 GCF_035563135.1 Streptomyces sp.
GACGACGAGGCCGTACGGCTGCGCAGCGCGGTCAAGGCCCACGACGGCTTCTTCACCACCTTCTTCATCAGTCCGTACTCCCGCTACATCGCGCGCTGGTGCGCCCGCCGGGGCCTCACCCCGAACCAGGTCACCACGGCCTCGCTGCTCACCGCGCTGGTCGCGGCCGGCAGCGCGGCGACCGGTACCCGGGGCGGTTACGTCGCGGCCGGCGTGCTCCTGCTCCTCTCCTTCGTCCTGGACTGCGCCGACGGGCAGCTCGCCCGGTACTCGCTCCAGTACTCGACGATGGGCGCCTGGCTGGACGCCACCTTCGACCGGGCCAAGGAGTACGCGTACTACGCGGGTCTCGCCCTCGGTGCCGCCCGTGGCGGTGACGACGTCTGGGTCCTCGCGCTCGGCGCGATGGTCCTCCAGGCGTGCCGGCACGTCGTCGACTTCTCGTTCAACGAGGCCAACCACGACGCGGTGTCCAACACGAGCCCCACCGCCGCGCTCTCGGACAGGCTGGACAGCGTCGGCTGGACGGTGTGGCTGCGCCGGATGATAGTCCTGCCCATCGGCGAACGCTGGGCCATGATCGCCGTGCTCACCGCCGTGACCACGCCCCGGATCGTCTTCTACGCCCTGCTCGTCGGCTGCACCCTGGCAGCCTGCTACACCACGGCGGGCCGGCTGCTGCGCTCGCTGACCCGCAAGGCGCAGCGCACCGACCGCGCCGCCCGGGCACTGGCGGACCTCGCCGACTCGGGCCCGCTCGCCCAGGCCGTCGCCGGCGTGCTCCGGCGGCCGGGCGGCGGCTTCACGGCCCCGCTCCTGGCTCTCGCCGGAGCGCTGGTCATGGTCGCCGCGGCGTTGTTCGCCCCCTACGGCGGCTGGCTGACCGTGGGCGCCGCAGCGGTCTACGCGGCCGTCTCCGGGCTCGCCGTCTCGCGACCGCTCAAGGGCGCGCTCGACTGGCTCGTCCCGCCGGTCTTCCGGGCCGCCGAGTACTGCACGCTCCTGGTACTGGCCGCCCGCAGTGACGTCCCGCACGCCGTCCCCGCGGCATTCGGCCTCGTTTCGGCCGTCGCCTACCATCACTACGACACGGTGTACCGCATCCGGGGCGGTACCGGAGCGCCGCCCCGGTGGCTGGTGCGCACCATCGGCGGGAACGAGGGCCGCACCCTGGCCGTGGCCGTGCTCGCCGCCGTACTGACCTCCGGTTCAGGTTTCACCACGGCCCTCACCGCGCTCGCGGCCGCCGTGGCTCTGGTGGTGCTCGTGGAGTCCATCCGTTTCTGGGTGTCCTCCTCGGCCCCCGCCGTACACGACGAAGGAGAACTCGCATGATCGGCCTCGTACTGGCTGCCGGTGCCGGACGCCGTCTGCGTCCGTACACGGACACGCTGCCCAAGGCCCTGGTGCCGGTGGACGGCGAGAAGACGGTCCTGGACCTGACGCTGGCCAACTTCGCGGAGGTCGGGCTGACGGAGGTCGCGGTCGTCGTCGGCTACCGCAAGGAGGCGGTCCACGCCCGCAAGGCCGAGTTCGAGGCGAAGTACGGCGTGACGCTGACGCTCATCGACAACGACAAGGCCGAGGAGTGGAACAACGCCTACTCCCTCTGGTGCGCGCGTGAGGTCCTGAAGAAGGGCGTCATCCTCGCCAACGGCGACACCGTGCACCCGGTCTCCGTCGAGAAGACCCTCCTGGACGCGCGCGGCCGGGGCCGGAAGATCATCCTCGCTCTCGACACGGTGAAGACCCTCGCCGACGAGGAGATGAAGGTCATCACCGAGGACGGCAAGGGCGTCCGGCGGATCACCAAGCTGATGGACCCGGCCACCGCGTCCGGCGAGTACATCGGTGTCACGCTGATCGAGCCCGAGGCCGCCGAGGAGCTGGCCGACGCCCTGAAGGCCACCTTCGAGCGCGATCCCGACCTCTACTACGAGGACGGCTACCAGGAGCTCGTGAACCGTGGCTTCACGGTCGACGTCGCGCCCATCGGCGAGGTGACCTGGGTGGAGATCGACAACCACGACGACCTCGCCCGGGGCAGGGAGATCGCGTGCCGGTACTGACCCGCCTCATCCCGTCCCCGGTCGTCGTCGACATCCGGCGCGGCGCCATGGACGATCTGGCCGGTCTCCTCGCCGATCAGCGGATCTCCGCCTCGGGCAAGCTCGCCTTCGCGATCAGCGGTGGTTCCGGGCGTGCCCTGCGCGAAAGGCTCGCTCCCCTGCTGCCGGGAGCCGACTGGTACCCGGTGGCCGACGGCACGATCGACTCAGCGGTGCGGCTCGCCGACGGCATCAAGGGCAACCGCTACGACGCCGTGGTCGGCCTCGGCGGCGGCAAGATCATCGACGTGGCGAAGTACGCCGCGGCGCGCGTGGGCATGCCCATGGTCGCCGTCGCGACGAACCTGTCCCACGACGGCCTCTGCTCGCCGGTCGCGACCCTGGACAACGACAACGGGCGGGGCTCCTACGGGGTCCCGACCCCGATCGCGGTGGTCATCGACCTCGACGTGATCCGTGAGGCGCCCGCACGCTACGTGCGCTCGGGCGTCGGCGACGCGGTCTCCAACATCTCGTGCGTCGCCGACTGGGAGCTCGCCCACGAGGTCCGGCACGAGGACATCGACGGGCTCGCGGCGGCGATGGCGAGGCAGGCCGGCGAGGCCGTGCTGCGCCATCCCGGCGGAGTCGGTGACGACGCCTTCCTCAAGGTGCTCGCCGAGGGACTGGTCCTCACCGGCATCTCGATGTCGATCGCCGGGGACTCCCGGCCCGCCTCGGGCGCCTGCCACGAGATCAACCACGCCTTCGACCTGCTGTACCCGAAGCGCGCGGCCAGCCACGGCGAGCAGGTCGGCCTCGGCGCCTGCTTCGCCATGCACCTGCGGGGCGCGCACGAGGAGTCCGTCCAGATGGCGTCCGTACTGCGGCGCCACGGGCTGCCGGTGCTGCCCGACGAGATCGGATTCACCACCGACGAATTCGTCCGGGCCGTCGACTACGCCCCGCAGACGCGCCCGGGACGCTTCACGATCCTGGAACACCTCAATTTGTCCACCGACCAGATCAGGGACGCGTACGCCGACTATGCAAAAGCCATCCATAGCTGAACTCCGTCCGGTCGTGCACCCGCCGGGCGTGAAGGACCGGCGCAGCGGCGAGCACTGGGCGGGTCGGCTCTACATGCGCGAGGTCTCCCTGCGCATCACGCGAAGCCTGGTGAACACCGAGGTCACGCCCAACCAGCTGACCTACGTGATGACCGTCGCGGGTGTTCTCGCCGCCCCTGCCCTGCTGGTCCCGGGCATCCCGGGTGCTCTGCTCGGCGTCCTCGCGGTCCAGCTCTACCTGCTGTTCGACTGCGTCGACGGCGAAGTGGCCCGCTGGAAGAAGCAGTTCTCGCTGGGCGGGGTCTACCTGGACCGGGTGGCCGCCTATCTGTGCGACGCGGCGGTGCTGGTCGGCTTCGGCCTGCGTGCGGCCGACCTGTGGGGTCCGGGACGCATCGACTGGCTGTGGGCCTTCCTGGGCACGCTCGCCGCGCTCGGCGCCATCCTGATCAAGGCCGAGACCGACCTCGTCGGTGTCGCACGCCACCAGGGCGGGCTGCCGCCCGTCAAGGAGGCCGCGTCCGAGCCGCGCTCGTCCGGCATGGCGCTCGCCCGCCGCGCGGCCGGAGCGCTCAAGTTCCACCGCCTGGTCCTCGGCATCGAGGCGTCGCTGCTGATCCTGGTGGTGGCCGTCCTCGACGCGGTCAGGGACGACCTCTTCTTCAGCCGTCTCGCGGTCGCGGTGCTGGCCGGCATCGCCCTCCTCCAGACCGTCCTGCACCTGGTCTCGATCCTGGCGTCCAGCAGGCTGAAGTGAGCTCTCCCATGAAACTCGGCGCGGTCATCATCACCATGGGCAACCGCCCCGACGAACTGCGCGCCCTTCTCGATTCGGTCGCCGAGCAGGAAGGCGACCGGATCGAGGTGGTCGTCGTCGGCAACGGCGCCCCGGTCCCCGACGTCCCCCCGGGCGTACGGACCGTCGAGCTGCCCGAGAATCTGGGTATCCCGGGAGGCCGCAACGTCGGTATCGAGGCGTTCGGCCCGTCCGGAGCCGATGTGGACGTCCTGCTCTTCCTCGACGACGACGGACATCTGCCGAACACCGACACCGCCGAGCTGTGCCGGCAGGCCTTCGAGGCGGACCCGGAGCTCGGCATCATCACCTTCCGCATCGCGGACCCGGACACCGGTGTCACCCAGCGACGGCACGTGCCGCGGCTGCGCGCCTCCGACCCGATGCGCTCCTCCCGCGTCACCACGTTCCTCGGCGGCGCGAACGCCGTGCGCAGCCAGGTGATCGCCGAGGCAGGCCCGCTCCCCGGTGAGTTCTTCTACGCACACGAGGAGACGGACCTCGCCTGGCGGGCCCTGGACGCCGGCTGGATGATCGACTACCGCGCCGACATGGTGCTGAACCACCCCACCACCGCCCCCTCACGGCACGCGGTCTACCACCGCATGGTGGCCCGCAACCGGGTCTGGCTCGCCCGCCGGAACCTGCCGGCCCCGCTGGTCCCCCTCTACGTGGGGGTCTGGCTGCTCCTCACTCTGGTCCGCAGGCCCTCCCTGCCCGCGCTCAAAGCGTGGTTCGGAGGCTTCCGGGAGGGATGGACGAAGCCCTGTGGCCCCCGGCGCCCCATCAGGTGGCGTACGGTATGGCGGCTGACCAGACTGGGACGGCCACCGGTGATCTGAGAGGCTCTCCTCTGAGACCATGAGCCGTATCCATTCCGTACAGGGAACCTGTCCGCCCCGGCCGCGCCCGGCTGCGCATCGTGAAGACGAGAGTTCTTAACTGTGAGTGACACAACCCACGACGGCGGGATTGCGCTGAGCAGCCCGCCGTCCGCCGACGAGGGGCTGAGCGCGTCCCAGCTGGCCGACAAGTACGGCCTGACGGTGAGCGGCGCCCGGCCAGGGCTGTTCGCGTACATCCGGCAGCTCTGGGGCCGGCGGCACTTCATCCTGGCGTTCTCGAGGGCGAAGCTGACCGCGCAGTACAGCCAGGCCAAGCTCGGCCAGCTGTGGCAGGTGGCCACGCCGCTGCTGAACGCCCTCGTCTACTTCCTCATCTTCGGCCTGATCCTCGGCACCAACAGGGGGATGAGCCAGGAGGTCTTCGTCCCGTTCCTGGTGACCGGGGTCTTCGTCTTCACCTTCACCCAGAGCTCGGTCATGGCGGGGGTGCGGTCCATCGCCGGCAACCTCGGCCTGGTCCGGGCCCTGCACTTCCCCCGGGCCTCGCTGCCCGTCTCGTTCTCGCTCCAGCAGCTCCAGCAGCTCCTGTACTCCATGATCGTGCTGTTCGCCGTGGCGATGGGCTTCGGCAGCTATCCC
>NZ_DATMVN010000507.1:0-5893 GCF_035563135.1 Streptomyces sp.
GTCCGGCGGTGACCAGCACGGCCCGGCGGACACGGTGCGTCGCGTCGCTGTCCATGGCGGCGGCCCGGGCCGCACCGGCTCTCTGCCCCATATTTTGCAGAATTTTCCTGGGAAACTTGTTCAGCCGTCCGGCGCCCCCTCCACCGCGTCCGCCACGAGCGCGAGGAAACGCGCATGGGCCTGCGGGCTGCACAGGGGTTCCGGGTTCCACGGCACGCTCCGCGCGCGGTGCCCGGCGGCCTCCCAGGCGGGGGCGGTGATCTCGCCGAGCGGGACCGCGTTGGACCGGGTGTCCGTCAGGACGATGCCGGGCTCCAGGGCTGCCGCGTCCGCCCAGTCGAGGGTGGCCCAGTTGACTCCGGCCCCCTCCGGCGGGGACACGAGATCGACCCCCAGCTCGGCCAGGACGCGCAGTTCGGGCCACATCCGGGGACGGGCGGCGTGGGCCTGCTCCTGGCTCGCGGGCGAGAGGGCCAGCACCCCGGGGCCTCCGGAAGCGGAGCGGGCTGCCGCGCGGAGCCGCTCGCGGGCGGTGTGCAGCTCGGCCGCGGCGTCCGGGACCGGTACGCCGCCGAGCGAGCGGGCGAGTCCGGCGAACCGCTCGGCGACCCGGTCGAGGGTGCGGGCCTGGCCCACGTCGATCACGACGACCGGGACACTCCCCTCCAGGTGCTTGGCGGTGTCCGGGTCCAGCCCGTAGAGCTGGCCGTGGCCGTAACTGACGGCGACGACCAGGTCGGGTCCGCCGCGTAACAGTGTGTCCACGTCCAGGTCGTCGCCCGCGCCGCGGTAGTCCACGGCGTCCAGCGGGAGCGCACCGGTCTTCGCCCGGTCGGGCTCCGCCCCGTCGTGCCCGGACCCGAATATCCCCTCCGGGCGTATCCCGTAGTCCCACAGCGTCGCTCCCGCCTGGACGTACGCGAGCACCCGGGACGGCCGGCGGTCCGCCACCACCAGCCGGCCCCGGTCGTCCGTGAAATTCCACGCGCTCCGCTCCGTCATGCCCCTCACCTCTCCGCACCGGCGCCCTGGGCCCTCTCCCGGACTCGCCACCCACTACCTGCCCGGCCCACCGGCTCCACACCCTCCGTCGAGCGCCCCAGATAGGTGAGCGCGCCGGGATCGGGCACGTCGATCACCCGGAACCCGAGCCGGTCGTAGAAGGCCCTGGCCGGAGTGTTCGCCGTCAGCATGGACAGATGGACCGCCCGGACCCCCTTCCGGTGCAGGGCGTCGAGGAACGCGCCCATCAGCTCCCGGCCGTACCCCTTGCGCTGCCACGGCGGCAACAGGTCGATGTGCAGGTGCGCGGGGTGGTCGTCCAGCTCCGGGAGGATCATGCGCTCAGGGCGGTACAGGAGGGCCGTCATCGCCTCGGTGGGCGTTCCGGCTTCCCCTTCGGGTTCGGGGAAGCGCTCCGTCACCAGGGGGAGCCACACCGCCCGGAAGGCTTCCACGAACCGCCGGGTGTCCGCGGTTCCCAGGACGTAGCCGGCCGCACGTCCGGAGCCGTCGTCCAGGACGAAGGCGAGTCCGGGTTCGAGGTGGGTGTAGGGCTCGGCGAACAGCGCGGGCATCAGCCCGGGGTCGGGGTACAGGTGCGTGCTGTCGCCGCCGTTGTCGGCCGTGCGGACGCAGATGTCCGCGAGGGCCTCCCGGTCGGCGGGCCGGTAGGGACGTATGTGCGCGGTCCGGGTCATCACCTCATCCTCGCCGCCTGGGAGCGCTCCCACAAGGCCCTGGGGCCCCTCAGGGCACCTCGCGCCCCTGGCGGTCCTGCGTGCGCGCCAGCTCCACGTTGAACTGGGCGCCGGCCAGGAGCGCGAGATTGGTGAACCAGATCCAGATCAGGAAGACGACCAGGCCGGCCAGCGAACCGTACAGCCGGCTGTAACTGCCGATGTGGGTCGCGTACAGCGCGAACCCGGCCGAGGCGGTCAGCCACAGGAACGCGGCGAGCACCCCGCCGGGCAGCGCCTGCCGGAGGCTGCGCGCGGAGCGCGGACCGGTGCTGAAGAGGACCAGGATGAGGCAGGCGACCAGACAGAGCATCACGGGCCATTTGAGTCCTTCCCACAAGGTCTCGCTCGCCCGTGCCAGGCCCACGCGGCGTCCGAGCCAGCGTGCCAGGGGTCCGGTGAGCACGAGAGCGAAAGCACTGGTCATCAGCAGGACGAGCAGCCCCATGGCCGAGGGCACGATGACGTGCACCTGGCGCAGGGCGGGCCTGGTGTCCTTCACCTGGTACATGGCGTGCATCGCCCTGCGGAAGACCGCCAGATAGCTGGAGGCGGACCACACCGCGCTCACGCTGCCGGTGGCCACGAGCAGCCAGACGGCGGTGCGCTCCTGGGTGGCCGCCTCCAGGGGCCGCCGCAGCGCCGCTCCGGACTCTGCCGGTGCGAAGGCCGTGATGTCGGCGATCAGGGCGTTGGTGGCGCCGGGGTTGGCCAGGCCGATGACGGAGACGGTGACGAGGAGGGCGGGGAGCAGCGCCAGGATGGCGTAGTAGGTGAGGGCGGCCGCCCAGTCGGAGAGGTCGTCGTTCCACAGCGAGACGGGGGTCCGGCGCAGGGCGGCGCGCCAGTGCCTCCGCGCGGTGCGTCCTGCCGGGGACACCGCGCGTTCCGCGAGGGGGTCTTCGGTCCTGCTGGGCACGCGGAGTCTCCGGGGGGCGGGGGAAGGGCCGACGGCCGGGACGCCTCACGACGCCCCGGCTGCTCCCTTTCTCTCATGCCTCGATCTCCCGGCCGTACTCCAGGCCGGCTCAGTCGTTCACGGCCGTGAGCAGCACCACCGCGTCTTGGAGGGCCAGCAGCCCGTGCCGCTCCTGGGGAATGGGGTGCAGCCTGCCTGCCGTGAGGTCCACGTCCCCGGACCCCGCGGTGAGTCTGACCGCGCCGCGCAGCACCTGGAGCGAGGCGGCGGGGGGCGCGTTGTGCTCGTCGAGGGCGGAGCCCTCGGTGAGCGCGATCACCGTCTGCCGCAGAGGCTCCTGCCGCAGCAGGAGATGCGCGCTGCGTCCGTGCGCGTGGGCGCGGGCTGCGGCCAGGTGCTCGTCGGCCAGAGCGTTGAGATCGTCCATACGACCACTGTGCCGCAGCCCTCGCTCCCTCGCTCCTCCGCCGGCACATCAAGAACCGAAATAGAGGTTCCACGCGTAGCCGCGGACCGTCCGAAAGCACCTGCCGTACGACACGCCGGGGAGCGGAGCCCGCAGGACGCGCGCCCCGCTCCCGTGGAGCCGGCCGGAGGTCAGAGACCACCGGTGTACAGGAGCCGGTCGGGCGAGCCGGAGCCCAGATCGGTCAGGACGTCCGGGGTCGCCTCGGCGGCGAGCCTGTCCACGACTTCCCGCGGTGCCGCGTCGGGGTTCTGCTCCATGTGGAGCACCGCGGCACCGGCGACGTGCGGGCTGGCCATGGACGTTCCGCTCAACGTCGTGGCACCCCCGCCGAGGTTCGCGGAGACGATGTCCACGCCCGGGGCGTACAGCCGCACACAGCTGCCCCAGTTGCTGAACGCCGCCTGCCGGTCCTGGGCGTCGCTCGCCCCGACGGCGAGTACGCCGTCGGCGCGGGCCGGGGACACGTCGCAGGCGTCCTGGTCCTCGTTGCCCGCCGCGACCACGGGCAGGGTGCCCTGCGCCGCGAGGGCGTCGAACGCGTCGTCGACGGCCGACGACGCGGGCCCACCGAGCGAGGCGTTGACCACGGCCGGCTGCCCGGCGTTCCGGGCGATCCAGTCGAGGCCGGCGATGACCCCGGCCCACGTGCCCGAGCCCTCGCAGTTGAGCACCCGCACCGGCACCAGGGAGGCCGCGGGGGCGACACCGTACGTCGCACCGGCCACGGTCCCGGCCACGTGCGTGCCGTGGCCGTTGCAGTCCTCCCCGTCGCGGCCGTCACCGACCGCGTCGTACCCGGCGCCCACCCGGCCGCCGAACTCGCTGTGGGCGGACTCGATGCCGGTGTCGAGGATGTACGCGGTCACCCCCTGGCCCGCGCCGCCCGCGGCGTAGGTGCCGTCCAACGGCAGCTCCCGCTGGTCGATGCGGTCCTGCCCCCAGCTCCCGGCCACGGCCCGCTTCCCCGCCACCTCGGCGGCGGGGGGCGGGACGGAGGCTTCGCTGTTCTCCTCGACCGCCTGGACGCCTGCCGCGCCGCGCACCTGTTCGAGCTGGGCGGCCGTGAGCGAGGCCGCGAAACCGTGCAGGACCTTGCTGTAGGTGAAGAGGGTACGGATACCGAGCTGCTCGGCCATGGCGTCCGGCTTCTGCTCGGGCGAGAGCGTGACGATGTACTGGCCGGGCACGGCCCGGGCCGACTTCTGCACCGGCACCAGGGTTTCGCCGGTGTCGGCCGTGGCCGTGGTGGTACCGGTCAGGGGGGCGATCAGCAGCAGGACGGCCGGTGCCCAGCGGGCGCGCAGGCGCATGCGTTCTCCCTTGAGGTGGAGGGCGGGTCGCGGACCCGTGAGGCCCGCGGAGTGCGAACACCTGACCTTTCGTCCACATCCCCGGCGGGCCTGAGCCGCGTCAGCCGGACAGCCCAACGATCGGCACCGGGGCAAGCCCGTCCGGCCGACAGCGGTGAGCGCGGAGGGGTGGCCGGCCGAGGAAGGCCGGACCCCGCAGCGGGCGGCGCGGGCCCGGAGCCTGTTCGAGGCCCAGTGGAACCGCGGCTCGGTCAGCCACTCCGCGCAGTTCCACGCCTGGAAGGAGCGCAAGGAGTACGGCGCGGACGACGAGAAGGCCGCCCTCGAGATGTACGACTACGAGCAGCAGCAGGGCACCGGCTCCCGGCCGACGTCCGACAACGCCTTCCTGAAGGGCAACGACCCCCACGCCCCGGATCACAGCCGGTTCTCCGGCATGAACGTCATCGACATGCGCACGCACATGAACTTCGGTGACGCGGACAACGCCTACAGCAACGGCAAGGACTCCGACGACAGTCACGACGACGCCACCTGCAACGTCGTGTACGTCGACAGCCATGACTACGGACCCGACAAGAGCAGCGGGCGCTACGCCGGCGGTACGGACGCCTGGGCCGAGAACATGTCGCTGATGTGGGCCTTCCGCGGCATCCCCACGCTGTACTACGGCTCCGAGACCGAGTTCCAGGCCGGCAAGAAGACCGGCTGCGGGCCCACCTGTCCGCTGGGGACGACCGGCCGGGCGTATTACGGCGGCCACCTCGCCGGCGCGGTGAAGGCGTCGGACTTCGGCACCGTCGGCTCGGCGTCCGGCCCGGTCGCCGACACCTTGGCCGGACCGCTGGTCACACACATGCAGCGGCTCAACCAGATCCGCCGCGCGGTGCCCGCCCTGCCGATGGGGCAGCATTCCACGGAGGGCGTCACCGGCTCGATGGCGTACAAGCGGCGCTACACCGACGCGGCCAGTGGTACGGACAGCTTGGCCCTGGTGACGGTCTCGGGCGGTGCCACGTACTCGGGCATTCCCGATGGCACCTACAAGGACGCCGTCACCGGCGAGACCCGGGTGGTGACCGGCGGCACGCTGTCCGTCCCGGCACCGGGCAAGGGCGATCTGCGGGTGTACGTCCTCGACCTCGGCGGCAGGAACGCGGCCCCGGGGAAGACCGGGACGGCGGGCTCCTGTCTGAAGTGAGCCTCGGTGTGACGGACGCGCGGGGACGGCACGCAGCCTCGCGAGGACCGGCACGAGCGGGCCGAGCGCGTCGGCCGGGAGCCCGGCGCATGGACGGCTCCCGGATCGGTCAGCCGGTGCCGGGATCACAGCAGACCGCCGCACCGGAGGGCGATCGACTGATTCCTCAGGTGCGGGAAGCGCAGTTCGGTACGGCTGCGGGCGGTCTCGCCGGGGCGCAGCACGGTGCTGGGGAGGTCGGGCCGGTTGGGTGAG
>NZ_DATMVN010000508.1:0-7462 GCF_035563135.1 Streptomyces sp.
AGGGAGCGGGGGCGGCGGGGGGCGTCGCGGAGGGAGCGGGGGCGGAAGCCGCGGGCTGCGCCCCGGTTCCGGGTGTCGGTGCCTCGGGCGTACGCGGGTCCGGACCGCCCCACGAGACCCGGTGGTCGCGTTCCCCGCCGAATCCGGTCTGCCGGGAGGTGTCGGCCTGCCAGGCGGCCGCCGGCCTGGACCGGTCGGGGGGCACCGGCACTTCACCGCCGTCCCCGCCGGCCACGTCCGCGGCGTCGGTCACGTCCGCCTCGTCGAAGTACATCGGGCCCGTCTCGTCCACCGGGGCCGGGGACCGCGGGGCCGTGCCGGCCGCCGGGGCCGGCGGCGTCGAGGGAGCGGCCCCGCCCTGCGGGGGCGCGGGCCGGCTCGTGCCGGGGACCCACGAAGCGCCGTTCCAGTACCGGACGTATCCGGGGATGGACGGGTCGGGGTAGTACCCCTCGCGGGGGCTTTCGTCACCGGGTGCCGGGGTTGGGGCGCTCATCACCGTGGTCCCGTATCTCTTCGAGGCCTCAGGCCGGCCGGCCGTCGGGGGCGGCCGACCTCGATACAAGGGTCCACATCTATCAGACCGCCGGGCTCCCCCGTGCCTGTCCTGCCGTTCGGACCACTTTCAGGGTCCGGGGAAGTTTTTCTGGGAAGTCGCGTCATAGACACCCGGGAAGGCGCTCTCTCCTTCTGCGGACCGGTCACGGGACCGGCCCCTACGAGTACCGGAAGGTCGTGCACCCTCATGCAGAACGCCGTGGAACGCGAGCTGGAAGTGAAGCTGGTCCTGTCGCCCGAGCGGTCCGTCCCCGTGCCCGCCCGGCTGTCCTACTTCACCGACGACCCGTACGCCGTGCACATCACCTTCCACATCGGCTCCGAGTCGCCCGTGCACTGGACGTTCGCCCGCGATCTCCTCGTGGACGGGGTGTTCCGGCCGTGCGGGCACGGTGACGTACGGATCTGGCCCACGAGGACCGGGGACCAGGGCGCCCTCTGCGTCGCGCTCACCTCGCCCGACGGCGACGCCCTCCTGGAGATGCCGTCGGCAGCCGTGGCCGCCTGGGTGGAGCGCACCCTGCGCGTGGTGCCTCCGGGGACCGAGACCACGCTGATCGGCCTGGAGGGCGCGCTCACCGAACTGCTCACCCCGCTGCCGGCCGACGACCCGTGGCTGAGCGATCCCTGGTCCCAGGACGAGCCGCAGGACGGCGAGGCCTGAGCGGTGGTGTGCGGACGTCAGAACAGCTTGCCGGGGTTGAGCAGCCCGAGCGGGTCGAAGACCTCCTTGATCCCGCGCTGCAACTCGACCCCCACCTCGCCCAGTTCGCGGGCGAGCCATTCCTTCTTCAGGACGCCCACCCCGTGTTCGCCGGTGATGGTGCCGCCCAGTTCGAGACCCAGCGCCATGATCTCGTCGAAGGACGCGCGGGCCCTGCGGGACTCGTCGGCGTCCGTGTGGTCGAAGCAGACGACGGGGTGGGTGTTCCCGTCACCGGCGTGGGCGCAGACACCGATGGTGAGCCCGTACTTCGCGGCGACGGCTGCGGTGCCCTCGATCATCGCGCCCAGCCGGGAGCGCGGCACGCACACGTCGTCGATCATCGTCGCGGACTTGAGGGTCTCCATGGCGGGGAGGGCCAGGCGGCGTGCCGTCAGCAGGAGTTCGGACTCGGCCGCGTCGTCGGCGGGCACGACCCCGGTGGCCCCGGCCGCGGTGCACACCTCCCCGACGGCTGCGAGATCGGCGGCCGGGTCGGGCGTGTCGAAGGCGCAGAGCAGCAGCGCCTCGGTGGTTCCGGGGAGTCCCATGGAAGCCATGGCGTTGACGGCGCGCACGGTCGTACGGTCCATCAGTTCGAGGAGTGACGGAGTGTGTCCCCGCTCCATGATCCGGCACACCGCGTCGCAGGCCGCCGCCGCGGAGGGGAACTCGGCGGCGAGCACGAGCTGCCGCGGCGGCCGGGGCCGCAGCGCGAGGACGGCCTTGACCACGATTCCGAGGCTGCCCTCCGCCCCCACGAAGAGCCGGGTGAGGTCGTATCCGGCGACGCCCTTCGCGGTACGCCGCCCGGTGTTCAGCAACCGCCCGTCGGCCAGGACGACTTCCAGGCCCAGGACGTATTCGGCGGTGACGCCGTACTTCACGCAGCACAGGCCGCCGGACGCGGTGCCGATGTTGCCGCCGATCGTGCACGTCTCCCAGCTCGACGGGTCCGGCGGGTAGTACAGCCCGTGTTCGTTGACGGCGCGGGACAGCACCGCGTTGACGACGCCCGGTTCGACGACCGCGATCCGGTCGACCGGGCTGATCTCCAGGATCCGGTCCATCTTCACCAGGGAGAGCACGATGCAGCCGTCGGAGGCGTTGGCCGCCCCCGACAGTCCGGTCCTCGCACCCTGGGGGACCACGGGGACCCGCAGGGCGGTGGCGGTCCGCATGACGTGCTGGACCTCCTCGACCGTGCGCGGGAGCACCACGACGGCGGGGGTGCCGGCGTCGCAGAAGCTCGCCATGTCGTGGGCGTAGGACGCGGTGACGTCCGGGTCCGTGATCAGTGCCTCGGCGGGAAGACCTGCGCGTAGTCGTTCGAGGAGATCGTCCATGATCCAAGCCTGACATCCGGGGCCAATGGTGTGAACCCGTCTGCGTCAGCCTTCGCGGAGCGCGATGCGATCTTCGTACTGACGCAGAGTGATGGCCATGGATGCCAAGCCGCAGCAGAACCCGGAGCCACCCCCCTCCACCCTGCCGCCCCAGGGTGCGACGTCCATCCCCCCGCCTCCCGCGCCGATGCGCACGACACTGCGCAGGGCGGCGTTCGGCACGGTGGCCGCAGCCGTTCTCGTGGCCGGTGCGGTGATCGCCGTACCGGACGGCGCCGAGGAGGCCGAACCGCCCGCACCGGGGCCCGTGGCGCGGGCGGAGGCCGCCGCGGCGGCGGGTTCACCGGCGTCCCTGTCCGACCTGACGGCCCTCATCGGCGACCGGCAGAAGTGGGTGGAGACGCACCCCGCCGACGCTCCGTCCTGGGCGGTGCTCGGCTCGGCGTACGTGGAGTGGGGGCGGCGCTCCGCCGACACGGCGTACTACCCCCGTGCCGAGCAGGCCCTCCGGCGTTCGCTGGCCGCGCAGCCGGGTGAGCGCGGGAACACGGAGGCCTGGGTGGGGCTCGGTGCGCTCGCCAACGCCCGGAACGACTTCCTCGCCGCGAAGAAGTGGGGGGAGACGGTCCGCGCGCGGCAGCCGAAGAACTGGACGGTGTACCCGGTGCTGATCGACGCCTACAACGGCCTCGGTGATCACGCGGCGGCGGCGAAGGCGACGGAGAAGTTCGGCACCCTCCGCAAGGGCGCCCCCGCCCTGGCCAGGACCTCCGACATGTACCGCAACCAGGGCTGGCGCGAGGACGCCCTGGCCACCGCCCAGGAGGCGGCGGACCGCGCCACCACGCCGGCCGGCAAGGCGGCGGCCCTGCACCGCCTCGGGGACCTCGCCGCGGAGCGCGGGGAGCCGGCGGAGGCCCTCGCCCAGTACGACGCGGCCCTGCGCACGGACCGCGGCCATCTCGTCTCCCTCGCGGGCCGGGCCCGCGCCCTGGTGGCCCTGGACCGCACGGACGAGGCGCTGGCGGACTACCGGACGGTGACGGCGAAGCTGCCCCGCCCCGCGTACGCGCTCGAACTGGGCGAGCTGTACGAGTCACTGGATCTGGACGGCGACGCCCGCACCCAGTACGCCGGACTCCGCGGCCTCCTCACGAAGGCCAGGGCGGCCGGGGTGAACGAGGCGCTCACCGAGGCCCGCTTCGAGGCCGACCACGGTGACCCCGAAGCGGCGGTCGAACTGATGCGCGCCGAGTGGGAGGCGCAGCACCGCAGCTCGGCGGTGGCGGACGCCCTGGCCTGGTCGCTGCACCGGGCGGGCCGGAGCGAGGAGGCCGTGCAGTACGCGGAGCGTGCGGTGGAGACCGGTGTACGGGACGCCTCCTACGCCTACCACCTGGGGGTGATCGAGAGTTCCCTGGGTCAGGACGGCCCGGCGCGCGGTCATCTGGAGCAGGCTCTCCGCACGGATCCGGACTTCTCACCGCTGGCGGCTCCGCTGGCCCGGGAGGCCCTGGAAGCCCTGGGTGAGCCGGCGCCGGGCGGTCCGGCCCAGGTGCGGCCGGCGGAGTCCTCCGCCGAGCCGGAGCCCCCCGCCGGGCCCGGAGCTTCGCGGGAGCCCGTGCCTTCGCGGGAGTCCGCGCCGGAGTCCTCGCAGGAGGCCGGGAAGGAGGCGGGGGCCTCGCGGTCGGCGGCCCCGGACCCGCAGGGGAAGCCCAGCGCCTCGGCGGCTCCGTGACGGCATGCGGGAAGGGGCCCTTCTCCCGGCGCCGGGAGGAGGGCCCCTCATGTGCTGTGCCTACAGGTTGCCGCGCTTCTCCTGCTCGCGCTCGATCGCCTCGAACAGGGCCTTGAAGTTGCCCTTGCCGAAGCCCATGGAGCCGTGCCGCTCGATCATCTCGAAGAAGACCGTCGGGCGGTCCTGGACCGGCTTGGTGAAGATCTGCAGCAGGTAGCCGTCCTCGTCGCGGTCGACGAGGATCTTCAGCTCGCGCAGCGTCTCCACGGGCACGCGGGTCTCGCCCGCCCACTCCCCCAGCGTGTCGTAGTACGAGTCCGGGGTGTCCAGGAACCGCACGCCGGCCGCCCGCATCGCCTTCACGGAGGCGACGATGTCGTTCGTGGCGAGCGCGATGTGCTGGACGCCGGCGCCGCCGTAGAACTCCAGGTACTCGTCGATCTGCGACTTCTTCTTCGCGATCGCCGGTTCGTTGATGGGGAACTTCACCTTCAGCGTGCCGTCGGCGACGACCTTCGACATCAGGGCGGAGTACTCGGTGGCGATGTCGTCGCCGACGAACTCCTTCATGTTGGTGAAGCCCATGACCTTGTTGTAGAAGGTCACCCACTCGTTCATCCGGCCGAGTTCGACGTTGCCGACGCAGTGGTCGATGGCCTGGAACGTCCTCCTGGCGGCCGGCTCCACGATCGGGTCCGCGGCCACGTAGCCGGGGAGGTACGGACCGTCGTAGCCGCCGCGCTCGACCAGCGTGTGGCGGGTCCTCCCGTACGTGGCGACGGCGGCCAGGACGACCGTGCCGTGCTCGTCCTCGACCTCGTACGGCTCGGCGATGCCCCGCGCGCCGTGCTCGACGGCGTACGCGTAGGCCGCGCGGGCGTCGGGGACCTCGATGGCGAGGTCGACCACACCGTCGCCGTGGGCGTGCACGTGGTCGGCGAGGAAGGTGCCCCATTCGGTGGACGCCTTGATGACGGAGGTGAGGACGAAGCGGGCGGAGCCGTTGGTCAGGACGTAGCTCGCCGTCTCGCGGCTGCCGTTCTCCGGGCCGGAGTAGGCGACGAGCTTCATGCCGAAGGCGGTCGAGTAGTAGTGGGCCGCCTGTTTGGCGTTGCCCACCGCGAAGACGACCGCGTCCATTCCCTTGACCGGGAAGGGATCGGCCTGCCGGGCGGTGTCGGGGGTGGTGTGCACAGTCTCAGTCATGCCCGAAGGTTCCCGCCGCTTCGCAAGGTGCGCAACAGTTCGCCGATCCCCTGGTCAATCTGTCCAGCCCGCCGCCAGGATGGGCGGGCTGTCTGTACAGGCTGACCACAGAGGGGCGGATCATGGGGATCGATTCACTGGACGGCCGGCTCGTCGTGCTGCTGGCCCACGAGCCCCGTATCGGTGTGCTGGAGGCGTCGCGGCGGCTCGGGGTGGCGCGCGGGACGGTGCAGGCGCGGCTGGACCGGCTTCAGTCCAATGGCGTCATCCGTGGCTTCGGCCCGGACGTGGACCCGGCGGCGCTGGGCTACCCCGTCACCGCGTTCGCCACGCTGGAGATCAAGCAGGGCCAAGGAACCGACGTACGCACCCATTTGCGCGGCGTGCCCGAGGTACTGGAACTGCACACGACGACCGGCCACGGGGACATGCTCTGCCGGCTCGTCGCCCGCTCGAACGCCGACCTCCAACGGGTGATCGACCTGGTCGTCGGCTTTGATGGCATCGTCCGGGCGTCCACGGCGATCGTCATGGAAAACCCGGTGCCGCTGCGTATTATCCCGCTGGTTGAGCAGGCTGCAGAGGACACCGACTGAGTCGAGGGAGCAACATGTGAACTTCTGGGAGTATTTGAGCACCAGGCACCAACAGTTGCTCACCGACGCGTTCCAGCACGTCAGCGCCGTCTTCCAGTGCATGGTCCTCGCCACCGTCCTCGGCGTCCTGATCGGTGTCGTCAGTTACCGCAGCGGCTGGGGCGGCTCACTGGCGATCACGTCCACCTCGGCGATCCTCACCATCCCCTCGCTCGCGGCGATCGGCCTGCTGATCCCGCTGGTCGGGCTCGGGGTCCCGCCCACCGTGATCATCCTGACCCTGTACGGGCTGCTGCCCATCGTCCGTAACTGCATCGTCGGGCTGCGCGGGGTCGACCCGTCCCTCGTCGACGCGGCGAAGGGCATAGGGATGTCCCGGACGCGGCGGCTGTTCAAGGTGGAACTGCCGCTCGCGTGGCCGCCCATCCTCACCGGCATCCGGGTCTCCACCCAGATGCTGATGGGTATCGCCGCCATCGCCGCGTACGCCTCGGGTCCCGGTCTCGGCAACGAGATCTTCCGCGGACTCGCCTCACTGGGAAGCGCCAACGCCATCAACCAGGTCCTCGCCGGCACGATCGGCATCGTCATTCTCGCCCTGCTCTTCGACGCCGCGTACGTACTGCTCGGGCGGCTCACCATCCCCAGGGGGATCCGTGCCTGAGACAACCACCGGGCCGGTGGAGCCGACCCCGACCCGCCCCGCCGGCACCTCGGGCGCCACCATCCAGCTGGAGGAACTCAGCAAGTCCTACCCGGGCAGCCCCGCCCCCGCCGTGGACAACGTGTCCATGGACATCAAGGCGGGTGAGACCGTGATCCTCGTGGGTCCCTCGGGCTGCGGGAAGTCGACCACGCTGAAGATGATCAACCGCCTGATCGAGCCGACGTCCGGGCGGATCAGGATCAACGACGAGGACGTCACCGACATGGACCCGGTGAAGCTGCGCCGCAAGATCGGCTACGCCATCCAGTCCTCCGGTCTCTTCCCGCACATGACGGTCGCGGAGAACATCGCCCTCGTGCCGAAGATGACCGGCTGGTCGAAGTCCGGGGTGAAGGACCGGGTCGAGGAGATGCTCGACCTGGTCGGCCTCGACCCCCGGGAGTTCCACGGACGCTACCCGCGTCAGCTCTCCGGCGGCCAGCAGCAGCGTGTGGGTGTCGCCCGGGCACTGGCCGCGGATCCGCCGGTACTCCTGATGGACGAGCCGTTCGGGGCGGTCGACCCGATCACCCGCGACCACCTCCAGGACGAGCTGATCCGGCTCCAGCACGAACTGCACAAGACGATCGCCTTCGTCACCCACGACTT
>NZ_DATMVN010000509.1:0-43379 GCF_035563135.1 Streptomyces sp.
GCGGGGGCGCGGACTGGCCCATGGGGCCGCCGCCGGCCCTCCCCGGGCCGGGGCCGCCCTGGCGGTGCTGGGGCGGCTGGTCCTGCAGATCGTGGCGGTCGCGGCTGTCCCGCTGCTGCTCGTACCCCTGGTGCTCGGGCGGCTGCGGCCGGTAGTCGTGCTGGGGCTGCTGGGAGCGCGGGCTCGCGTACGGATCGCGGTCCTGGTACCCGCCGTGCCGGGGCTGCCAGGAGAGGTCCTCCTGGGCACGGGGCCAGGCGCCGGGCTCCGGGCGGTGCTGCTGGTAGTCCGGGTAGGCGGGGCGGGCTGTCGGCATTCCGTCGTCGGAGGGCCTGGAGCCGTAGCTGTCGTACCCGTCGTCGCGCGAGGGCTCGTCGTGCTGCGGCCCCTGGTAGCGGTGGGACTGCTGCCCCTGGTGGGGCTGGTGCATCGGAGGTGCGGGCGGAGCAGGGGGCTCACCCGCGGAATCGTCGACCGTGATCGCGATCCGGATCGGCCGCCCGCACTCATGGGTGAGGGTCTCGCTGATCAGTGGTGCGAGCCGGCCCTCCAGGACACGCTTGCCCCACTCGTTGGGTACGGCCAGCAGCGCGGTGTCAGCAACGAGTGCCAAGGGCTGGCAGCGCTCGATCCACTGCTTGTCCTTCGGCTCGATGCCCTGCTGGCCCTCCCCGAGGAGTTGTTCCAGCACTCGCGGCCACACTGCGGCAAGATCGGCAGGTACGTCAGCCACAAGGCACGCTCTCTCGCATGTCCCACGAATGTGTGCTTCTCGGGACGGGATGGGTCGGGTCAGGTGAGGCCCGGCAGACAGGAAGGAAAAGAATCCGGAGTTCAGCCACGGTAGTCAGCCCGACCCGCACGGTTCAAGTTGTTGTCCACAGGGTGTGTACAGCACGGGGTGGCGGGGAGCCGGTTTGACCGGATGGCGCAGCCGCGCGTACCGTGACCAGGTCGAGTTGTCGATGGCTGCTGCCGCCTGCCTCCGATGGGCAAAGATCACGATCTGTGATTGTGAAGCGGTGCACTAAGGCGTTTACGCGAGTTCCTCGTGGGCGCACGGTGACAGCCAGGCGATGTCCCGCCAACACACGAATCATTTCTGGAGCCCCCGAGTGAGCAAGCGCACCTTCCAGCCGAACAATCGTCGTCGCGCCAAGACCCATGGCTTCCGACTGCGCATGCGTACCCGTGCCGGCCGCGCGATTCTCGCGAACCGCCGTGGCAAGGGTCGCGCCAACCTGTCCGCCTGATCGCGGCCAGGTCATGACGTGCTGCCTACCGAGAATCGGCTGAGGCGGCGCGAGGACTTCGCGGCCGCTGTACGCCGGGGACGCCGGGCCGGACGCCCGCTACTCGTCGTGCATCTACGCAGCGGTGTTACGGACCCGCACGTGCCAGGGGAGAGTGTTCCCCCGCCACGTGCGGGTTTCGTTGTCAGCAAAGCAGTGGGTGGGGCGGTCGTTCGCACCGCGGTGAAGCGGAAGCTTCGCCATCTGGTCCGCGATCGGCTTGCTCAGCTGCCCCCCGGTAGCCTTGTTGTCGTACGAGCGCTGCCCGGAGCGGGTGACGCCGACCATGCACAGCTGGCCCGAGACCTGGATGCCGCCTTTCAGCGGCTGCTGGGAGGGGGCGCGCGATGAAGTATCCGCTGCTGGCTCTCATCAAGCTGTACCAGTGGACGATCAGCCCGCTCCTCGGGCCCGTCTGCCGTTACTACCCGTCGTGTTCCCACTATGGATATACGGCGATCGACCGGCACGGTGCGATCAAGGGAACAGCGCTGACCGCCTGGCGCATCCTTCGGTGCAATCCGTGGTCACCCGGCGGCGTGGATCACGTACCGCCGCGCAAACGTCCGCGTTGGCACGAACTGCTGCGCAGCGGTGCGCGTGGCGGCAAGGGCGGGGACTCCGCCGCCGATGTGCCCTGCGGGGGGCCGGTGTCCGAACCCCTGAGCCCGGCCACAGAGACCTCGCCCAAAGCTCAAGGAGCCTGATTAGTGGACACGATTGCCAGTCTGTTCAGCTTTATCACCACACCTGTTTCGTGGGTCATCGTCCAGTTCCACAAGCTGTACGGAGCGCTCTTCGGCGATGACACGGGGTGGGCCTGGGGCCTGTCCATCGTGTCCCTGGTGGTCCTGATCCGGATCTGCCTGATCCCGCTTTTCGTCAAGCAGATCAAGTCGACCCGGAACATGCAGGTGCTCCAGCCGAAGATGAAGGCGATCCAGGAGCGCTACAAGAACGACAAACAGCGTCAGTCCGAAGAGATGATGAAGCTGTACAAGGAGACGGGCACCAACCCGCTCTCCTCGTGCCTTCCCATCCTGGCGCAGTCCCCGTTCTTCTTCGCCCTGTATCACGTGCTGTCGTCCATCGCCTCGGGCAAGACGATCGGTGTCATCGACCAACCCCTGCTGGACAGTGCCCGTCAGGCCCACATCTTCGGTGCCCCGCTGGCCGCGAAGTTCATGGACAGCGAAGAGAAGGTCGCGGCGCTCGGCGCCTCGCTGACCGATGTCCGTGTCGTGACCGCGATCATGATCGTGATGATGTCCGCGTCGCAGTTCTTCACGCAGCGCCAGCTGATGACGAAGAACGTCGACCTGACGGTGAAGACCCCGTACATGCAGCAGCAGAAGATGCTGATGTACATCTTCCCGGTGATCTTCGCGGTCATGGGCATCAACTTCCCGGTCGGTGTCCTCGTGTACTGGCTGACCACCAACGTCTGGACCATGGGTCAGCAGATGTACGTGATCAACCAGAACCCGACTCCGGGCAGCAAGGCGCAGGACCAGTACCTGAGCCGTGTGCTGAAGGGCGTGAGTTCTCATGGACAGGTGCGGGGCAGGACACGGCGCAACACCGTGAAGGCGATTGTCGCCAAGGGTCCTGACCGCAACGACATCGAGCGCAAGTTCATCACCGGTCTGTCCAAGATGGGTCTCGCCGCCCAGGAGGACGGAACGGTGACGAAGAGCGACGCAGCCGTGCTCGAGGCTGAGGGCGGTGCCGCGCCCAAGCGCCAGCAGCCCAAGCGCCAGCCCAAGGCGAAGCGTCATACTGCTGCCCCGCACCCCGGCACGGCGAAGAGCTCCGGCTCCGCCGGCCCGGACGCCAAGACCTCGCTGGAGAAGCAGGACGCCCCGCAGGACGACAAGCCGAAGGCAGCGGGCAAGCCTGCCGCCTCCGGCTCCTCACGCCAAGCCAAGCCCGGACAGCGCAAGGGCCCGCAGCGGCCCAAGCACCCGTCCAAGAAGTAAGAAGGAGTCCATCCGTGACGGAAGGCACCATCACCCCGGCCGCTGAGGGCAGCGACACTCTGACCCGCCTGGAACAGGAGGGAGAGATCGCGGCTGACTACCTCGAAGGCCTGCTCGACATCGCCGACCTCGACGGTGACATCGACATGGACGTGGAGGCGGACCGGGCGGCGGTTTCGATCATCAGCGACTCGGCGCGTGACCTGCAGAAGCTTGTGGGACGCGACGGTGAGGTGCTGGAGGCGCTTCAGGAGCTGACGCGCCTGGCCGTCCACCGTGAAACCGGTGACCGCAGCCGCCTGATGCTGGACATCGCCGGCTTCCGTGCCAAGAAGCGTGAAGTTCTCGCCGCGCTGGGTGCCAAGGCCGCGGACGAGGTCAAGGGCTCGGGCGAGCCGGTGAAGCTGGAGCCGATGACACCGTTCGAGCGCAAGGTCGTGCACGACGCGGTCGCGGCAGCAGGTCTGCGCAGCGAGTCCGAGGGCGAGGAGCCGCAGCGCTTCGTCGTCGTTCTCCCTGCCTGACCGGAACCTTGTACTGTCGGCCCCGTCTGTTCACAGGCGGGGCCGATCTTTGTCAGCCTGATAGTCAGCGTGCTAGTGCGGTACGGAAGGACGGTCCCCGTGACGGAGGAAGCAGAGCTCCCTCAGGCGCCCCAGGAGGCGCAGGCGGTATTCGGTGAGTTCTTTCCAGAGGCTGTCAGGTACGCGGAGCTGCTCGCGGACGCGGGCGTCAAACGAGGGCTGATCGGTCCTCGCGAGGTGCCGCGCCTGTGGGAACGCCATCTGCTGAACTGCGCGGTGCTCTCCGAGGTGGTCCCCGAGGGCGTCACTGTGTGCGATGTGGGTTCAGGGGCCGGGCTTCCTGGTATCCCGCTGGCACTGGCGCGCCCCGACCTGAAGATCACGCTGCTCGAACCGCTGCTGCGTCGTACGAATTTCCTTCAGGAGGTCGTCGAACTCCTGGGACTGGATCACGTGACGGTCGTCCGTGGCCGGGCTGAAGAGGTACTGGGGACGCTTCAGCCCGTTCACGTGGTGACGGCCCGGGCGGTCGCACCGCTCGACCGGCTCGCCGGATGGGGAGTGCCCCTGCTCCGCCCGTACGGGGAGATGCTGGCGCTCAAGGGAGGCACGGCCGAGGAGGAGATCCAGGGAGCCCGTGCCGCGCTGAGCAAGCTCGGAGTGGTGGAGACCGAGGTGCTGCATGTGGGTGAGGGACTGGTTGATCCCGCGTCCACAGTGGTGCGTGTGGTGGTCGGGGAGAGCCCGGGCGGTGTGAGGTTCGCCGCAAAGCGGGCCAAGGCCGCCAGGGTCGGCCGAACACGGCGGCGCCGATGAACGCGGTCTGCACCGGCTGATCGAGAGATTGGGTTCGTTCAGTTTTAGTGCGTTTAATGCATGTTTGCGCTGATGCTCCATGCAAGCAACGATATGTACTGCCTGCGGAGTGTCGGAAGTCTGCTGCCCAACCGCAGAGGCATCGTGTTTCACGTGAAACGTCGCTCTCTGCTTCAGGGAATCATCGACCGCGGCCGCGCGGTTGCCACGCCGCGAGACCGCAAGCCTGTGCGGGTTACCGAGTTGTCCACAGAACCGGATTCATCCACAGAACAGTCGGCCTCGCTGGTTCATGACCCCGAAAGCATGACAGGCTCTGTTCATTGCGAGCCTGAAGTCGAGGAGAGTGAATCCTTGCGGTCCGACGCCAACATCGCGGGACCGATGACCGATCCGGTCCCCGGTCCCCGTACCGAGTCCCTGGGGGATGGTGTTTCACGTGAAACACCGCCACCGATGGACGACACACCCATTGGTCGTGCGGCCCAGCTGGCGGTTGAGGCCCTTGGCCGCGCCGGCGAGGGACTGCCACGTCCAGACCGGACACGCGTCATGGTCGTCGCCAACCAGAAGGGCGGTGTGGGCAAGACGACTTCGACGGTCAATCTTGCCGCCTCGCTCGCACTGCATGGTGCGCGTGTTCTGGTGGTGGACCTTGACCCGCAGGGGAATGCCTCCACGGCTCTGGGGATCGACCATCACGCGGAAGTCCCTTCCATCTACGACGTCCTGGTGGAGAGCATGCCGCTCTCCGAGGTCGTTCAGCCGGTTCCGGACGTCGAAGGTCTCTTCTGCGCTCCGGCGACCATCGATCTCGCCGGTGCGGAGATCGAACTGGTATCGCTGGTGGCGCGGGAGAGCCGACTGCAGCGGGCGATCCAGGCGTATGACCAGCCGCTGGACTACATCCTTATCGACTGCCCACCCTCGCTCGGCCTGTTGACAGTCAACGCACTTGTGGCCGGAGCAGAGGTGCTCATCCCGATTCAGTGCGAGTACTACGCACTGGAGGGCCTCGGTCAGCTTCTCCGTAACGTCGAATTGGTCCGAGGGCATCTGAATCCCGACCTCCACGTATCGACGATCCTGCTCACCATGTACGACGGCAGGACCAGGCTCGCTTCACAGGTGGCGGAGGAGGTGCGTAGCCACTTCGGCAAGGAAGTGCTGCGGACCAGCATTCCTCGCTCGGTGCGCATCTCGGAGGCGCCGAGTTACGGGCAGACGGTATTGACGTACGATCCGGGCTCCAGCGGGTCCCTGTCCTACCTTGAAGCGGCCCGTGAGATCGCGCTGAGAGGCGTCGGAGTGCATTACGAGGCCCAGCACGCCCCAGCGGCGGGTGAGCCTGCCCGCACGGGCGTCCAGAACAGCCAGCAGAGTCATTCGGAGGGCATGCAGTGAGCGAGCGTCGTAGAGGACTGGGGCGTGGACTTGGTGCGCTGATTCCCGCAGCTCCGCAAGAGAAGCAGATCACAAGTCCTGCGTCCGGTGGGAACCCGGCGGGTACGTCACCCGTAATGACCGCCGAGCGCGGGGTAGCCGCTGCGAAATTGGCCGTGCTCCCCTCTGGCACGACGGTGCCGGAGCCGAGTTCTCCTGTAGGGGAGCTGGAGCCCACCGTGGGGCAGGCGGATTCAACCGGGGCGTATTTCGCCGAGATCCCCCTTGCTTCGCTCACTCCCAACCCCAGGCAGCCTCGCGAGGTCTTCGACGAGGAAGCTCTGGCAGAGCTGGTCACCTCCATCAAGGAAGTCGGTCTCCTCCAGCCCGTCGTCGTACGCAAGGTTGCCGAGGACCGCTATGAACTGATCATGGGGGAGCGTCGCTGGAGGGCGTGTGGCGAGGCCGGACTGGAACGTATCCCGGCCATCGTCCGTGCGACCGATGACGAGAAGCTGCTTCTCGACGCGCTCCTGGAGAACCTGCACCGGGCTCAGCTGAATCCCTTGGAGGAAGCAGCGGCGTACGACCAGCTGCTGAAGGATTTCAAGTGCACTCATGATCAGCTGGCGGATCGGATCGGACGGTCCCGGCCTCAGGTGTCGAACACTCTCCGTCTGCTGCGGCTCTCTCCGCCGGTGCAGCGCAGGGTCGCGGCTGGAGTCCTCTCGGCCGGGCATGCGCGAGCCTTGTTGTCAGTGGACGACTCCGAGGAACAGGACCGGCTGGCGCATCGAATCGTGGCCGAAGGACTGTCGGTACGTGCGGTCGAGGAGATCGTGAGCCTCCTCGGAACCGAGCCCACGAGTTCTGCGAAGCCTCGAGGGCCCAGGGCCGGTGGCCGGGTCTCACCGGCATTGACCGATCTCGCTTCGCGCCTCTCCGATCGGTTCGAGACGCGGGTGAAGGTCGACCTCGGACAGAAGAAGGGAAAGATCGTCGTCGAGTTCGCCTCGATGGAGGATCTGGACCGCATTCTCAGCAGTCTTGCTCCGGGTGAGGGACGCGTGCTGGAACGGGGCATCGAAGGGGAGCAGGCCGAGGCCGACAAGGCCTGAAGCTGCTGGACGGCAAAGGGCGGGGCGAGTTCCGGAAACTTCTCCGGAACTCGCCCCGCCCTTTGCCGTCTCTCGGTGTCCCCATCACCTCTGGGTGGATACGATGCGTTCTGGTATGGCGTATCCATCACCGTGATCCACCTCAGAGGAGGCGGCGGCCGTGCGATCAGTGAATCGCAGCCACCTGGTGTCAGTCGGGTTGGGGCTTGGTGTTGTCGGGGGGTTCGTCGGCAGCCTGTTCCGGGAACGGAGTGCGCTGGCAGCCGCACGTGATGCGGCGGGCGAAGGAAGTGAGGAACTGCCTACATGGGGCGTCGGCTCGTACCGCTCACATTGGACAACCTTCCGGATCTCCCCAGGCGCTGCCGCTCGTGTGTCTTCTGGGAACTTGATCCGGTCAGCGGGGAAGCTGCGGTAAAAGCAGGCAGGCCCGAACTCGAGAAAGAGTCCTGGATCTCCGCTGTGCTGCTGGAGTGGGGCTCCTGCGGGCGGGTCGTCTACGTGGATGATGTCGCGGCGGGGTTCGTTCTCTATGCACCGCCTGCGTATGTTCCCCGGTCCACGGCTTTTCCCACCAGCCCTGTGTCCCCCGATGCCGTGCAGCTGATGACAGCCTTGATCCTGCCGGATTTCCAAGGACAAGGGCTGGGCCGCGTGATGGTACAGACGGTTGCCAAGGACTTGTTACGACGCGGGTTCAAGGCGATCGAGGCTTTTGGCGATGCACGGTGGAAGGAACCAGCGTGTGTGCTGCCGGCGGATCATTTGCTCTCGGTCGGCTTCAAGACGGTGCGACCTCATCCCGCGCATCCGCGTCTGAGGCTTGAACTGCGTACCACGCTCTCCTGGAAGGAAGATGTCGAACTGGCATTGGACAGGCTGCTGGGTGCCGTACAGAAAGAGCCGGCGCTGCGGCCTCTCTGAGCACCGCGACCGACCTGAGTGCGTAAGAACATACAAACGGGCCCACCCCCGAAGGGTGGGCCCGTTTCACGTGAAACAGTCAGACATTACTTCTGGGTGACGAAGCTCTCGAGGTCACGGAGAATCGCGGCCTTCGGCTTGGCCCCGACGATGGTCTTGGCGACCTCGCCACCCTGATACACGTTGAGCGTAGGGATCGACATCACGCCGTACTTCGCCGCGGTGGCCGGGTTCTCGTCGATGTTGAGCTTGACGATCTCGATCTCATCGCCGTACTCAGCAGCGATGGCTTCCAGCGACGGCGCGATCTGGCGGCACGGGCCGCACCAGGCGGCCCAGAAGTCCACCAGCACGGGCTTCTCGTTCTTCAGGACGTCCTCGTCGAAGGAGTCGTCGGTCACGTTCTTCAGGGCGCCGGCCACGGCGGCCTCCTTAACTTCGCGGGGGGTGTGGGTTCGGGGGGTGCAGTCAGACTGCCGGAGTCTTATCCGGCTCGGCGAGCTGCTCGTCGGAGAGCGCGGCCAGGAAGCGCTCTGCATCAAGAGCTGCCGAACAGCCGGTTCCGGCTGCGGTGATGGCCTGACGATAGGTGTGGTCGACCACGTCGCCGGCGCCGAAGACCCCCTTCAGGTTGGTGCGCGTCGAAGGAGCCTCGACCTTGAGATAACCCTCGTCATCGAGGTCGAGCTGGCCCTTGAAGAGCTCCGTGCGGGGGTCGTGGCCCACAGCGATGAACAGGCCCGTCACCGGAAGCTCGGACGTCTCGCCGGTCTTGGTGTCGCGCAGGGTGAGACTGGAGAGCTTCTGGTCCCCATGGACCGTGGCGACCTCGCTGTCCCACGCAAACTTGATCTTCGGGTCGGCAAAAGCACGCTCCTGCATGGCCTTGGAGGCGCGCAGGGAGTCGCGACGGTGGACGATCGTGACGGACTTGGCGAACCGGGAGAGGAAGGTCGCCTCTTCCATGGCCGTGTCACCACCACCGACCACGGCGATGTCTTGGTCCTTGAAGAAGAACCCGTCGCAGGTGGCGCACCAGGAGACACCTCGTCCGGAGAGCGCGTCCTCGTTGGGCAGGCCGAGCTTGCGGTGCTGAGATCCTGTGGTGACGATGACGGCCTTGGCGCGGTGAACGGTGCCCGCGGTGTCCGTGACGGTCTTGATGTCGCCGGTGAGGTCGACGGAGACCACGTCGTCGGGGATGAGCTCGGCGCCGAAGCGCTCAGCCTGGGCGCGCATGTTGTCCATGAGCTCAGGGCCCATGATTCCGTCCTGGAAACCCGGGAAGTTCTCCACGTCGGTGGTGTTCATCAGCGCACCACCGGCGGTGACGGCGCCCTCGAACACCAGCGGCTTCAGCGACGCGCGAGCGGTGTACAGGGCGGCGGTGTAACCAGCCGGCCCGGAGCCGATGATGATCACATTACGGACGTCGCTCACGGGTTCTTCCTCGTCTCTGCAGACTGCCTACTGCCTACTGGGGTCGGTTCCACGACTCTCACCCCACCCAACGGATCCTACGGGGCATGCATTCCCGGAATACCGGTCCGGCTCCAGGCGTGGCCCTCAGGGGCGCGTGTAGGAGTGCGTGAGCAGCAGTTGTCCCTTTGCCGCAGGTGTGGAGGTCACGCATGCCGCGTCGACGACATAAGCCTGGACACGAGTCGAGTCGGTTGCATGGGGCAGTACGACGAGGAAGGCGGCGGCCCCCTGATAGCTGCCCTGCTCCACGGCCAGGGCGGGGACGTTCCGCCCTGTGCCCTGTTGGACGCAGGGCGGAACGTCCACGCTCGGAGTGCGCAGAGGGACGCGGGGGGATGCGTCGCCGGGGGGCAGGTTCCCCGGTGACGACTTGGTGTCCAGGTAAGGCTTGTCAGGCTCATGGCTCGGAGTTCGGGAAGCCTCTGTTTCGCTCAGAAGCGCGCGGACGCGGCCTTCCAGTGTGTTCTCCGAGAAGCCCTCTTGTCTCTTTTCTGCGGCATTCACCCCACGCTCGGCCATGGTGCCGGCCGAGTCCTGGGACGACTGGAGAGACTGGAGCAGGAGGACGCTCATGCCGACGGCCGCCGCACCGAAAGCGGTGCCGAGGATCACCGTGCGCCGCCGACGAGCCGGCCTCCGGCCAGGGCCGGTAGCGCCGCGCGGATGGCCTGCGGGCCGGGGGGCGGTAGCGCTCTCTGCTCCTGTTTCACGTGAAACAGGAGGTGTTGTGGTGGCAGGCACCGAGATGGCAGCCTCAGCTTCCGATGCCAGGGCCGCGTCGATCCGGTCAGCCACGTCGTCGGGCATGCGCTCGTGCAGAGGGAGCCCTGTTCCCAGCATCGAGCGGATCTCCTCCAGGGAGGAGTGAATTTCGGTGCACTCTTCGCAAGCGTCGATGTGGTGGCGGAGTGCTGCCCCGCGGGACGGCGGGAGGAGGCCTTCGGTGAGGTCGGAAATCTCCGAGACGTCCGGGTGCTGAGCCGTGTCGTCTGTGGATGTCATGCGAGTCCGCCTCCGCCCTTTACGCCGGCAGGATCACCGTCGCCTGCATCTCTTGGTTCTGACGCCGGTGGGACGGACGGCCTCTGTGTCCGGTTCCTTTCCATGGCGACGTCCTTGCCGTCCTCTCTGTTGTTGCGCAGATGGGTCAGCAAGGGAAGCAGTCTGGCCCGGCCTCGCGCACAGCGGCTCTTCACGGTGCCGGTCGGTACGTCGAGAATGCGGGCAGCTTCGGCGACGGGGTAGGCCTGCATATCCACCAGGACGAGTGCGGCGCGCTGTTCGGCGGGCAGGGTGGCCAGTGCGGCAAGAAGTTCTCGGTGCAGGTCCTGCCGTTCAGCGGGGGCCTCGGCGGACTCGTGAGGCTCCATGAGCTGATCGAGCCGCTCGGCGTCATCGACCGGTGCGGTCTTGCGCGAGGCCGCCTTGCGGGCACGGTCGAGGCAGGCGTTGACAGTGATCCTGTGCAGCCATGTGGTGACGGCGGACCGGCCACGGAAGGTATGGGCCGCGCGGAATGCGGAAACCAGGGCGTCCTGCACGGCGTCGGCGGCCTCCTCGCGGTCGCCGAGCGTACGCAGGGCCACGGCCCAGAGGCGGTCACGGTGCCGTCGTACGAGCTCACCGAAGGCGTCCGGATCACCTGCGACGTGCTGGGCCAGGAGGTCCTGATCGCTGATGTCGGCGAATCCGGCGTCGTCCAACGGTGTGCCCCTCCCCCTTGGTCCCGTCAGCTGGTGATCTCGATGTTCGAGACCTTGCCCCGGTACCTGCCGTCGTCGTTGCTCAGCGGCAGGTTGGTCAGCCAGACCAGAACGTACCGCGCCTGTACCGCCTTGTCGGGCTTGAGGGAGACGTTTGTCCCGGAGCCCTGCGCGACCGTGGTAAAACCGTCGGGTTCCTGTGGAATGGACGCGCTGTCGGTTGTCCTCAGTTCCGCCGAGGTGGCGCCGCCGAGGAAGGAGACGTCGACATTGCCCACCTCCTGGACCTCGCCCAGGTCGAGGACGATGCCCACGCCTTTCTTGAGGTTGCCGAAAGCTGCGGTGTAATAGCCATCGGTGTTCCAGTACGAGCTGGGGTCACCGTCGTAGGCGTTGCTTATCACTGCGGGCTTTTCCGAGCCGTCCGTGCCCTGAGGGTCGTAGTCCCGGGCGTCGACGATGCCGACGGGCTTACTGGCTCCGCCTGCTTTCTTGTCGACGCTGCCGTCCTCGGCGGTCTGTGTGGGGGTCGGCTCCCCGGAGTCGTTGCCCCGGTCGAGAACGGTTTCCGCCAGCTGCCAGCTTCCGAGACCCAGAGCCGCGATGAGCAGGGCGGACACCGCCCACTTGAGTGCCTTGCCTGTGCGGCTCTGGAGAGGGGGTGGCGGAGCGGCGATCACCGGCTGGGTGACGGCGTTGGGCCGCGCCGAGGGACGCCCGTAGGTGCCCTGCTGATAGGTCGTGCGCTGGTATTCGGGCGGGGCGGTGAAGACGGGTTCCGGGGGGAGGACGCGAGGCATGGACGCTACGGCCTTCGCCAGCTCGTCCGGGGTGGTGCACGGCTGTTCCTGCCGCGATGCGGTGGCGCCGTCGTTGGCAAGCGCGCGCATGGCGAGTTCGGACAGACCTCGGTGGACGCCGGCCCGCACCTGATCCGGGGGGATCAGGCCCACGTCCTTGGGGAGCCCGGAGAGACCGTAGGCGTCGCTCTCGTACGGCCAACGGCGGGTCAGGGCGGCATAGAGGAGTGCGCCGATGGCCTCGGTGTCCGTGCGCAGAGGCTGTTCGGCGGTGATTCCGCGCAGAGCGGCGTTCACCGCCAGGCCACGGATCCGGTACTGGCCGGTCGAACTGCGCAGTACGGCGCCGGGCGTGAGACGCAGATGCGCGAGTCCTTCGCGGTGTGCGGCGGCCATGGCCTGGGAGACCTGGCTCACGAGCTGGTACGCGTCGTGGGCTTCCAGGGGGCCGGCGGCCAGCAACGCTGTGAGCTCGGTGGCGTCAGGGAGCCATTCGTGAACGACGTAGACGAGGTCGTCCTCCTCCACGGCGTCCAGGACCTGGACGAAGCGCGGGTCACCGAGCAGCGCGGAGGAGCGGGCCGCGGCCAGCACCGAGCGGGCACGCGGGTGATCGGCGGGCAGCAGATGCACACCCACCGCGCGCCGCAGTTTCTCATCGACCGCACGCCAGCTGCTGAACCCGTCCAGCCGGGTGACGCATTCCTCGAGGCGATAGCGTCTGGCCAGTTTGTGACCGCTGTGCAGGTCGGGCGACGCCGGTGCGCCGTCGGAGCTGACACGCGCGCTCGCATCGTCCTGCGAGCTTGCGTCCTCTTCGCCCTGGGTTTGTGCCGTCCCGTCGGTCGTGGCCGCGTCCGCCTTGGCGGTCAGCGGCTCGTCGCCGCTGTTGTCGGCCACGTCGACAGCAGCCGTGCTACGTTCCGCCACCGTCGTTCCTGCCTCCCCATCCGTTGCGCGATGCCAGCCAGCTCTGCACAGTCACGCCAATTGTGCCCACACTCCGGCGCTATGCACGACACACGGTGTCCAGCGATGGTTGTGCGGCTCGCAGCTCATTCAGCGGCCGAGCCGTCCCCGGACCATGCCGACCATGCCGTTGAGCTCCTCGATACGCATCTTCTTCGCAGCGACGAAGAAGATGCCCAGCAGGACGACGCTGCCGCAGACCAGTGCCACCACCGAGCCGCCGGCTCCGTCACCGAGGGCTGTCAGAAGAGCGAAGCCCACACCGCCACCGACTGCTGCCGCGGGGATCGCGGCCAGGCAGAGACGGGCGTAGGTGCGCACCACACGGGCGCCGTCGAGGTCACCGCCGAGCCGGTTGCTCAGGCGGCGCCAGGCGATGCCGACTCCGACCGCGTAGGCGAGCCCGTAGGAGGCAGCCATTCCTACGACTGCCCACTGGGCCGGAAGAATCACGTAGCAGAGCGCGGAGGCCGCGGCATTGACCACTGCGACGATGACCGTGTTGTAGAAGGGAGTGCGGGTGTCCTCGTACGCGTAGAAGCCGCGCAGCACGACGTACTGCACGGAGTACGGGATGAGGCCGAGGCCGAACGCCATCAGGATGAAGCCCATGGACCGTGCTGCTTCGGTGCCGCTGGAGGCGTAGAGCAGGGTGCACATCGGCAGGCCGAGCGCCAGGAAGGTGAAGGCGACGGGCACGATGGCCACCGCCGAGTTGCGCAGGCCTTGCGAGATGTCGTCGCGGACGGCCCCGGGGTCGTTGTCATGGGCGGCGCGGGAGATGCGGGGCAACAGGGCCGCCATGACCGAGACGGTGATGATGGCCTGAGGCATGCCCCAGATCAGCTGGGCGTTGGAGTAGGCGAGGAAGCCTGAGCCGTCCTTGTCCGCGAGCTTGCCGGCGGAGGTGGCCAGCTGGGTGACGACCAGTACGCCGGCCTGGTTGGCGAGGACGAACAGGACCGTCCACTTGGCGAGCTTGATCGTTTTTCCGAGCCCGTGGCCCTTCCAGTCGAAGCGCGGACGGAAGCGGAATCCTGCCTCGCGGAGATACGGGATCATGGCCAGGGCCTGGACCACCAGGCCGAGCAGGGTGCCGATGCCGAGGAGGCGGACGCCCTCGGGCGGGATCGTCTCCACGCCCATCCGGGATTCGGCCGAGGTGCCGTAGACCCAGATGAACAGACCGAACGTGAAGATCATGACGATGTTGTTGAGGACCGGGGTCCACATCATCGCGCCGAACTTTCCCCGGGCGTTCAGAATCTGGCCCATCACCACATGGATGCCCATGAAGAAGATGGTCGGCAGGCAGTAGCGCGCGAACGTCACAGCGACGTTGTTGGCTGCCGGTTCGTTCGCGATCGGCAGTGACATCATGCGGATGAGCAGCGGTGCGACCAGGACCGCCAGGGCGACGATCAGGCCGAGCGCGACCATGACGAGTGTCAGCAGCCGGTTGGCGTATGCCTCTCCCCCGTCCTCGTCGTCCTTCATGGACCGGACGAGCTGAGGGACGAAGACCGAGTTCAACCCGCCGCCCACCGTGAGGATGTAGATCATCGTCGGCAGGGTGTACGCGATGGTGAAGCTGTCGCCGAGCATCGCCGCACCCAGCGCCGCGGTGATCACGAGGCTGCGGACGAAGCCGGTGAGCCGGGACACCAAGGTGCCCGCTGCCATCAGGGCGCTGGACTTCAGTATCCCGGCGGCCCGGCTGCCGGACTTCGACGGGGCGGGCGCCGGAGCCGCTTCGGGCTCGGTGGGAGGACCGGGAGGACGGGCCGAACCCTCCTGGTCGCGGAAGAGGTGAGCGAAGGCGTCCTGCTCCCCGCGACCGTCGGAAGCCTGGGTGACCAGATCGTCCACCCCCACGTACTGGGTGGTCGCGGCGTCGTCGCCGTAGGGAAGGTGCCGCGAGGGGCCTGAGGGCTCCGGGGGCGGCGTCTGGGCCCAGAGGCGGGGGTCGGGAGCGTACTGGGCGGCGGGAGGCTGCTGGTAGAGGGCCTGAGGCTCCTGATAGGTCCCTGGAGGCGGCGGGGGATGTGAGGCGCGGTCGTAGAGCGCCTCGGCCACCGGGTCCTGCGCGGCGAGGTCCTGGGCGCGGTACGGATCGTGGTCGTACGCGTGCTGCAGGTAAGGGTCGGGTGCCTCCCCGTTCTGGCCGGCACCCGGCGGCACCGGCGGACCGCTGGAAGACCCAGCTCCGCCCGCGCCCTGGCCGCGGTCACCGTCGTACGGCGCGTTCATCGAAACCCCACCTCATTGTCCCCGGCCGACAGGCCCCGACAGACATCGCTCAACGGTCCACTTTCTCACCCGGGCCCGAGGGGGCACCGCTTTCCGGACCGGTGTCCGGCGCCGGGTCACTCGGCTGCTCGGGTTCGCCGCCGTCGTTCCCCACTGTTCCGCCCGCGACGGTGCGCTTGCGGTGGGTGTACATCCTGATGCCTGCCAGGACCAGCAGCAGCAATCCACCGGCGATCACCAGGAGCACGGTCGGTGTGACTTCCGAGACCTTCACCGTGAAGGTCATCTCCTCGCCGTACGGCGCTCCGTCCGTGGTGAAGAGCCGCGCCGTGACCTGTGCCTGTCCATTGGCATTGGCCGAGGCGTCGAACTTCACGGACTGGCTGTGCCCGCCCGCGATCTCGACAGGCTGTTCGGCGACTGCTGCGCCGTCGTTGAGCTTGAGCCGGGTGGCGTTGCCCGATGTGAGGCGGAGCACGAGGTGATCGACACCCTGTACCAGCTTGTTCTGCACGGTCACAGGGATGGTCGCACTGCGTCCGGACAGAGTCACGTCCGACTTGGCGATCAGCTGGACCTCGTTGGTGAGGCCTTGAAGATAGGTGCGGACGGCGTCGCGGTACTGCTGCGCCTCCAGCGGCCTGCCGCGCCACGACGTCGACACGGCCCGGTTGACCGCGTTCCCGAAGGGGGTCACCACCCGGTCGGGTTGCGTGAGGATGACCTGGAAGCTGTCGAGCGAATCCTGTGTCGTCCGGATGTCCTGGAACGCCTGGGCGGGCAGCTCCTGGCTCCGCAGCTTCTTCGGGTACTGGGAAGCCCTGGGCACCTTGGTGGTGGCCCGAGCGTCGGGCTTCTGTTCGGCGGCCGCCGTCAGGTCGAGCGGCTGCGTCCAGTGTTCGGTCATGAGGGCCTGCAGGGCGCGTGCCATGGTCTGGGCCTGGGCGGCGGTGGGGGTCCGCTGCGGGGCGACGACGATGCTGCGTTCGTTGTCGGGCGCCTGCTCCGTCACTGCCAGGGTCTGGGCCAGGAATTCCTGGACGGCGAGCGTAGAGGCGCCGGCCTTGGACATGTCGCCGGTGAACGCGGTGGAGAGCCGGTGGTCGGAGACGACAGCGGTGGTGCCGCCACCGATGGGACGGGCCGCAGTCGGTGTGTAGGGCAGCCCGCCGGTCTCCCCGAGACTGTCGCTGCGGGCGATCACCTTATGGGCGCCGGCCGACGTCGCGACGTCGACGACCGAGGGATCGATCGCGCCGTCCACCGGCCAGGCGAAGTCGGTGGACGGCTTCATGTGAAGCACGGTTTCCACCGTCGTGCCCGCGACCTCGGTCGCCGTCTGCAGGTGGCTGAGGGCCCCCGAGACGTTCTTGCCACGGTGGGCGATGGAGGCGAGGTCGGGGTCGGCGAACGGCAGGGCCACCACCTTCCCGTCCTTCACGGCCGCTTGGAGATCCGTGAGCCACTTCTTGGCGATGGCCTGGTTCGTCCCCGCGACAGTGGTGTCACCGACTTTGACACGGTAGTTCTTCGTCATCGCATCGGCGGAAGCCAGCAGGTCCGGGTCGATCACCCACGTCACAGGGAGCTGTCGTCCCAGTGAGACCAGTTGTTCCAGGCGTCCGCCGGGAGCCAGCTCAAGAGCAAGATCGTCATTGGCGAACACGGGGGTCTGCTGTTCGTCGGAACCCGTCTCGGCGGTGACGTGGGCCGACGCGATCAGGGGCCAGAGGAAGGTGAGCTTCGTCTTGCTCCCGGTGTCCTCCGGCTGCCACGGCAGGAAGGTCCGCTGAATGCCGAGCACCTGGTCGTAGGTGTAGTCGGTGGTACGGCCCGTGACGGATACCCCGAGCTGGTAAACGCCCTCGGCGTCCAGATCCAGCTTGTCCACCGGAACGGCGAGACTGAAGTCCTGGCTGACCCCGGACGCGAGCGCGGGGACCTTCAGCGTGTACGCGCCGCCGAGCTTGGCCGGGTCACTGCCGGGCTGATAGCCGGTGCGTTCGGCGGCCTCGTCGATCGCGCCCCTGCCGGACAGTCTCGGCCCGACCCGCAGGTCGACCTCGGCGTCGGTGACTGTCTTCTTGCCCTTGTTGGTCAGGGTGCCGGAGACGGTGAGCGTGTCGCCTTCGACGGGTGCGCTGGGAGCGAGCGTGTCCAGGGACACATCGACGGTGCGCGAGCCGGCCGGGGCCTTCGTCACCGCCTCGGCCCGGGCCGAGGGCGCTGCGGGGCCGGCCAGGAGGCCGGCGATCAGTGGCGCCCCGACGATCAAGGAGGCTGTGCGCCGGAGCCACCGGCGGGCAGGGGAGGGAATCATCCCCTGGGAGTGTGCCGCCTCGGCCACGCGTATCCGTCCCTCGTCGTCGTCAGCTGGTGCCGGCGCTGCCGGTCTCTGCGTCCACGCATGGTAACGATGTGCCCGACACCTGAGTGCCGGGGACCGTGCCACATGATCGGGAGAGTCTCGCAGGGCCGCAAGAAACGATGACGCCCGGGCCGGTCGGTGCACGTACCCTTTTCTGTTGTGCCGAACGCCAACGAAGACAGCCCCCGTGCACTGAGTCAGGTGCAGCACCGCGCAGTCAGCGAACTGCTGCGGGTGTCCCCCGTCGCCGACGACCTCGCCGTCCGATTCCAGGAGGCCGGATTCGGCCTCGCCCTGGTCGGTGGGTCGGTCCGGGATGCGTTGCTCGGCAGGCTTGGCAACGACCTCGACTTCACGACCGATGCCCGCCCGGAGGACGTACTCAAGATCGTCCGCCCCTGGGCCGACTCCGTCTGGGAGGTCGGCATCGCGTTCGGCACGGTCGGCTCGCAGAAGGACGGCTACCAGATCGAGGTCACGACCTACCGGTCGGAGGCGTACGACAGGACCTCGCGCAAGCCCGAGGTCTCCTACGGTGACTCGATCGAGGAAGATCTCGTGCGCCGGGACTTCACGGTCAACGCCATGGCTGTCGCACTGCCGCGTAAGGAGTTCATCGACCCGCACGGCGGTCTCGACGACCTGGCTCAGCGCGTACTGCGCACTCCGGGCACACCCGAGGAGTCCTTCTCGGACGATCCGCTGCGCATGCTGCGCGCCGCTCGTTTCGCCGCCCAGCTGGACTTCGAGGTTGCTCCCGACGTACTCAGGGCCATGACGGACATGGCGGGACGTATCGAGATCGTCTCCGCCGAGCGGGTCCGTGAGGAACTCAACAAACTGCTGCTCTCCGGACATCCCCGCAAGGGGCTGGGGCTTCTCGTGGACACAGGGCTGGCTGACCGAGTGCTGCCCGAGCTTCCCGCTTTGCGTCTGGAGAGTGATGAGCATCACCGGCACAAGGACGTCTACGAGCACTCCCTGACGGTCCTGGAGCAGGCCATCGACCTGGAAGAGGACGGCCCGGACCTCGTGCTGCGCCTCGCCGCTCTGCTCCACGACATCGGCAAGCCGCGGACACGGCGCTTCGAGAAGGACGGTCGTGTCTCGTTCCACCACCACGAGGTGGTGGGCGCCAAGATGGCCAGGAAGCGGATGGCCGAGCTCAAGTACTCCAACGACATGGTCAAGGACGTCTCGAAGCTGGTGGAACTGCATCTGCGCTTCCACGGTTACGGCGACGGGGAATGGACCGACTCCGCGGTGCGCAGGTATGTGCGGGACGCGGGGCCGCTGCTGGACCGGCTGCACAAGCTGACGCGCTCCGACTGCACGACTCGGAACAAGCGCAAGGCGAATGCGCTGTCGCGCACCTATGACGGGCTGGAGGAGCGTATCGCGCAGTTGCAGGAACAGGAGGAGCTGGAAGCGATCCGGCCTGACCTGGACGGTAACGAGATCATGCAGATCCTTGGTGTGGGGCCCGGCCCCATGATCGGTAAGGCTTACTCGTTCCTGCTGGAGCTGCGGCTGGAGAACGGCCCGATGGAGCGTGACGTCGCGGTCGCGGCCCTCAAGGAATGGTGGGCCGCACAGGACTGACACGGGCTTCCGCAGGTGGCCCTGCCGTGCTGGGTGCAGCGGGACGAGCGTGGGCCGGGGTGGAGGAGCTCGTCGTGTTTCACGTGAAACACGACGTTGAGAGCGGCGAGGGGCGTTGTTTCACGTGAAACAACGCCCCTCACTCATTCCTTGAGGCGGGTGCGCTGAAGCGCGAGGCTCACACGCCGCCGATGGAACATGGCCACTGAGACAAGGGCATAGAGCGCGGCCACGGTAAGCACCACGACGACGGACCGCCCGTCAGGAGGAAGGGCGAGGGCTGACATTGCCGCAGCGGCGACGAAGGCGACGTTGAAGAGTACGTCGTAGAGCGAGAAGACCCTGCCGCGGTAGGCGTCGTCCACGGAGGTCTGCACCTCGGTGTCCGTGGCGATCTTCGCTCCCTGGGTGACGAGCCCGAGGATGAAAGCGGCAGCCAGCATGGGGACAGGCGTGAACGGGAGCCCCAGCGCAGGCTCCAGGAGGGCAGCCGCCCCGGCGCACCCGCCCAGCCAGCCGTATCGCCCGAAGCGGCCGACCGCCCAGGGGGACACCACGGCGGCCACGAAATACCCCGCAGCAGAGGCGCCGAGTGCCAGGCCGAGGAGGGCCAGGCCGTCGGACTCGCTGTCGGACCAGGCGTAGCGGCACAGCATCAGCACCATCACGGTCAGCGCCCCGTAGCAGAAGCGGATCACCGTGATGGCGGCCAGCGCGTGTGCTGCGTCCCTTCGCTCTGACAGATGGCGCAACCCCGCGACGAGCCCCCGCGCGGTAGTGGTCAGTGCCTCCCGCAGTCGTACGTGGTGCAGGCCTCGATCCGGTCCGAGGAGTGTGCGGGGCAAGGTCAGGGAGACCATCGCCGAGAGGAGGTAGAGGGTCGCGCCCAGCAGGACCACGGCGGCATCCGACCCGTCTGTCAGCAGGCGGATCGCCAGGGCGAGACCCCCGCCCGCAGTAGCGGCCAGCGTGCCGGCCGTAGGGGAAAGGGAGTTGGCGAGGACAAGCCGTTGGGTGTCGACGACGCGAGGGAGGGCTGCCGACAGCCCGGCCAGCACGAAACGGTTGACGGCTGTGACACAGAGGGCGGAGGCGTAGAACAGCCAGTCCGGAACGGAACTGAGGAGCAGCAGGGCCGTGCAGCAGGCCAGTGCGGCGCGTAGCAGGTTTCCGTACAGGAAGACCTGGCGTCGAGGCCAGCGATCCAGCAGGACACCGGCGAACGGACCGATCAGCGAGTAAGGCAGCAGCAGGACGGCCATGGCGGATGCGATGGCACCCGGCGTCGTCTGGTTCTCCGGCGAGAAGACGACGTAGGTGGCGAGCGCGACCTGGTAGACCCCGTCGGCCGACTGGGAGAGAAGTCGTACAGCGAGCAGGCGACGGAAGTTCCGAAGGTGCAGGAGTACACCCAGATCACGCACGACAGACATGTGCGCAAGGGTCACACATGTGGGGGGCCTCCGGGCGCATTGCCTGGGAACCCCCCACATGGAGAAGCGTCACGAAGCAGTGACCGCCCGGGTCAGCGCTCGACGTCGCCGGCGATGAACTTCTCGACGTTCTCGCGGGCCTCGTCGTCGAAGTACTGGACCGGCGGGGACTTCATGAAGTACGAGGAGGCCGAGAGGATCGGGCCGCCGATGCCGCGATCCTTGGCGATCTTCGCGGCGCGCACGGCGTCGATGATGACACCGGCGGAGTTCGGGGAGTCCCAGACCTCGAGCTTGTACTCCAGGTTGAGCGGAACGTCACCGAAGGCACGGCCCTCGAGGCGTACGTACGCCCACTTGCGGTCGTCCAGCCAGGCCACGTAGTCGGACGGGCCGATGTGGACGTTGTCCGCACCGAGGTCACGGTCACGGATCTGCGAGGTGACGGCCTGCGTCTTCGAGATCTTCTTGGACTCCAGGCGCTCACGCTCGAGCATGTTCTTGAAGTCCATGTTGCCGCCGACGTTCAGCTGCATCGTGCGGTCCAGGACGACGCCGCGGTCCTCGAAGAGCTTCGCCATCACACGGTGCGTGATGGTGGCGCCGACCTGGGACTTGATGTCGTCGCCGACGATCGGGACACCGGCCTCGGTGAACTTGTCGGCCCACTCCTTGGTGCCGGCGATGAACACCGGAAGGGCGTTGACGAAGGCGACCTTGGCGTCGATGGCGCACTGCGCGTAGAACTTCGCAGCCACCTCGGAACCGACCGGCAGATAGCAGACGAGGACGTCGACCTGCTTGTCCTTGAGGACCTGGACGATGTCGACGGGGGCCTCGGCGGACTCCTCGATCGTCTCGCGGTAGTACTTGCCCAAGCCGTCGTGGGTGTGGCCGCGCTGAACGGTCACGCCGGTGTTCGGCACGTCGGCGATCTTGATGGTGTTGTTCTCGCTGGCGCCGATGGCGTCCGCGAGGTCGAGGCCGACCTTCTTCGCGTCGACGTCGAAGGCGGCGACGAACTCGACGTCACTCACGTGGTAGTCGCCGAACTGGACGTGCATCAGACCGGGCACCTTGCCGGCCGGATCGGCGTCCTTGTAGTACTCGACGCCCTGCACCAGCGAGGCGGCGCAGTTTCCCACGCCGACGATGGCTACGCGAACCGAACCCATGCCGATTGCTCCCTGTGTCTTCTCGGTGTTCCCCGACGACGCCTTGCGGATCTGCGGGGGTGTCACTTCGTGTCGTCGGACGGATCCGGCCGGGAGTCGTCCCTGTGCCGGGGCAGGCCGCCCGTCTCTCCTGATGTGTCGTGCTGAGTGGAGCTCTCGGGCGAGGATCGTCGCTGATCCCGTCCCGACCGCTCGCTCTCGATGAGCTCGTTCAGCCAGCGCACTTCGCGCTCCACGGACTCCATGCCGTGCCGCTGCAGCTCAAGTGTGTAGTCGTCGAGTCGTTCACGGGTCCGGGCGAGGGAGGCGCGCATCTTCTCGAGACGCTCCTCCAGCCTGCTGCGGCGGCCTTCGAGCACACGCATCCGCACCTCGCGCTCCGTCTGCCCGAAGAAGGCGAAACGAGCCGCGAAGTGCTCGTCCTCCCAGGAGTCCGGGCCGGTCTGCGAGAGCAGCTCCTCGAAGTGCTCCTTACCTTCCGCCGTCAACCGGTAGACGATCTTGGCGCGGCGTCCTGCCAGTGAGGACGCGGGAGCACCCCCACGGCCTGTTGCGGGGGGCAGAGCTGGGACGCTGCCCGGTTCCTCGATCAACCAGCCGTTGGTGACCAGCGTCTTGAGACAGGGATAGAGGGTGCCGTAGCTGAAGGCACGGAAGATCCCCAGCGAAGTGTTGAGACGCTTGCGCAGCTCGTACCCGTGCATGGGGGACTCGCGGAGCAGGCCGAGAACGGCGAATTCGAGGATGCCGGAGCGCCTGCTCACCTTCGCCTCCTCTTCCGCCTGGTGCGTCCGCGGGCTGTTGAGCCCACCGTATGCCGTGCTGATGTATCGACTCGATACATCAGCACGATAGATCGACTTGTGATGTTCGACAAGAGGGCGGTTCGTGAGCGGTGTCACATCCCCGATTCATAGGGAGTGACTTGCGTAATTTGGGGTGAAGTTCGGTCCCCGGAGGTTTTTGACCGTGCGTAGTCTGTGCGGCATGCAGACCACCGGGAACCGTGAGACGCCCTCGTGCGTCAGTAATCGCGGACTGCCGGATGTACTGCGGGTGGGCCTTCCGCAGGGCTTGTCCGTAATTCGGGGGGACCGGATCTCAACTGCCGCTTCCAGGCGCTCTCGCCTGCCCGAGGAGTAGTCGTTCGATGAGCGAGCACCGTCGCAAAGCGCCGCAACCGCAAGGTGGCGGGCGTGCAGCGGCCAGACGAGCCGCCCAACAGCCTGCTGGACGTCGCACCGACCCGTCACACAGGGTAACGCAATCATCACCTTCCGACGCGTACGGCGAGGAGCCGTCGTACGGCGGCCGTGCCGAGGCCCGTCGCGCCGCCCAGCGCGGCGGAGGCGGTGGCAGGCGCCGGGGGGGTGGTGACAGCAGCGGTCGGTCCCGCGAGGGCTCCGGCAAGAAGCGCGTCATCGATTACCCGCGGGCCGGCCGGGACGGCTTCCGCCGCTGGGTGCCCTCGTGGCGGCTGGTCTCCGGCCTGTGCCTGGGGTTCCTGGGGCTCATGATGGGTGCGGCCGGCATCGCCTACGCGCTGGTGGTCCCGCCCGAGCCCAAGGACCTCGCCACCGCACAGAACAACGTCTACTACTGGGCCAACGGCAAACAGATGGTCGCCACGGGCGGTTCCGTCAACCGTCAGTCGCTCGAGTACGCCCAGATCCCCGAAGCGATGCGGAACGCCGTCATCTCGGCCGAGAACAAGTCGTTCGAGACCGACAGGGGTATCGACCCCGTAGGCATCGCCCGCGCTGTCTACAACATGGCGCGGGGAGGTGACACCCAGGGCGGGTCGACCATCACTCAGCAGTACGTCAAGAACTCCATGCTCACCCAGGACCAGACCCTGACCCGGAAGGTCAAGGAACTCTTCATCACGCTCAAGGTCGGTGAGACGGTGAGCAAGGAGAAGGTCATGGAGGGCTACCTCAACGTCTCCTACTACGGCCGGGGCGCATCGGGGCTCCAGGCGGCGGCACGTGCGTACTTCGACAAGGACGCAGCGGAGCTGGACGAGAGCGAGTGCGCCTTCCTGGCGACACTGCTCAAGGGGGCGAGTTACTACGACCCCGCGGGTGCTCCCGACGTCGACCCGGTGAGGGCTACCGCCGAGGAGAACACCAAGCGGGCGAAGGCGCGCTGGAGCTGGATCCTCGACGAGGAGGTCAAGGACGGCCGGCTGAGCGCGGCGAAGCGTGCGACCTTCACCGAGTTCCCCAAGGTGAAACCGCCGAAGAAGGAAGCCAAGCTGGGTGGCCAGACCGGTTACCTGGTCGACCTCGCCACGAAGTACTTCCTTGCCCACAACGAGGAGGGCGTCACCGAGAAGGAACTGGCCCGGGGCGGCTACGAGATCCACACGACCTTCGAGGAGACGAAGGTCGACGAGCTCGAGAAGTCGATCAAAAAGGTGTACGACGCCAAGATCAAGCCCGAGGAACGGCCCGACAAGGACACGCACGTCGAGTTCGGTGGCGCGTCGGTCGACACCAAGACGGGTGCCATCGTCGCCACGTACGGCGGGCAGGACGCGACGCAGCACTACACCAACAACGCCGACGCGACCGGCGCGCAGGTCGGTTCGACGTTCAAGCCGTTCGTGCTGGCCGCCGCCATGGAGCTGGGGAGGCGCAACCCCGAGCTCGGCCCCGAGCAGAGCGCGTCGGAGCGTACCCCCGTCTCGCCGCTGAGCATCTACAACGGCGACAACAAGCTGAAGATCAAAAAATACGACGGCTCGGTCTGGCAGAACGAGGACGGCAAGGAGTGGCTCCAGACCAACGACGGGGACGAGTCCTACGGAGACATGACTCTCCGTCACGCCATGCAGGAGTCAGCGAACTCCCCGTTCGTCCAGCTCGGAATGGATATCGGCACCGACAAGGTGAAGGATGCCGCCATCGACGCAGGTCTGCGTGACGACGAGTACATGGCGGACTCGAGCGTCCCCTCGTTCTCCATCGGTACCTCCTCACCGAGCGCCATCCGGATGGCGGGTTCGTACGCCACCTTCGCCACCAGCGGCAAACAGCGGGAGCCCTTCTCGGTCACCGAGGTGAAGCACAAGGGCAAGGTCATCTATCAGCACAAGATTGTTACGAATGATGCGTTTCCGAGCATCGTCGCCGACAACGTCACCGACGTGCTGAAGAACGTCGTCGAGAACGGCACGGGTACACCCGCCCAGCTCTCCGGACGTGATGCGGCCGGCAAGACAGGCACCACGGACGGCAACAAGTCGGCCTGGTTCGTCGGTTACACCCCGCAGTTGTCGACAGCCGTCAGCATGTTCCGGATGGACGACGACGAGACCAAGAAGGACCGCGAGTTCCTGGAGATGTACGGCACCGGTGGTGAGAAGTCGATCCACGGTGCCTCGTTCCCCGCGCAGATCTGGCAGGACTACATGACCGAAGCGCTGGAGGGCACGAAGGCCCTCAGGTTCCCGAAGCCGGAACCGATCGGCGAGACGGTCTTCGGCGGTGGCGCGGTCAGCCCCAGTCCGACGCCGAGCCCGATGCCTTCGCCCTCGGAGTCCAGCGAAGCGCCCGAGTCGCCGTCCCCCGTTCCGTCGTCCCCGTCCCCCTCGCCGAGCGAGACGTGCAGGCCGCTCGACTGGGAGTGCAAGAACGACCAGAACGGCGGGACGACCGAGGGCAACGACAACGAAGGGACCACGGACGGGGCCACCGGTGGTGGGACGGACGCCGGGACCACGGACGGCGGGACGGACACCGGGACGACCGAGGGAACGACCGAGGGAACCACCGAAGGCACGACCGAGGGCGAGGAGAACGACCGCGGCGGGATCTTCGGCGGCGGTGGGTAACGCCGCTCAGGGCGGCGCGCGTGACACCGCCGCCCTCCGGGAACCCCGCCAGGGGCCTGCCGGACGCGGATGACGAGGGCCGTCGGCACCTGCCAGGTGCCGACGGCCCTTTCGTGTGTCCCGTACGCGGGCCACCTCCGCACACAGCGCCGTACGGCAGGATGTGCGGCATGCCAAGCGCAGAAGACACGAACGTGCACCAGGAGCCGTCCGTCGTACCGCCCACGCGACAGGACGAGATCGCCGCAGCGGGCAGCGAGCTGATCGGCGGGCCCGCGGGCCGCTGGGCACGGTTCGGATCGGGGCCGCTCACGCCGGTGCGCGTCATCGTGCTCGTGGCGATCGGGATGTTCGCGCTCGGCATGGTGCAGAAGATTCCCTGCTACGACTGGGCGTGGTTCCGCGGCGCCAGTTCGCAGTACACGCACGCGTGCTACTCCGACATCCCGCACCTTTTCGTCGGGCGCGGATTCGCCGACGGCCTCGTGCCCTACGCCGACCGGCTCAGCGGCGACATGGCATACCTCGAGTACCCCGTCCTGACCGGTCTCTTCATGCAGGTCGCCTCCTGGCTGACGCTGACTCCCTCCTCGGACCCCGTGCAGCAGCGCGAGCAGATGTACTGGATGGTCAACGCGGGCATGCTGATGATCTGCGCCGTGATCATCGCGGTGTGTGTCGCCCGTACGCACCGGCGCCGCCCCTGGGACGCCCTCCTCGTCGCGCTCGCCCCGGCACTCGCGCTCACCGCCACGATCAACTGGGATCTGCTCGCCGTCGCCCTGACAGCCGCTGCGATGCTCATGTGGTCCCGCGGCAGGAACCTCGCCTTCGGCATCCTCATCGGCCTGGCCACCGCCGCCAAGCTGTACCCCGTGCTGCTCCTCGGGCCGCTGCTGGTGCTGTGCTGGCGGGCCGGGAGGTGGCGGGAGTACGGAGCGGCGCTCCTCGGCGCGGCGGCGGCCTGGCTGATGGTGAACCTGCCGGTGATGCTGTACGCCCCCGAAGGGTGGAAGAAGTTCTACACGTTCAGCCAGGAACGACCGATCGACTACGGCTCGTTCTGGCTGGTCATCACCCAGCGCACCGGCCGGTCCATCGAGGTAAGCACGGTGAACACGGCCTCGGTGCTGTTGATGATCCTGCTGTGCGCGGGAATCGCCGGGCTGGCGCTCACCGCCCGGCACCGGCCGCGCTTCGCACAGCTGGCGTTCCTGGTGGTGGCCGCGTTCATCCTGACGAACAAGGTCTACTCACCGCAGTACGTGCTCTGGCTGATCCCGCTGGCCGCGCTGGCCAGGCCACGCTGGCGGGACTTCCTCGTCTGGCAGGCCTGCGAGGTGGCGTACTTCCTGGGGATCTGGTCGTACCTGGCGTACACGACGAGTGCCGACAAGCACCAAGGGCTGCCGCAGGAGGGCTATCAGATCGCGGTCGCCCTGCACCTGGCGGGCACGCTCTACTTCTGCGCCGTGGTCGTCAGGGACATCCTGAGGCCGGACCGGGACCCCGTGCGGAGCGACGGGTCCGACGATCCCTCGGGCGGGGTGCTCGACGGGGCGCCGGACCGGGTGGCGCTCCTGCAGGCACACCCGGATCCGGCCCGGCACACGGCACCCGCGGTCGAAGGACCGCGGGTGGAGTGGGGTACCGCGCGCAGGGCGGTCTCCGGCTGAGGGAGGCCGGGGCTACCGGTCCACGAGGCGGTCGAACTGGGTGGTGGTGTGCCGCAGATGGGCCACCAGTTCGTCGCCGACCTTCGGCTCCTGAGCGTCCGAAGGCACGAAGAGGATCGACACCTGCATGTGGGGCGGCTCGGCGAACCAGCGCTGCTTGCCCGCCCAGACGAACGGTGACAGGTTGCGGTTGACCGTGGCCAGCCCGGCGCGCGCCACGCCCTTCGCACGCGGCATCACACCGTGCAGGGCCTTCGGCGCCTCCAGGCCGACACCGTGGGAGGTCCCTCCGGCGACGACCACCAGCCACCCGTCGGATGCGGCCTTCTGCTGGCGGTAACCGAAACGGTCCCCCTTGACGACCCGCGTGACGTCGAGCACCGCGCCGCGGTACTCCGTCGCCTCGTGGTCGCCCAGCCACAGCCGTGTGCCGATGCGGGCGCGGAAGCGGGTCTGCGGGAACTGCTGCCGCAGCCGCGCCAGCTCCTCGGCCTTCAGGTGGCTGACGAACATGGTGTGCAGCGGCAGCCGGGCTGCGCGCAGACGGTCCATCCAGGTGATGACTTCCTCGACCGCGTCCGAACCGTCCGTGCGGTCGAGCGGCAGGTGCAGCGCGAAACCCTCGAGGCGCACGTCCTCGATGGCCGCGTGCAGCCGGCCGAGCTCCTCCTCCTTCACGCCGTGGCGCTTCATCGAGCTCATGCACTCGATGACCACGCGTGCGCCCACCAGGGCGTGCACACCGTCCACGGAGGAGACGGAACGGATGACGCGGTCGGGGAGCGGTACGGGTTCCTCACCCCGGCGGAAGGGCGTGAGCACCAGCAGGTCACCGCTGAACCAGTCCTTGACGCGCGCGGCCTCGTACGTGGTCCCGACGGCCAGCGTGTCGGACCCGAAGCGGATCGCCTCGTCGGCCAGCCGTTCGTGCCCGAAGCCGTATCCGTTGCCCTTGCAGACCGGCACGAGACCGGGGAACTGATCCAGGACGGACTTCTGGTGCGCCCGCCAGCGCGCGGTGTCGACGTAGAGGGAGAGCGCCATGGCCGGCCCGGAACCTTTCTGGTGGCTGCGGTGTAAGTGAGAGAGAGGAGAGGAGCTGATGGATGGTGGTCGGGATGCGGTCAGCGGCGCGACATGTACATATCGAGCGCCTTGTGCAGCAGCTTGTTGAGGGGGAAGTCCCATTCGCCGACGTATTCGACGGCTTCACCGCCGGTACCCACCTTGAACTGGATCAGGCCGAAGAGGTGGTCGGTCTCGTCCAGCGAGTCGCTGATACCGCGCAGGTCGTAGACGGTCGCGCCCATCGCGTACGAGTCGCGGAGCATCCGCCACTGCATGGCGTTGGAGGGGCGGACCTCGCGCCCGATGTTGTCCGAGGCGCCGTAGGAGTACCAGACGTGCCCGCCGACGACGAGCATCGTGGCGGCCGACAGGTTCACGCCGTTGTGGCGGGCGAAGTACAGCCGCATGCGGTTGGGGTCCTCGGAGTTGAGCACCGACCACATGCGCTGGAAGTACGAGAGCGGGCGCGGCCGGAAGCGGTCGCGCACGGCGGTGATCTCGTACAGGCGCTGCCATTCCGCGAGGTCCTCGTAACCACCCTGGACCACTTCGACGCCGGCCTTGTCGGCCTTCTTGATGTTGCGGCGCCAGAGCTGGTTGAAGCCCTTCAGCACGTCCTCGAGGGAGCGGTTGGCCAGCGGCACCTGGAAGACATAGCGGGGCTGTACGTCACCGAAGCCGGCTCCGCCGTCCTCGCCCTGCTGCCAGCCCATCTTCCGCAGGCGGTCGGAGACCTCGAAGGCACGCGGCTCGATGTGGCTGGCTTCGACGTCACGCAGCCGCTTCACGTCGGGGTCCTGGATCCCCGACTTGATGGCGGCCGAGTCCCAGCGGCGGATGACGACGGGAGGACCCATCTTCACCGAGAAGGCGCCCTGCTGCTTCAGGTGGGCGAGCATCGGCTGGAGCCACTCGTCGAGATTCGGGGCGTACCAGTTGATGACCGGCCCCTCGGGGAGGTAGGCCAGATAGCGCTTGATCTTGGGCAACTGGCGGTAGAGCACCAGGCCGGCGCCGACCATCTCGCCGTTCTTGTCGAACCAGCCCAGGTTCTCCGAGCGCCATTCGGTTTTCACATCAGCCCACGCCGGGACCTGGCAATGACTGGCCGAGGGCAGGCTCTGGATGTACGCCAGATGCTGTTCTCGGCTGATGGTCCTCAGGGTCAGGCTCATGCGGGGCGCTCCTCGGCAGGTGTGTCCCCATCGGTCAGGGGCTCCGGCTCTCGCGCCGAAGCCTACTGTGACCGAGGGGCGCCCGGTCCGGTCCGTCCGGACCGGACCGGGCACCACCCGCGCAGGCCGCTTGGCCGTGCACCGCTCGGGACGGCCGGCCGCGTGGGGCAGGGCTCTGCCGGTCAGGTGACGACGCCGCCGAAAAGGCCGCCGTGCGCCATGCCGAGGAAGAAGCCGAGAGCGGACGCGCCGAGCCCCATGATCAGGCCGAACCGCTGCCAGGTGGTCCTGGAGATGTACTGCCCGTAAGCGCCGGTCAGGATGCCGATCAACCCGGCCCACGAGCTGATCAGGTGCAGGCTGTGGAACATCGCCGTCACGAACGCGAGGACGCCGAGGACCCCGGTCACCACCATCAGCGCTTCCTGGCGCGGGTGCGGTTTGCCGTCCGTGGCGAAGAGGGACCCGGTGGCCGGACGGGCATCGGTCGTCCGGCGGTGGGCGGGCCGGCTGCCGGCAGGTCGGACTGTCTGTGCCATGGAGCACCTCCTGGCGGAAGGGGCGGCGCGATGTAGCGCCTCTCACACCGCATCTGTCTTGATTGTGCGCTTTGAGCACCGGATTTCAACTGGAAGCCGGTCTGCGGGTACTCTGTACGGTCTGCACCGGTGTCTGCCCTGAGCCAGCACTGCAGCTCCCCTCGACTCTCGAAGACGGGCGTTGTCAGTGGCGGCTGTTTTACTCGGAGACACTGTTGCTTACGCATCACGACCCTCCTGCCACGGAACGACCGTGGCCGCTGAGTCCAAAGGAGGTGGGTTCCACATGCGTCACTACGAGGTGATGGTCATCCTCGACCCCGATCTCGAGGAGCGAGCAGTCTCCCCGTTGATCGAGAACTTCCTCTCCGTCGTCCGTGAGGGCAACGGAAAGGTCGAGAAGGTCGACACCTGGGGCCGTCGTCGTCTCTCTTACGAGATCAAGAAGAAGCCTGAGGGCATCTACTCGGTCATCGACCTGCAGGCCGAGCCTGCGGTCGTCAAGGAGCTCGACCGACAGATGAACCTGAACGAGTCGGTCCTCCGGACCAAGGTCCTCCGTCCCGAGACCCACTGAGCATCTAGCTCAGCGGTCATCGGGTTCGAGTAGCAAGCAGCCAGAAGCAATCCCCGCCGAGAGGTTCACCCATGGCAGGCGAGACCGTCATCACGGTCGTCGGCAATCTCGTCGACGACCCCGAGCTGCGCTTCACCCCGTCCGGTGCGGCGGTCGCGAAGTTCCGTGTCGCGTCCACCCCCCGCATCTTCGACCGGCAGACCAATGAGTGGAAGGACGGCGAAGGCCTGTTCCTCACCTGCTCGGTCTGGCGTCAGGCGGCGGAGAACGTCGCGGAGTCGCTCCAGCGAGGCATGCGCGTTGTCGTGCAGGGCCGGCTGAAGCAGCGGTCGTACGAGGACCGTGAGGGCGTCAAGCGCACGGTCTACGAGCTGGATGTCGAGGAAGTCGGCCCCAGCCTGAAGAACGCCACGGCCAAGGTCACCAAGACCACAGGTCGCGGTGGCCAGGGCGGTGGCCAGGGTGGATACGGCGCCGGCCAGCAGGGCGGCGGCAACTGGGGCGGCGGTCCCGGTGGCGGTGGCCAGCAGGGTGGCGGCGGTGCTCCCGCCGACGACCCGTGGGCCACCAATGCCCCGGCCGGCGGCCAGCAGGGCGGGGGCCAGCAGGGCGGCGGGGGTGGCTGGGGCGGAAGCTCCGGCGGTTCCGGCGGCGGCTACTCGGACGAGCCTCCCTTCTAAGGGCCGGCTCGTACCCAACTTCTTGATCACACAGGAGAAACACCATGGCGAAGCCGCCTGTGCGCAAGCCTAAGAAGAAGGTCTGCGCGTTCTGCAAGGACAAGACCCAGTACGTGGACTACAAGGACACGAACATGCTGCGGAAGTTCATTTCCGACCGTGGCAAGATCCGTGCCCGCCGCGTCACCGGCAACTGCACGCAGCACCAGCGTGACGTCGCCACGGCAGTCAAGAACAGCCGTGAGATGGCGCTGCTGCCCTACACGTCCACCGCGCGATAAGGGAAGGGTGACCGAAACATGAAGATCATCCTCACCCACGAGGTCACTGGCCTCGGTGCCGCCGGCGACGTCGTGGACGTCAAGGACGGGTACGCCCGCAACTACCTGGTTCCGCGTGGCTTTGCCATTCGCTGGACCAAGGGCGGCGAGAAGGACGTGGCGCAGATCCGCCGCGCCCGCAAGATTCACGAGATCGCGACGATCGAGCAGGCCAATGAGATCAAGGCCAAGCTCGAGGCCGTGAAGGTTCGTCTGGCTGTTCGCTCCGGCGACGCCGGCCGCCTCTTCGGTTCCGTCACCCCGGCGGACATCGCCTCGGCGATCAAGTCTGCCGGTGGCCCGGACGTCGACAAGCGTCGTGTCGAGCTCGGCTCGCCGATCAAGACGCTCGGCGGATACCAGGTCTCCGTCCGTCTGCACCCCGAGGTTGCCGCGAAGCTCGGTATCGAGGTCGTTGCTGCCTAAGGGCATAGCTCAGCAGAGCTGTATGAAGGGCCGCACCTCCGGGTGCGGCCCTTCGTCGTTTCACGTGAAACCGGGCAGGCCTACGGCGTCCGGTCAGACGTTGGGCTTCAGCGCGTGGCGCCGGTCACGATCCATCGGCCGGACCGCATGCGCAGCCAGAGCGTCACCAATCGGACGGTCATCATCAGCGTCATCGCGGCCCAGAGGGCAGCGAGACCGCCTCCGAAGCTGGGGACGAGGAGAGCGACCGGGGCGAAGACGGCCAGGGTCACCACCATGGCCCAGGCGAGATAGCGGCCGTCCCCCGCCCCCATCAGTACCCCGTCGAGGACGAAGACCACACCGGAGATCGGCTGGGAGAGCGCTACAACCAGTAGTGCCGGGAGCAACGTGTTCTGCACAGAGGTGTCGCCCGTGAAGAGTGGGACGAAGAGCGGTCTGGCGAGCACGATGATCACTCCGAGAATCACCCCGGACACGATGCCCCACTGAACCATCCGGCGGCATGCCTCACGGGCGCCCTGAGGGTCGTCGGCCCCCAGGTAACGGCCGATGATGGCCTGTCCGGCGATGGCGATCGCATCGAGCGCGAAGGCCGTAAGGCTCCAGAGCGACAGGATGATCTGGTGCGCGGCGATATCCGTGTCGCCGAGTCGTGCGGCGACAGCGGTGGCGATCATCAGGACCGCCCGCAGCGAAAGGGTACGGACCAGCAGGGGCACCCCCGCCTGGGCGCTGGCCCGGATACCTGCGGCGTCGGGTCGCAGCGATGCTCCGTGGCGGCGGGCCCCGCGAACCACAACGATCAGATAGACCAGCGCCATGCCCGCCTGGGCGATTACGGTTCCCCAGGCGGATCCTGCGATCCCGAGACCGGCCCCGTAGACGAGTCCGACGTTGAGGGCGCCGTTGGCCGCGAAGCCACCGATGGCGACATAGAGCGGCGTCCGGGTGTCCTGCAGTCCGCGCAGTACTCCCGTCGCTGCGAGCACTACGAGCATCGCGGGGATCCCAAGACTGGAGATCCGCAGATATGTAGTGGCGTACGGGCTCGCGGTGTCGGACGTGCCGAAGGCATCGATCAGCCATGGGGCCAGAGGGAGCGTGACGGCGACGACAGCGCCACCGATCAACAGCGCGAGCCAGATACCGTCCATTCCCTGACGGATGGCGGACGCCAGGTCTCCTGCGCCGACCTGGCGGGCGACCGCGGCTGTGGTGGCGTAGGCGAGGAAGACGAAGATGCTCACCGCCGTCGTCAGGAGGGCCGCCGCGACGGCCAGGCCCGCAAGTTGCGGGGTGCCTAGGTGGCCGACGATCGCGCTGTCGACCATGACGAAGAGCGGCTCGGCGACGAGTGCGCCGAAGGCTGGGACGGCAAGGGCGATGATCTCGCGGTCGTGCCGGCGGCGGGAGGGCGGCTGGGCCGTGGGCACCTGGGACATGGAAGCCAATCTAATCTTCCACAGGTAAGAGATGCAATGTGTCAGCATCCCTTACTCAGCTCGGGTGTGCGGGTCCGGCGGGAGGCCGTCTGCCCTGATCTTGAGCCGCAGGCAAAAGTTTTTCTCCCCCACAGCCGGTGGATTGAATAAGGCCAGGTCAGGGGCTCCTCTGCGGGGTGGGTATGAGTTTGTCCACAGTGCTGTCCCCCGGTCCGTGCACAGGATCGGATGGGTTCTCCACAGCATCTGGTTACTCGTCCACATGCCCTGTGGATAACCAGATTGGCTGACGGTGCGGACGGGCCTACCGTGGTGCGGCGCCCGCACTCCGTTCCGGCTTGGAAATCCGCAGAACTTGACGCGCCGGAACCGGAGTCGGGCGTCTTGTTTGTCGGTGCCGTGCCGTAAGAAGAGTGGCATGGCTAGGTCCGCGAAGCGGACGGGAGGAGGTGGCCCGGTGAGCATTCCCGAGCCTTTGGACGATCCCTGGGCCGACGTCGGTCCCAGCGACCGTCTGCCCGTCTCCCGTCAGCGCCGGGGAGAAGGCAGGGGGCGCGACGAGCAGCACGAGCGGGGGCGGGAGAGCAGCTGGGAAGGCGGGTCGTCCGGCTTCGAGCGGGTGCCTCCGCAGGATCTCGACGCCGAGCAGTCCGTCCTCGGCGGCATGCTGCTGTCCAAGGACGCCATCGCGGACGTCGTGGAGATCATCAAGGGCCATGACTTCTACCGCCCGGCCCACGAGACCGTCTATACGGCGATCCTCGATCTCTATGCCAAGGGTGAGCCGGCCGACCCGATCACGGTGGCGGCCGAGCTGGTCAAGCGCGGCGAGATCACCAAGGTCGGCGGGGCCCCCTATCTGCACACGCTGGTCCAGTCCGTGCCTACGGCGGCCAACGCTTCGTACTACGCGGAGATCGTCCATGAGCGGGCGGTGCTCAGGCGTCTCGTGGAGGCCGGCACGAAGATCACCCAGATGGGATACGCGGCAGACGGCGACGTCGACGAGATCGTCAATTCGGCGCAGGCCGAGATCTACGCCGTCACGGAGCAGCGCACCAGCGAGGACTACCTGCCGCTCGGCGACATCATGGAAGGTGCTCTCGACGAGATCGAGGCCATCGGTTCCCGCAGCGGCGAGATGACCGGCGTACCGACCGGGTTCACGGACCTCGACGCCCTCACCAACGGGCTGCATCCCGGCCAGATGATCGTCATTGCGGCTCGCCCCGCCATGGGTAAGTCCACTCTCGCCCTGGACTTCGCCCGAGCCTGCTCGATCAAGAGCAATCTGCCGAGCGTGATCTTCTCCCTGGAAATGGGGCGCAACGAGATCGCGATGCGCCTGCTGTCCGCCGAAGCCCGGGTCGCCCTCCACCACATGCGCTCCGGCACCATGACCGACGAGGACTGGACACGGCTCGCCCGCCGGATGCCGGACGTGTCGGCCGCTCCGCTCTACATCGACGATTCGCCGAACCTCTCGATGATGGAGATCCGTGCGAAGTGCCGTCGCCTCAAACAGCGCAATGAACTCAAGCTCGTGGTCATCGACTATCTGCAGCTGATGCAGTCCGGCGGGGCCAAACGGGCGGAGAGCCGTCAGCAGGAGGTCTCGGACATGTCCCGGAACCTGAAGCTTCTCGCCAAGGAGCTGGAGCTTCCCGTCATCGCCCTCTCCCAGCTGAACCGTGGACCCGAACAGCGCACGGACAAGAAGCCCATGGTCTCCGACCTGCGTGAGTCCGGCTCCATCGAGCAGGACGCGGACATGGTGATCCTGCTGCACCGTGAGGACGCGTATGAGAAGGAGTCACCTCGCGCCGGCGAAGCGGACCTGATCGTGGCGAAACACCGTAACGGCCCGACTGCGACGATCACCGTGGCGTTCCAGGGCCACTACTCCCGCTTCGTGGACATGGCCCAGACCTGACGCAGGCAGGTGTAGGTTCTCAAGTTTCGTGTCGGAATCTCAGGGGCGATGTCGGGCGGAAGTCGGATCCGACATCGACCGTGAGACACCGCATGTCCTGTCGCATTGAAGCTGTCGGATTCTCACCGTGTCGCATGCGGCGCGTGTCGGTTCCCATCCAATCGAGACATCCGCTCGGGCTGGAGTTCTGGCGACGGTTCATATCCGGTGGGCTACGCTGTGCGGCTATGAATACCGGGACGGCCTTGCGCCACACACGGATCGGTGACCCGGGGCTCTTCTGAGCGCCGTACGGGCCCTTGAGGGCCCGCTGTTCGATCGAGGATCTTGCGCTGCTGCGCGGGCTCCGCCTCCTGTCGTGCTGATCACAGCTCGACACGTCAATCACGACAGGAGAACTCATGCATACCAAGACGCTGCACATTCCCACCGCAGACGGTCAGTCCGACGCTTTCGCCGCCTTCCCCGACGGTGGTGAGCGGTACCCAGGGGTGCTGATGTACGCGGACGGCTTCGGCATCCGGCCCGTGCTGCGGGAGATGGCCCGCGAACTGGCCGGGCACGGCTACTACGTGCTCGTCCCCAACTCCTTCTACCGGCACGGCCCGGCACCGCTGGTCGAGCTTCCCAAATACATCGGAGAAGAGGTCCGGCCCGCGGTCTTCGCCCAGCTGATGCCCCTGATCGAGGCGCACACCGCCGAACGTGTCCTGAGCGACGCCGACGCCTACCTCAGGTTCCTCACCACCCAGCCCGAAGTCGGCGCCGGACCGGTCGCTGTGACCGGCTACTGCATAGGCGGCCTCTACGCGATGCGCACCGCTGCGGCCCACTCCGACCAGGTGGCGGCCGTCGCGGCGTTCCACGGCCCCGTGGGTGTCGATGGGGCCAACCTCCTCTCCAAGCTCACCGCCCAGGTCCACCTCGGCCACGCCGAAGGCGACATGACACCTGAGGCCCTCGGCGAGCTCAACCAGGCCCTGGATGCGGCAGGTGTCGGCTACACCTCCGAGATCTACCCCGGCACCATCCACGGCTTCACCATGTCCGACACCGACGCTTTTAGCGCCTCCGGACTGAAGCACCACTGGGATCGCCTGCTCCCCCTCCTGGGCCGCACCCTGGCCAACAGCTGAGGCTCCAGCCCGGAAACCAAGCCTGAAACGGCCACGACCAGCAGACGGCATGGCGGGCCACACCGATGCTCCATGGCCGTGGCCCGCCTCTATCGCGAACGAGACTTCCGTAAAAGCCAGGTCGCTTGAGAATCCCAAGCCTCCGCGGTCGCAAACGACCTGGCATCCCAGCTCGTCAACGGCCCACCATCTGACAGCCGCAGTGCGACAGGACACCGCAGTCCAGCGGGGCGCGGGGCCTGCAGGGGTGCCGGGGGTTCGTAGAGTCGTTTGGCTGGCCGAATGGGTGGAGGAAGTATGCGGGTCGCCATTGACGGGGCGCACATCGGAAGCCAGGCGGACCTGCACCGGGTTCTTGCCGGGCCTCTGGACTTCGGTCCGTACTACGGGCACAACCTGAGCGCCCTGTGGGACCGTCTGAGCAGGGATGTCGAGCGCCCGGTCGAGATCGTCTGGGAGAACGCTGCAGTCAGTCGTGGCCGCATGGGCGATGAAGCGTTCGAGGCGATCGCGTCCGTCCTGGTCCGAGCTGCCGCGGAAGACGAGTCGAACGCGCCGAACGAGAGGCTGACCGTGCATTTCACCTGATGTGGAGTCCAGCGGCGCGAGCGGTCACACTTCGTTGACACGGGCCAAGCGGTCGGGTAGCCATCGGCCGGCGGCCGACTAGCGACTTCCGACCTGGAGCTGAGACGCTGAGCGTCCGACACAGCGTGAGACGGCGGACGGGGCCGCAGGTTGCAGCCTCGGCGTCCGACACGAGCCGCGAGACCCTACAGCAGGCGGCATTCCGTTGCCACTGCCTTCCGGCCCCCCCGGCTTCTTCCGCCCCGGCTGCATCGAGGCCGTCGGCGCCGAGACCGATGGCGGCTCCGCCGGTGGCGTGACGGCTGTGAAATGGGTTCGTCAGCGGGGAAGGCGCAAGTCATCCTTGGGCATGACCTCTTCAGAAGCCCTGCTCCCCGCTACCCGGCGCGCCCTGCTGCACCGCATTGCCACCGCCCAGTCCGAAGGCCGGGCTCCCTCCCTCGTCGCTGCGGTCCAGCGGGACGGCCGGATCGTCTGGAGCGGTGCACGCAGCTGTGTGGACGGCCACGAACCCGACGGTGATACACAGTTCAGGATCGGCTCCCTCACCAAGACGTTCACTGCTGTCCTGGTGATGCGCCTGCGTGACGAGGGGTTGCTGGATCTGGACGATTCCCTGGAGGAGCACCTGCCGGGCACGGGCGTCGGACAGGTGACGGTATTTCAACTGCTGGGCCACAGCGGAGGTCTGGGGGCCGAGACGCCCGCTCCCTGGTGGGAGAGGACGTCCGGGGACGTGCGCCCGAAGCTGGCGGATGTGCTCGGCGAGAGGCCGTTGATCCAGACCTCCGGCCATGGGCACCACTACTCGAACCCCGGTTACACGCTGCTCGGCTCGCTCGTCGAGAAGCTGCGCGGTGACTCCTGGGCCGAGGTGCTGCGCCGCGAGGTTCTGGAACCCCTGGGGATGGGCCGTACGACTCCGCAGGCGCATGCGCCTCACGCAGGTGGCTGGGCCGTCCACCCTTGGGCGGACGTCATGCTGCCCGAACCGGCTGAAGACCTCGGGCTGATGGCACCGGCCGGCCAGCTCTGGTCGACCACCACCGATCTCCTTCGTTTCGCAGCCTTCCTGGCGCAGGGGGACGAACGGGTGCTGAGTGCGTCCTCCGTCGCGGAGATGCGCGCTCCCGCTGCCCCGCCCGAAGCAGGTGACTGGGCCGGCACGTACGGCCTCGGCCTCCAGGCCGTACGGCGAGGGGAACGCACCCTTCTCGGTCACTCAGGTTCGCTTCCCGGCTTCCTGGCCACGCTGTTGTTCAGCGTCGAGGACGACGTGGCAGCCGTGGTGCTCTCGAACGCCACCTCTGGCCCGTTGACCGGTACGGTCGCAGCGGACCTCGTGCAGATCGTCGCAGACGCAGAACCACGGATTCCGGAGCCATGGCGCCCTCTTCCCGAGGTCGACCATGACCTGCTGGCGTTGACCGGGCCCTGGTACTGGGGAACACAGGTCCATGCGGTGAAGCTGCTCGCGGACGGAGGACTCGAATTCCAGCCGTTGAGAGGCGCCGGCCGCGCGGCGCGGTTCCGGCGCCGTCCTGACGGAACTTGGACGGGTCTCAACGGTTACTACGCGGGGGAGACGCTCCGGGTCGTGCGCGCCGCAGACGGTACGGTCGACCATCTCGATCTGGGGTCATTCGTCTTCACCCGGGAGCCGTACGACCGGAGCGCAGCCATTCCCGGGGGCGTGGACGACGGTGGCTGGCGAGGGCTCGCCACCTGAGAAGAGGGGGAGGCGTTTCACGTGAAACGCCGCCTCCGGCGCCCCCCGTCACCTCGACGCCAGCCGGATCAGACGACCAGCTCACGTTCCAGAGGCGTACGGAAACGAGGGGTGATCCGGGCGCCACCCACCCCTGCCGAGAACCTGGCTGCCTCTGCCTCGATGAGCTGTGGGGCTTGCCCGCCGCCCACATCGGGAAGGAGCCGCCACACCAGCTCGCCGTCTGCGCGCTGGGCCCAGCCACCGACGGTGCCGCCGTTCCACCACACGGTGGGTCCGATGTTGCCGGCGCGGTCGAAAAGGGCGGCACGATGATCGGCGGGCAAATGGAAACCGCGGACGGCCCAGCCCATAGCACTCGGATCGAGGCCGGGCAGCGGAGCGGCCCAGGGCTCCGGGGAAGATTCGGTGAGGAGATCCCCGGGAACCACCCAGCCGACGGCCCCGCTGTCGAGCAGGACTTCCTCCGCGCCGACGGCAACCAGAGCCGCACGCGTCTCACGGATTCCCCAGCCGGTCCACCACTTCAGATCGTCTTCGGTTGCGGGGCCGTAGGAGTGCAGCCAGCGCCGGGCCACTTCTGTCCGGGCTTCGGCGGGATCCGACGCGGACCAGGGCTCGGCGGTCGTCCGGCGGAACTGGCTGGAGGTCCACGAACCGCGTGGCCGGTCCCGCCGGATGCGCTCATCGGCCGCCAGGACCTGGATCACGCGAGAGGCGATTCCCTGTACCGTCTCCTGTTTCGGCCCGGGAAAGATCGTGATCTTCGTGCGCCGAGCGGGTAGTGCGGCCGAAAGTTCGCTCCCCGTGGCACGGCCCCGAGTGGTCAGAGTGACGAGCGTCTGTTGCTCGGTCTCGGCGAGCCACCGTTCGGCCAGGCCCGTGCCGTCCTCCTGCAGATGCTTGAGGAGTCTTTGTCGTTCCTTGGCCGCCACGGCTCGGGCGTTCGAGGCGTCGACGGCAGGTGCGACATCCGTGGACATGGTGAACAACGTGTTCCGCAGGGAAAGCAGCCGTACCGGGGAGACGTCCTCGTGGAGCGCCTGCTCCACTGTTCCGACCTCGGGGGTGACCAGCCGCGCACAGACGGAGAGGTGGACCGTTGCGGGATCGGTCGCGTGCAGGGCGACGAGGGCGCCGGCCACTGCGACGGCGGAGGTGGTCCGCATGGACGGGACCAGCAGATGCCGTCGGCCGAGCCGGGCCCTGCGCTGCTCGTCGTCGAAGCGGTACGCGTGATGCCTCCCGTCGTGCGGAGCTGCCCGGAACCGCATGGTTCAGGTTCAGAGGGCGAGCTTGAAGCCCACATGGCTTGCGGCGAAGCCGAGACGCTCGTAGAAGCGGTGGGCGTCCGTGCGGGTGGAGTCCGAGGTCAGCTGCACCAACTGGCAGCCCTGTCGTCTGGATTCATCGACCGCCCACTGGATCAGCTGGGTACCGAGGCCGCTGCCGCGCTCGTCCGTGTGGACGCGGACACCCTCGATGACGGAACGGGTCGCCCCTCGGCGGGAGAGGCCGGGAACGATCGTGAGCTGGAGGGTTCCCACGGCGCGGCCCTCGCGCACGGCCACGACCAGATGCTGATTCGGATCGTCGGCGAGCCGCCGGAACGCGAGGTGATACGGGGCGAGGTCATCCGGAGACTCGCGCTGTGCACCCAGCGGGTCGTCGGCGAGCATGGCGACGATTGCGGGGAGGTCGGCGAGGGCTGCGGGACGTATGTCGAGATCGCTCATGATCGGCAGACTACGCATCTCCGCCGGTTCGGACGGAGACCTTCAGTGCCTCGACCGCCCGGACCAGCGGGGCGAGTTCCGGATTCTCGGCAGCCTCGTCCAGAGCGGCGCGGAGCGCGGTGTCGTTGGTCGGCCTGGCCTCGTTCAGCAATGTGAGGCCCGCCTCTGTGACGTCGGTGTAGATGCCCCGCCGGTCCGTGTCACACAGGTACCGGGTGAGCAGCCCACGGTCCTCGAGCCGGGTGACCAGCCGGGTGGTGGCGCTCTGGCTCAGCACCACGGCGTCCGCGACCTGCTTCATCTGCAGATGCCCGCCCGTGCCGCTGTGCTGGCGGCTCAGGACGTCGAGCAGGGAGAACTCACGCGCGCTGAGACTGTGGCGGGACTGCAGGGCCCGTTCGATGCGGGCCTCGATCTTCCCGTGGAGCAGTGAGAGGGCGCACCAGCTCTGTGCGAGGGACGTCAGTGCGGGATCTGTCGCTGTCATGTGTCTCTCCTCCGTACGGGAGCTGCTTGCTCTCCAGAGTAGGGCACATACGCAATAGCCCGCGCTTGCAATTAATAAGCGTCTGCAATTATTGTGAACGCTTGTAAGGCGCAGATGCAATCTTCAGAGAGGTGGACCTCATGCCGCTCGCGCTCCTCGCCCTGGCCATCGGGGCATTCGGTATCGGCACCACCGAGTTCGTGATCATGGGATTGCTCCCCGATGTCGCGGCAGACTTTCAGGTCTCGATCCCGACTGCAGGCTTCCTGGTGACGGGCTATGCCCTGGGCGTGGTCCTCGGCGCCCCGCTGATGACCGTCCTGGGCACTCGTGTGACCAGGAAGCAGATGCTGATGCTCCTGATGGGGCTGTTCATCGTGGGGAACGTGGTCTCCGCTCTCGCCCCTGTCTTCGGTGTGATGCTGGCCGGACGGGTGATCGCCTCACTCGCCCATGGAGCCTTCTTCGGCATCGGATCGGTCGTGGCCGCTGATCTGGTCGCGCCGGAGAAGAAGGCCGGAGCCATCGCCATGATGTTCACCGGGCTCACCGTCGCCAATGTCGTCGGGGTCCCGTCGGGGACCTTCGTCGGCCAGAACTTCGGCTGGCGCGTGACGTTCTTCGTCGTCGCGGGACTCGGCGTCCTGGGGCTCCTCGGTGTGGCAAAGCTCGTCCCCGAGCAGTCGAAGCCGCAGGCGGTACGGATCCGTCACGAGCTGGCAGCGTTCCGCAATGTGCAGGTGCTGCTCGCCATGGCGATGACGGTCCTGGGCTTCGGCGGCGTTTTCGCGGCGGTCACCTACATCACCCCGATGATGACGGAGACCGCAGGCTTCGCCACCTCATCGGTCACCTGGCTGCTGGTCCTCTTCGGACTCGGCATGGTCGGGGGGAATCTTCTCGGTGGCAAGTTCGCCGACCGCCACCTGATGCCGATGCTGTACGTGTCTCTCGGTGCACTTGCCGCGGTCCTGGCTCTGTTCACGCTGACCGCTCACAACAAGGTCGCTGCCGCGGTGACCATCGTCCTCATCGGAGCGCTTGGCTTCGCGACCGTACCGCCGCTCCAGAAGCGCGTCCTCGACCAGGCGGCCAGCGCGCCCACCCTGGCCTCAGCCGTCAACATCGGGGCCTTCAACCTCGGAAATGCGCTCTCGGCGTGGCTTGGCGGCATCGTCATCGCGGCCGGCTTCGGATACACCGCGCCCAACTGGGTCGGTGCCGTACTCGCTGCCTCGGCGCTGCTGCTGGCGGTGCTCTCCGGATCGATCGAGCGCCGGGCGCTCACCGGGGGAGGGCTGGTCGCGGCACGTTCACCCGAGCCTGCCGCAGACACAGTCCCCGACGAGTCGGTCTCCACGGCTTCAGCACCGATACCGCGGTGATGAAGAGGTACGTGGCCGTGGCCATCGAGGGCGCGATGACCAGGTCGATGCCGGTCGCCCCCGGGCCGCGGCCTCGTCGATGCCCGGGCGGAACGAGAAGACCGTCGACCCTGCGGCGACCAGGGGCAGCCGGAACTTCGCCCAGGACCAGCGATGTCCGGCCAGGCTCCACGGAGTGCCGAGCGCCAGCAGCAGACCGCTGAAGGAGACAACAGCGCGACCGGCACGACTAATCAGTACCTGAAGTCCTTATCGCGCGGGCGATGACCTGAGCCACCGCGGCGTCGTGGGTGAGGAACGCGGTGAGCCCGAGAGCCAACAACTCCACGGTGAGGCCCGGTCAGCTCACGGACACCGCTACGCGGGTGACGAGAGGGCTTCGGTGAATCGGATGCTTGAGTGGTTTCACGTGAAACACGGCGCCACGCGCGGAGCTCGCGGTCATCTGTCAGCGGGAGTATCCACGGCTGCTGCCCTCGGCGTACGCGGGGGGCCGGCCCGGTTCGTGGAGTCTTCCCAGGGAGCGCCGGACATCAGCCCAGATCGGGCGCGTGCATCGCACGTACGCCTTCGATGTTGGCGTCCAGATAGTGCCGCAGCGACAGCGGTACGAGGTGTACGGTCGCGATTCCGACGCGGCTGAAGGGCACCCGGACGATTTCGTATTCTCCGCAGGGATCGTCGATCTCGGGTCCGTGCCGACGCGACAGGTCCATCGAAGCCAGTCGGCAGACGAAGAAGTGCTGCACCTTCACGCCTTTGACGCCGCCGCCGGCGATGTGTTCGACGGTGTCGACGAAGCAGGGAACGACATCGACGACCT
>NZ_DATMVN010000510.1:0-25724 GCF_035563135.1 Streptomyces sp.
CTGGATCGAGCGCACCTACCACCGACGCCGACGCCAGAAACGCCTGGCCCGGTTGACCCCCGTCGAGTACGAGACCATCATGACCCCACCCGCAGCCCTGGCTGCATAACCCCACTGTCACCTATCCGTGCAGCAGTCCCCTGGTCGCGCTCGGCACAACACTGGACATCCTGGCGATCACCGCGCCTGCCGCGGTGAGGGCTGAACTCGGCAAGGCTGCCCTCGCTTTCGAGCGCGCCACCCGCTCCCGCATCGCCGCCGACCTGAACAGCACCCGCGTCCTGCGTCGCAGCGTCCAAGCGATCTTGCGCGAGAGGCCCGCAAGCCGCGACGGGGCCACGTTCACCATGCTTGTGGACACCGTGCTCACGGCGGTGGTGTTCGCGATGCACTGGCATCGCACGCGCCAGCACGCCCAGCAAGAGGCAGGAGCCGAGCAGGCCCTCGTCCACCTGCAGATCGCGTACGGACAGATCGCCGAGCCGGTCCTGGCGAGCCTCGCACAACGCGCCCCCAGCCCCCAGATGCAGCAGCGCTTCGCCCGCCACGTCCAGCAGGCGGCCCCCGATCACGCCGAGCGCATCCTGAACGACCCCGCCTGGGACGCGCTCACCACCGTGCTTGCCGAAGCGGAAGCCGTCGGGCACAATGCGGCCACCGTTCTTGACCAGGCACTCGGCCAACGCCCGTTGGATGACGCCCACAGCCCCGCCCGTGCCCTGACCTGGCGTGTCCGCCGCCTCGGCGAGCGTCACGCCCCAAGCCCCCGGGCCCAGGCAGCCAACGCCCGTAGCGCGGCACAAGCGCACGGCGCTCCAGTCATTCCAGCGGCCGTCGCTCCACCTCTACCGCGGTCACCGTCGCACCGGCGCTGACCAAAGAGCGAGCGGAACATGGCCGACGGTCACCGGTTTCCGATGCCGGGATCATCCGGAGTATTTGCGCCGCACCCCCTAGCTCCGGACGAAACCCATGTATGGCTCAGATCCAAGTCGGCTGGGTGTTTCGTGGTCGAGGAGACATCGTGGTCAAGCTGCGGGCTGCAGGACGGCATGGTCGGCGGCGAGCGCCCGGAGGCGGGCAGCCATGGCGTCCGGCCCGAGCGCGGCAAGGGCCCACAGGGCACTGATGCGGCGGCCGGAGGGCCAGATATTGCAGGTCGGGGGCCGGAACGGTGTCACGTCGATGCCCTGGACAGCGAAGGGGGTCTGGTCGAGATATCCCATGCCGCCGGTCCCGCACAGATACGAGCGGGCTCCGGTTGCGGCTGCGAGGTCCGCGAGCCGCTGGGACCGGCCCGGCCGGGAGGGCAGTCGGCTGCTGGTGAGGATCTTGCCCTTCCAGCCGAGCAGGTCCAGCAGTACGCGGGTGGAGGTCTCGGCGGCGGCAGCGGTCCGGCCGGTGGTGAAGGCATCCAGCACCGGGTCCAGAGCCTGGGCGAGGGCGGGCCAGTGCGGGCTGGCGCCATAGTGCTGCCGGAGCATCCCCGCGGTCCGGCGGCGGGTCCGCTCCGGCTCGGCGATCACCGCGTCCCTGATGAGGGTCGAACGTCCCTGGGGCAGGTGAGTGGGGAGAGTGAGCCACTGGTGGCGGGCCGGGTCGCCGAGGTCGGCGAGGCGGGCTCGATGCTGGTAGTCGCGGCGGGTGAACTGCGCGTCGTCCAGGACGATCCAGTAGTCCGCCGCGAACAGCTTGGCCAGCGTGGTCAGCCGGGGCAGGAAATTCGGCTGATGAACGGCACACAGCCCGCCCGGCTGGGGCAGATCACGAGGTGATGAGGCGGCTGGTGAAGCCGTCGTGGATGAGAAACTCGTACGCGGCATGCACGTCCTCCGGGACCTCCTGCTCGATGGCGAAACCGAGCTTCGGATACTCGATCACCCGCTGGAGGTCACCGACGAGCATGTCCAGGACGAGCTTCTCGTCGCCGATGGACTTCACGTAATCGTCGAACTCCAGCGGCTCCGACGCGCAGAGGATCTCAACGTCGGGCCACAGCTTGCGGGCGGTCGCGAACGACCGCCGTTCCATGTAGGGCTTGGAGACCAGCAGCACCGTCGTCGGGGTGATGCCGGCGCCGGCGAGGACCTCCCGGGAGAAGGTGATGTTCTGTCCCGTGTTACCGGCGTTCGGTTCCAGCAGGATCGCCTCGGCGGGGACGCCGAGGTCGATGGCGTGCTCGCGGAAGTGGACGGCCTCGCCGCGCGGGAAGACCTGGGCGGTGGTCGGGCTGTTGCCGCCGGTGAACACCAGGGTCGGAAAGAGCCCGGCCTGATACAGCTCGGCGGAGTGGGCAGCGACACCGAGGTCGTGGCTGCCCAGCCCGATCGCCACATTGACGGGCCGCAGCTCGTGCTGCATCTGATGGTAGTCCCAGATCAGCTTGGCCTGGCGCCACTGGTCCTCGGTGATGCTCTGCTGGTTGTCGCTCACGCGCTTCTCCCTGGTCACCGTTGCCGGGGGCCGGTCGGCCCCTCGCTCATGGCCTTGATGCCCTCGATACTGCGCAGTTGGTGCACGAGTCCGTACTGCGCGGCCACCTTGGCGGCCTGGCCGAGGACGAGGTGTCCATCATCCCGGGTCGCCGTGTCGGAGAGCAGGATGTGGCCATGAGCGGTGTCCAGTCGCACGCGTTGCATCGGTGATTCGGTGGTCCCGCAGCGGCGGGCGATGTCGATGAAATGTAGGGCCTGGGTGAGGTCGCCGGCGCCGCGGGCGGCGAGGGCAAGCTTTTGGTGGGCCACCGACCAGTCGTCGGGTTCCTGGAGGTCTTCGAAGTCGCGGGTCGCGGCCTGCATGACGCGGCTCGCATATTCGTGGTTGCCGTCCTTGCTCAGCGCGGTACCCACCCACAGCCTCGCGCGGGCCCGGTCACGCCGCGATAGCCGGTCGTCGACGGCGAGGGTTTCGTAGTTGCGGGCGGCGCTCTCCAGCTCCCCGGACATCTCGGTGACCACCGCGAGGGACAGGTCGAGCTGGGCGACCCGGCGGGGGATGTCGAGCTGGGTGAAGACGGATCGGGCGCCTGCGTAGGAGTACTGGGCCGACAGCGGGCCCAGGACGACGCCCTGGTCGCGCTTGAGGTCGCCGAGCAGAGCGGTCGAACGGGCGAACAGATACAGGCCCTTCTCGTCCAGCTCGGGGGCCTTGAACCGGCCCAGCCACCGCGCAAGGAGGCTGTCGGCGAAGGTGAAGTTCTGCCGGGACAGGGCGACCACGACCCGGTCGAGGTCGTCAGCCCACGACTCGTACTCCCAGGCCCGGGGCCCGGAGGGGGCAATACGTCGCCGAGCGGAGGTCAAGGGGCTGGTCATCTCGGACAGGAGCGTCTCGAAGCGCAAATGGACGGCGGCGTCCGAGCGGCCGAGCGCGGTGTCGAGGATGGCCTGGGTGTCGGGTCTGGGCTCGGTGCCGGCGAGTTTGGACTCCCACTTGGAGACCGTCGCGACGGCCAGGCCGAGCTGCTGGGCGAAGGCACGCACGCTCAGTCGCAGGGCGAGACGCAGGGCCTTGGCCTCCAGGCCGGTCCACTGGTGCACGGTCGCCACACGTCGCTCCCTTCCGCCAGCCATCGAAGCACGCTCCGCGCAGTCGGCGGGACGGAAGTGGAACGGAAGTAGAACGGGCGGTGATTGGCCCGGGGTTGGCGGACAGCCACGCTGAAGGGGTCATCAGTTGTCGAGCGTTCTGGACGGTCCTCAGCATGGAACCCCTCACGGAGCATCGCCAGGTCAACGGTCCGGTCGTCTACGGCCTCCTGCGGCTGGTGAAGGTGCCCGCGGCCCGGCATGCGGCGTTGGCCGCGTCGCTCGCCGAGTACTGCCGCAGCCACGAGTTGCAACTTTCCGGCGTCTTCACCGACCGCGACGTGAGTTCTGGGCCCGACTCGGCGGCGTTCACCGGGCTGCTGGACGTACTGGCCCTGCCGGACGTCTATGGCGTGATCGCCCCGGCCATGTCGCACCTGGGGCCGAAGGCCATAGCCGCCCAGCGCAGACACCGGATCGAGACGGCCGGCTCCCGATTGATGCTGGTCCGCCGCCCCCGCACCGCACACCTGCCCGTCTCCCACCACGGTTCCGTTCGCCGACGCAGCGCAGGGAACACCCGCGTTCTGGACGCCGAGTCATGAGGACGGCGATGACCGAGACGACCCGGCGGTTCTTCACGGCCCGGCCCGAATCGATTAGCCAGGCCCGGAAGTTCGTTACGGATGCCCTGGCCGGATGGGGCCTGCACGACCGCGCCGAGGACATCCGGCTCTGCGTCTCCGAGCTCGCCACGAACGCCCTGGTCCACGGCACCGTCGCCGACCACGGCTTCCTGGTCAAGCTGGATGCCGACGAGGGAGAAGTACGGCTGGAAGTGCACGACAGCCGCCGCCGGCTCCCCGAGGTCCGCCAGGCCGCCGACACGGACCTGTCCGGACGCGGCCTGACGCTGGTGAGCGTGCTCGCCGCCGACTGGGGCGTTCTGGACCGCACCCCGGTCGGGAAAGTCGTCTGGTCCTGTTTCAAAGCTGAGGGAGGGACGACGTCATGACCGTCATCCTCACCCCGTCCGGTCCGGAACTGCGGCTGTTGGTCTCGCTCGCTTCCTGGACCTGGCCGGGCACCAGTCCGGACGGCCGCGAGGTCGCGCACATCCTGATCACCCACAACCCGGCCTTCACGGGCCCAGACGCTGCCGAGGCGGTCGAGGCCCGGATGCGTCGGCTCTCCGACAGCCTCGGCGGCCTGGCCAGCTCCCGGGCGCCCGTTCGCGAGCTCGCCCGATGCCTGCAGGTTGTCGGCGGGCAAGTGCTGATGAGCTTTCCCGGCACCGCCCGCAAGCTGCGGCTGCCCACCCGCCGGCCCTGGACCGAACTGGTCGCCCGCAACAGCGAGGCCATCCTCCTGCTCGGACTGGACCCACTGCCACAGACCGCTGACGCCGCCCGCCTCGACACCTACTTGGACGACGCGCTCGCCGCCGACCGGCTGCTGTTCGGACGCGCCCGCATCCGCTGACCACCTGGACTTCCCTCACGGCCCCCGGACGAGGCAGATGAGAGGGAACTGCCATGGGAACCTTCGAACGCTCCCGCATGGTCCGATGCAGATCCAACCGCGTGGCGTCGATCGCCAAGGCCCTCCTCACGCTGGAGCGGCAGCGCTGAAGAAGCTCAGTGGCCGCTATCCAGGTGGACCTTGAGAAGGTCGATGCCGTACTCGTTGCCGTTGGGGTGCGGATGATGGTGTGGATGTGCTGCTGGGTCGGGGTTCCGCCGCCCATGCCTCCGCCACTGGACTTGTTGCCGTAGGCGAGGGGCGCCTGCGCGTCGTACTCGATGAGAACGACGGGACTGTGGACGCGGCCCGTCGCTCCAACCGATCTGCGAGCGCTGGAGGGGATCACTGTTCGGGTTGACGTCCTTTTGCTTGCCGAGAGTGATCTGAATCATCGCGCCTCCCTGCGGGGTTGCCTCGTGGCCGGAATGACCGAGGCAGCCCGGTCAGGGCTACCACTAGTCCCCGTTATAACGGGGTATCAAAGCCTGTCTCCCAGAGCGCAGTCGGCATCCTGGATGCGGAGCGGACGGGCCCCGGAATCTGCGAGCATCTGGGGGTGTCATACCGGACGAGGGAGATCAGTTGTTACGTCTTCAATCAGTGAGCAAGCGCTATGGCCGTGGCGATTGGATTCTGAGAGACGTGGACGTGGAGGCCCCGGCCGGCGAGATCGTGGCATTCGCCGGCGGGAACGGATCAGGGAAGTCGACACTGCTGCGGATCGCGGTGGGCTTGTCCCGGCCGACCCGCGGCACAGTGGCCGCCCGGCCGCCCGTCGTCGGGTACGTCCCGGACCGCTTCTCCCCCAACGAACGCATGTCGGCCGCGGCGTACCTGACGCACATGGGCCGCGTCCGCGGTCTGACCACCTCGGCCGCCTCGGCGCGGGCCGGCCAGCTGCTGGACCGACTCGCCCTGGTGGGCGGCAAGCACGCCCCCCTACGGAGCCTGTCAAAGGGCAACGCGCAGAAGGTCGCGCTGGCCCAGGCCCTCCTGGTGGAACCCGGACTGCTCGTCCTGGACGAGCCGTGGTCCGGGCTGGACGCCGACGCCCACGGCGTGCTCGCCGAGATCATGACCGAGGTCGCGTCCTCCGGCAGCACCGTCGTGTTCACCGACCACCGCGAGTCGGTCACCCGGGCCCGCGCCACCCGGACCTACACGGTCAGCAGGGGCCGCGTGTGCCTGGAGGGACCCGAGCCGCAGGCCACCGAGCAGCGGCCGGTGTCCGACGTCGTCCTGGCCGCGGGCCGCGACGGCCGCGTACCGCAGGACCTCGCCTGGAAGCAACTGGACGGCGTCACCGCGGTGCGCCGGGACGCCACTGGCGTCAGGCTGCGCGTGGGACGCGAGTCCACCGACGCCCTGCTGTTCACCGCGCTCCAGCACGGCTGGTCCGTCGAGACCGTCACCGGGACCACCACGGACCACCACCGGACGCCGAACTCCGCGACGAACGGAGACATGCGGTGATCGCGCTCATCCGCTACACCTTCGCCACCGTGCTGCACACGCAGCGCTACCTCGCCCCGCTGCTCCTGTTCATGGGCCTGATGGGCGTGCTGACCGTCAACGGCAGCGGCCCGCTGCCTCCGGCCTACGCCTCCTCCGCCGGCTCCCTGTTCATCTGCTCGACCTGGCTGACGATCGCGCTGATGAGCCTGGACGACCCGCCGCAGCGGGCGATCGTCGTCGTCACTGCGGGCGGCCGGTCGCTCACGGTGCTGCTCGCGGCGATCAGCACGGCCCTGCTGAGCTGTCTCGTCCTGATGGCCTTCGGGTTGTTCTTCCCGCTGTGGATGGGCGACTACGTGGTGACCACGACCGATCTCCTGCTGGGCCTGGAGGCGCAGCTCACCTGCGCCCTCGTCGGCATCGCCATCGGCGTGCTGTGTTCACGGCTGGTCTTCAAACGGCAGGGCTACGCGCTGATCGCCGCCCTCGCGCTGGTGATGGGAGCTCTCTTCGCCAAGGGCATGCCTCCGGTCAACCGCCTGTTCACCCTGATGGCCACCACCCCCGACGCGGCGGAACTGCTCGCCCCCACCGGCGTCATGCTGGCGATCTCCGCGATAATCCTTGCCGTGTTCACCGTCGCCACGCAGTTCGTCGCCGGGCGCAGGGAATAGACAGCCGGCCCTCATCTGCCTCAGGGCCGCCGGGCGCTTCCTGATCAACTCAGCCCGACGCGTACGACCCGAAACTCGACGTCGACTTCACCCCGCTGCGCGAGCAGGACCTCACTGCTGCTGGACTCAGCCAGCTTGCTTGACCGACCTCGCCCTCCTGAGGTGAGCACGGGCCCGTACTGTCGAAGTGGGCGACCGAAATCACCCTTTATGGCGTCGGGCTCTCATTGGTGCTGTGTCAGGCGCGGGTGGCAGCGGTAGCGCCAAGTGGCAGCCGTGGGCAGAAGCCCCGGCAAGCGCGAAACGGACATCGGTTCGCGTGCTGCCTTCCGAGACGGCGCAGAGGTTCAGTCGTCAGGCTATGCCGAGTCAGACGTTGCCGTAGACACGCCAGTGGAGGACTCTTCGCCTGGTGTCTTGGCGAGCGGCACACCACGTAGGCAGAGCAGCACCAGCGCAGCGCATCCGCAGACGAGTGCAATGTCGGCGACGTTCCCCACGAAAGGACCGTAGTCGATGAAGTCCACGACATGCCCGCGGGCGAAACCGGGCGCGCGGAAGAGCCTGTCGCCCAAGTGGGACATCGCGCCGCCGAGTAGCGTGCCCAGCACAAGCGCCCACCGACAAGAGGTCAGTCGGCGCGCGGCATAGAGGATGCCGACCACTGCGCCCGCCGTCGCCAGGGCGAACACCCATGTCGCGCCGGAGCCGATGGAGAACGCGGCGCCGGCGTTGTACAACAGCCGGAAATGGATCAGAGTCGGGATCGCGGTGACGCTCTCGCCGGTGGACAGCGCGGAAACCGCCCAGAACTTGGTGAGTTGGTCCAGGAGCAGGACCACTGCCGCCAGCGTGAGCATCACGCTGTACAACCGTCCCGATCCCCGATTCAGCCGCGTCATTCGCTGCCTCCTTCTCATGTGGTTGTTACCTGCATTCGTGGTGGTCAGCCGTCCGCCCGACGGCGACTCTCAGCCACCGAACGGCGGGGCTGCCGCCGTCACCAGGCCGCTCTCGTACGCGGCAATCACCAGCTGGGCGCGATCGCGCGCGGCGAGCTTGCCGAGCAGGTGGTTGACGTGGGTCTTGACAGTGGCAACGCCGAGAAAGAGCCGTCCGGCGATTTCGGTGTTGGACAGGCCGCGGGCGATGAGGGTGAGGACCTCGCGTTCGCGCGCGGTGACGCCGTCCAGGGTGGGGCTCAGCAGTCGCGAGGGCTCCGGGCGACGGGCGAACTCCGCGATCAGGCGCCGCGTCACCGCCGGCGCCAAAAGCGCATCGCCGGCGGCGAGGAGCCGGATCGCCGCGAGCAGCTCGCCTGGTGGCGTGTCCTTGAGCAGGAAGCCACTGGCGCCGGCTCGCAAGGCGGCGTAGACGTACTCGTCCAGGTCGAACATCGTCAGGATCAGCACCTTGACGTTCGCGGTCTCGGGGGAGTCGCAGATCAGCCGGGTCGCCTCGATGCCGTCCATCTCTGGCATGCGCACGTCCATCAGGACCACATCCGGGGGATCCCGCCGGACAAGCCGCACGGCCTCGGCCCCGGTGGCAGCCTCCGACGTGGTCGTCAAGCCGGGCTCGGTGTCGACGAGCACCCGCAGGCTGCCACGCAACAGCGCCTGGTCGTCGGCGATCAGCACGCGTATCGCGTTGTCGGGTAGATCGCCCAGCCTGGTCAAGCGTTCTCCTCGTACGGCAGTATCGCCCGGACCGCGAAGCCGCCCGTCGGACACGGTCCGGCGGTAAGGGTCCCGCCATGGACGGCGACGCGTTCACGCATGCCCACGATGCCGTGTCCGCCCGGTGTCATCGCGGGACTCGCCCGGCCAGCGCCGTCGTCGACGATATCGAGCCGGACCTCGCGGCCGTTCGCGTCGACCACCACTCGGCAACGGGTCGCGGGGGCGGTGTGCTTGGCGACGTTGGTCAGCGCCTCCTGCACGATCCGATAGACGGCCAGCGCGATGGCGTCTGGAAGGTTTTCGACACCGCGCATGGCCAACCGCGCGCCGGCCTGCCGGACCAGCTCGGCGAGAGCATCGGTTCCGGGCGCCGGGCCAAGGGCCGCGACCTGCCGTTCACCTTCGGACGCGCGGAGCACGCCGAGCATCCGGCGCATGTCGTTCAGCGCGGTGCGGCTCGTGCGCTCGATGACCTGCAGTGCGTCGTACGCCTCCTGCGGCCGGACGTGGAGCACGTGGTTGGCGACGCCGGCCTTGACCGCGATCAGGCCCATGCTGTGGGTGACGACGTCGTGCAACTCGCGGGCGATTCGCAGGCGTTCCTCGGTGACGGCGCGCTGCGCGAGCTGCTCGGCCGCCCGCACGGCGAAGGCACGTCTTTGCCGCGCGGCGCGTCCCAGCTCCCAGGCGCCGAGCAACGCGACAAAGCCGAGCAGCAGCAAACCCGGGCCGTTGTGCCACCGGGCCGTTCCGCCGGCCCGCGCGGCCGCGACCACGCCGGCGACCGACAACACGGCGATCGCCAGGCCGGGCAGCCATCGCCGCCACCAACGGCGCGGCCTCGCCATGACGGCGACGCTGTAAAGGGCGAACGCCCCCGACAGGAATGGGTCCCACGCCTGGTCCTGCGCGACCGCCACGGCCGTGACTGCCAGCACGACCACGAAGACGGGCACCGGCCAGATCCACCGTACGGCGACAGGCACCGTGGCCGCGGCGACGAGCACGAGCCGCTCCCACGGCACCGGCGTCGAGGACGGCGGTGCGGCCGACGAGCCCCCCGCCGGCCCGGTCAACAACAGCGCGGCCGCATAGCCGAGCACGAGCACGCAGTCCATGGTTGTGCGTTGGCGCCGGCTCAGCCGCCGAGCCAAGAGGGGAGGGTCGTCGTCCACAGCCGTACCTGCTTGCACCGCTCGACCATACCGAGGGGATACACCGCGGCACCTCCATCCTGCGGCCGACACCGCCGCTCCACCCACAGTGGGGTGCCGCCGGCAGCCGGCGGCCGTACTCCACCCAGGGGTGGAAGAAGGGCAGTCCACCCCGAGCCGGACGCGGCCGCACCCTGTTGTGCCCGACCATCACCTCCATGATCGACGTCACCGACCTGACCAAGCGCTACGGGAAAGCCACCGTCGTGGAGGGGCTGACCTTTCGAGTAGAGCCCGGCCGGGTAACCGGATTCCTGGGCCCCAACGGAGCCGGGAAGTCCACCACGATGCGCATGATGCTGGGCCTGGACCGCCCGACGGGCGGCGAGGTACGCATCCACGGCGCCCACTACCGGCAGCTGCGCGACCCGCTGCGCACGGTGGGCGCGCTACTCGACGCCAAGGCCGTGCACCCTGGCCGCACCGCGCTCGACCACCTGCGCTGTCTGGCCCGCAGCAACCGGATCCCGTCACGCCGCGTGCGCGAGGTGATCGAGCTGACCGGCCTGGAGAGCGCCGCGCACCGTCGGGCCGGGAGGCTTTCGCTGGGCATGAGTCAGCGACTGGGGGTCGCAGCAGCACTGCTCGGCGACCCCGCCGTCCTGATCCTGGACGAGCCGATCAACGGGCTCGACCCGGAGGGCATCCTGTGGATCCGCGGACTCATGCGAGAGCTGGCGCTCCTGGGGCGCACCGTCCTCGTGTCCAGCCACCTGATGAGCGAGGCGGCGCTCACCGTGGACCACCTCGTGGTCATCGGCCGCGGCCGGCTACTCGCCGACACCGGCATGACCGCGTTCATCGACCGGCACACGAACGCCGGAGTGCGGGTACGCACACCCGAACCGCAACGGTTGCGCGCAGTGCTGGTCGGTGCAGGGATCACGGCCACCGACCACGCGGACGGCAGCCTCGAAGTGGCCACCACGGCAGAACGGTTCGGCGAACTGGTCGCAGCACACGCAGTGACGGTGCACGAGGTGACGCGCAAGGGCGTGTCCCTGGAAGAGGCATTCATACGACTGACGGCCGACGCAGTCGAATACCGGGCTGAGCCGGCGGGAGAACACCGATGACCGGAAATTCGCCTCGCGCGGTACTGGCCGCCGAATGGATCAAGGTGTGGACCGTGCGGTCGACCCGTCTCGCACTGCTGCTGACCTTCGTGATCAGCACCGGCATCGGCACACTCGTCGCGTTCAACTGGCGTGGCGACATCGAGCACGTCGTCAACTTCAGCCCACTGGCAGCCGGCTTGTACAGCGTGACCATCGGTCAACTCGCCCTCATCGCGTTCGGCGTCCTACTCGTCGGCTCCGAGTACTCGTCCGGGTCGATGCGGGCATCGCTGACCGCCGTGCCCCGACGCGGGCTGCTCTACGGCGGCAAACTACTCGCCGGCACGCTAGCCGCCCTCGCCGGCTCAACCGTCACCGTCATCGTCGCCTTCGCCGGAGCACAGGCGATCCTGGGCCCATACGGCACCACACTCACGTCGGACGGGATTCCGACGGCACTCGCCGGCGCCATCACCTACCTGACTCTGATCTGCGCCCTGTCCATGGGGGTCACGGCCATCGTTCGCAGTTCGGCTGTCGCGTTGAGCCTCCTGCTGCCGCTGCTGTTCCTCGGTTCGCAGGGACTCGGCAACGTCCCCACCCTCAAACCCGTCCTGCAGTACCTGCCCGACCAGGCCGGCCTGCAACTGATGCGCATCGCCCGACCACCCGACGACGACCGCTTCGGCCCCGACTACACCTCCGGCACGGCGCTCGCCATCCTGTTCGCTTGGACCGCCGCCGCTGTGCTCGGCGGCTACGTAGTTTTGCGCCACCGCGACGCCTGACGCCCGGCGGACCTGTGAGTGGTCGTTGGTTGTGGGGTGGGGTGGGGTGGTGTGGCGGTGAATCGCTCCGGCACGACCGGCGGCGGCTCGCGGACGCCGTAGACACGACCCTGAAAGTCCACGGTGGTCGGGCCACGGTCGAGGCGACGCCGCTCGCCGACCGCCCGTCGACCACCCGAGTCGTCCGCATCGACGTCGATCTGGGGACGACGCGGCCGGCCCGCCGGCCTGGGTGAGCCCCGGCGATCAGAAGCCCTCGACGCCCTGTTCGACAAATGCGTGCTCAGGTACACGGGAGACCCCTTGTCTTCCATGGTGGCAGCGAGACCTGCCCGGCAAACTTGCTTCCGCAATGCCGCTCGCCGCTCGGACTCAGAGGCGAACCCTCAGCCCTGGACCGGCCGCTGGGAGAATTCTGGGAGATGATCTTCGCCCGGATTCCGCCCAAGACCCCTCGGCACCACCTCAGCCCAATCTCCTGATCTGCACGTTTACGAGATCTGCAGGTACCGATCTTGCTCGGTCCTCATTCGGGACGAAGAGGTCGTGGGTTCAAATCCCGCCACCCCGACAGCTGAAATACCAGGTCAGGGGCCTGATCCACTCAGTGGATCAGGCCCCTGAGCGATTTGTGGCCCGGTACCTGCATGCGGCAGGTTCAGGGAGGTCCCGGTAGACGATCCCAAGGGCTGCGGGCACGTGGTGCTCCTCATGGACTGAGGACGCGGCGATACGGCTGAGGCGGCTCTGTTCGTCCGACAGCTCGTCGACCGGACCGGCGCGCTGATCGTCGGACGGCAGTGTGGCGCCAACCGCGCCACGGATACGGATGGCGATCGGCAGGCCGCCCAAGCGTTCGGCCAGTCGTGCCGCAGCAGCGGATTCGGCCCGGGCAAGACCTGCTGGGTCGTCGGGCGCACTTTGGCCTGGCTCCACCCGTTCACACGGCTACGGACCCGCCACGAGACACGTACCGGCCTCCACCTCGCTTGCCGTGTCATCTGCCGACGACGGCTTCGAACGTCATCCTGAAACGACCGGTAAGCCGCGAGAGCGCCACGGTCCCACCTCTTCCGGGGATTGTGTCCAAGCCATCTCTGTGAACCACATGCGCGTGGGAGCCGTCTTACGACTGGATGCCCTCAAGAAACGACAGATGGACGCGGTGACCATGCCCGTGCTCCCACGGGCAACAACGGGAAAGGACATTCATGAAACTGGCAGTCAAAACCGCGGTAGTAGGAGCAGTTCTCGCTTCCACCGCCGTACTGGCGGCTCCGGGAGCCGCGTCAGCTGACCCCAAAGACGGGGCTGTGACCCGCTGTTCAGAAGGTAAAATCTGCCTCTTTGACGGCCACGACAACACCGGGGACGTCCTGCAGCTCGATCCGGTGGACATCCCCAACATCGGCTGGGCGTGGAACGATCGGGCCAGCTCGGTGTGGAACCGCAGCGGTGGTCAAGCCTGTATCCACACCGATGACGACTTCAGGGGCTACAAATTCAGCATACCGCCGGGTGAGAAGCAGGAACTTCTTTTCCTCTACGACAACGCGGTGACCGGCGTCGAGGTCGGTGGCTGCTCAATCTGAGCCCACTGGTTGACCGAACCCGCCATCCGCCCGCGCTTCGAGGGTGGATGGCGGGATTCGGCCGGGCAGCGTCCCGCGTGGGACATCGCCGGCGAATTCGGCGGTGACCACCGGATGACCTCGCAGGGGACTGCAACTGATCGTTTCATCAGGTCCGCGGTGGGTCTTGGCAGTTGGGCCGCACAACGGCAAGGTTCTACAGGTATCGGATCCGGCGCGGTGCGGGACAGGACACGGAACAGGACGGGTCGTCCGCGGTCGGCTCGGGCGAGCTGGAGGGTGCGGACCTGGAGAGCAATCCTGCCGATCCGCTGCGCGCCCGGAAACCGGCAACGGCTCTGGGCGTACGGGCGGCCCTGGGCGGGGAGTTCCGCGCGCCGCTCGGGGAGTCGGGGCAGCAAGCCCGGACCGGCTCGGGCAGTGAAGTACACGGCAGCGGCAGCGGAGGAACCCGGCACGGCACCGTACTCCAAGGCCGGGACCTCTCCAGTCTCACCTTCAACATGGCCCGGCACAACGGCCGGTGAGGGCCAGGAACAGGACGTTATCGGCGTGACCAGGAGAAAGACACCCTGCGGCTCCCGTCATCATGGGAGCGGCAACGGCTCTCGGTCCCGGACGCTGCGACCGCAGGAGCACCGAGAAGCCCAGCGCAGGCCCGTCACAACGGCTGCCCCCGGATGCCTTCCAGGCGTCGATGCAGTTGTTCGATACGGGTTGCCCTGACGCCGTGCTGACGCACCCGCAGACAACCGGCGGGAGCGGGCTCCGCGCAAGCAGCGTTCGGCGGCCCCGAGAAGCTCCCTTTACCGGTGCTTGAACTCACATTTCCCCATGCCCCCATGCCCCCACGCGACCGGACAGCCGGTAACTTGACAGCGCATCTTTCACCATCAGGATCGGGGGGGTCTTGTCCGAAATGGCCGTTGCAGCACGCCTTTCGAACCATCAGCAGCTCAGCCCGCCCCTTGCGAGTCCGTCTCCTCTCGCTGCTTACACACATCTCAAGCGTGACGAGTCGATATTCGTCATCGGCTGGGAGCGCAGCGGGGCGGATGAGTTCACGCTGGACATCAGGTGGCCTGCCACGCGGGGGGACCTGGCCTACGATCCGCGCGTCCTCGCCCAGACCATCCGGCAGAGCGGCCTGGTCATAGCCCATGCCGAGTACCACGTCCCGCTGGATCACCAGACGGTCCTGAAGACGCTGGACTTCACCCTCTCGCCGGGGTTCCGGGTACCTGGGGGCCAGACCTCGGACCTGCGCGTCGAGCTCGAAGTATCGAAACCGAGGCGCGGCGGCAGGGCTCCCAACGCATTGCGCATGCGTCTTCACATCCTGCACGGGGACGTCACGGTGACCCGGGTCGATTCCGAATTCGGCTGGATATCCCCGACGGCCTACCCGCGTGTACGCGGCGAGTACACCAGTGTCGACTGGGCCGGCTGGCCGGTGCCCGCCTCCGTCGCCCCGGAATTCGTGGGCCGGCCCGACACCGTCGACGTGGTTCTGTCACCCAGTGAGGAACCTGACCGCTGGCTGCTTCGGAACGACGTGGCCAACACCCTTCTCTTCGATCACCCGGTCGACCACGTTCCAGGGCTTGTACTGCTGGAGGCGGCGCAGCAAGCAGCGCAGGCGTTCGTTGCACCGGTCCCCTTCGCTCTCGATTCGGTCTCCACCCGTTATGCGCACTATGTCGAGTTCGACCAGCCCTGCTGGATCGAGGCCGAGGCTCTCGCCACGCCGGCCCCGGACAGGCTCTCCCTCCGGGTCCGCGGGGTCCAGAACGGGAGGACCATGTTCACGGTCGATCTCGGCGGCACGACGAACTGAGTGCCGTGTGCGCCAGGGCACCCCTCCGGGCTCCTTCGAATGCCGGTGCGGCCCCCTCGCCGGAAGGGATCAGCCGAGTTCGCCCGTCAGAGCGAACAGTTCCTCGTCGGCCGCGTCACCCGGGTCGGCGGCGAACCGCCGCCCACCGGTGACCGCCGCGAGCCGGTTGCGCAGCTCGACCGTCGTCGAGGAGCCGGGACCCAGTTCGGTGAACGGTGCATCGGCCGCGATCGCCGGCCCGCCGTCGCCTTCCGGCGCGGTGGCGGCCTCACGGCGGACCAGGTCGATCACCGCGCCCTGCTGTTCCCCTTGGGTGTCTGATCCTTGGGTGGCTGATCCTTGGACGCCCGATCCAGCTCGACGGGGCGGGTCCGGGCGGTGGGGGATTCCGTGATCCCTGGAGGACACCGGCCGTCAGGGGCCTCGTCGGTCCAGGGCTGCCGAGCGGTTCCGGGCATCGGGCACCGTACGCGCCCCGGTGCTGCGGACGGTCCGGCGTACAGGCGCGTCGGCGTGATCCCGTACCCGTCCGTGGACGCGGGACGGCCCGGCCCCTCTCCTGCGAGAGGGACCGGGCCGGGCCCACGAAGCCGTACCGGGTGGCACGGGGAAGCTGATCGGCCTCCTCGGCGCGCCGTCGGCGACGGATCAGGCTGCCGCCGCGGCGCCCTGGGCGACCTGGCGGAGCACCTCGGTCAGGGAGGTGACGACCTCGGCGTCGTCGGCCGGGTGGAGCTCGGCGAAGCGGGTCACGGAGCCGGGGATGGAGAGCTTGACGTCGGCCAGGACCGCTCCGCCCGCGAGACCCGCCGCCTTGCGGGCCTCGTCCTGGGCCCATACGCCACCGAACTGGCCGAAGGCGGTGCCGACCACGGCGACCGGCTTGGCGGTCAGGGCGCCGGCGCCGTACGGACGGGACAGCCAGTCGATGGCGTTCTTCAGGACGGCCGGCATGGTGCCGTTGTACTCGGGCGAGAACAGCAGGAACCCGTCGGACCGGCCGGCTGCCTCGCGCAGCTTGGCCGCGGCAGCCGGAACACCGCCCTCGACGTCGATGTCCTCGTTGTAGAAGGGAACGTCGACGAGGCCCTCGTACAGCTCGACCTCAACGCCCTCGGGCGCGTGCTTGACGGCGGCCTCGGCGAGCTGACGGTTGTGGGAGCCGGCACGGAGGCTGCCGACGAGGGCGAGGATGCGAACTGACATGGGGAAGCTCCCGGGAGACGGAGACTGAGGTAAGTGGACCACGGTCCGTTTAAAGTTGTACCACCTAAACGGACCGTGGTCCACTTACGGCCGTCCAGGGCTATTCTGGAGCCATGACCGCTCCCCTCCCCCCGCCGCCCAGGCCGCCCGACCCCGGCGAGGCTCGGACGAGTCTCACGCTCGCCGCCGTCGGCGGTCCGGAGCTGCTGCGAGCGGACGCGGCGCGCAACCGAGCGCTCCTGCTGGACGCGGCCTCCCGCCTCCTGGCCCGCTGCGGGGCGACGAACCTCACCATGGAATCGGTGGCCGCTGCTGCCGGAGTCGGCAAGGGCACGGTCTTCCGGCGCTTCAAGGACCGCACCGGCCTGCTCATCGCGCTCCTCGACCACCGCGAGGCCCTGCTGCAGGCCGCCTTCCTCTCCGGACCGCCACCCATGGGCCCGGGCGCCCCCGCAGCCGAGCGGCTGCACGCCTTCGGCCCCGCCCTGATGCACCATGAACGCGATCACCACGAGCTGATCCTGGCCTCCCGCACCGACCCGCTGCGGACCTACACCGTCCCCGCGCAGCGCCTGAGGCTCAGCCATGTCGCCCTGCTGCTCCGTCAGGCACATGCGCAGGGCGAGCCGGAACTGCTCGCACACACCCTGCTCGGATCGGTCGACGCCCCTCTGGTGCACCACCTGACATGTGAACGCGGTATGCCCGCCGGCCGGCTGGAGGAGGGCTGGCACGACCTCCTCACCCGGTACGGGGTGGCGCGCTGAGACCGGCCCCTCCGGTGCCGCGCCCGCGCCCGGACGAGGGCGGGCAGGCCACCGGCACACCGGGCCCGGCCGGAACACCCGGTCCCGCCGGTGCGCCCGCTCTGCCCGGCGGCGAGGTCGCGCACCCCACAGCGGGTGCGCGCGGCCGCCACCCGCGGGAGGCGACCGGGCGGGCAACGCCCTTGGCCGAACCGACACATGCACGGTACGGCGCCTGGTTACGATATGCAGCGGCTCAGATGACTTACCCCAGGAAAGGGAACCCGCACCCATGCCGGCCGAGACGTTCGAGTTTCAGGTAGAAGCGCGCCAGCTCCTGCAGATGATGATCCATTCGATTTACTCGAACAAGGACGTATTCCTGCGCGAGCTCATTTCCAATTCTTCGGACGCACTGGACAAACTGCGACTGGAAACTCTCCGCGACGATAAGCTCCAGGCCGACACGTCCGACCTCCACATCGCCATCGAGGCCGACCAGGAGAAGCGCACACTGACCGTGCGCGACAACGGCATCGGAATGTCGCACGACGAGGTCGTACAGCTGATCGGAACGATCGCCAATTCCGGTACGGCAAAATTCCTCCAGGAGCTGAAGGAAGCCAAGGACGCCACCGCTTCCGAAGAACTCATCGGACAGTTCGGCGTCGGATTCTATTCGAGCTTCATGGTCGCCGACGAGGTCACCCTGCTGACCCGGCGCGCGGGTGAGGACACAGGCACGCGCTGGCAGTCCAGCGGTGAGGGGACCTACACCGTCGAGTCCGTCGACGACGCGCCGCAGGGCACCTCGGTCACACTGCGCCTCAAGCCCGAGGACGCCGAGGACAAGCTCTTCGACTACACCTCACCCTGGAAGATCAGGGAAATCGTCAAGCGCTACTCGGACTTCATCACCTGGCCCATCCGCATGGCGGCTGCGGGAGGCGAGGAGGGAGCCGAGCCCGAGGTGGAAACGGTCAACTCGATGAAGGCCCTGTGGGCCCGGTCGAAGGACTCCGTGACCGATGAGGAGTACAGCGAGCTGTACAAGCACATCAGTCACGACTGGACCGACCCGCTCGAAACGATCCGCATGCAGGCGGAAGGCACCTTCGAATACCAGGCCCTGCTCTTCCTGCCGTCCCACGCCCCGCAGGACCTGTTCATGCAGGATCACAAGCGTGGAGTCCAGCTCTATGTGAAGCGCGTGTTCATCATGGATGACTGCGAAGCGCTCATGCCGACGTATCTGCGCTTCGTGAAGGGCGTGGTCGACGCACAGGATCTGTCGCTCAACGTCTCACGCGAGATCCTTCAGCAGGACCGCCAGATCGAGATGATGCGGCGTCGCCTGGTCAAGAAGGTGCTCTCGACGGTGAAGGACATGAGGTCCAGCACTCCCGAGAAGTACGACACGTTCTGGAAGGAATTCGGCCGGGTCCTCAAGGAGGGGCTCTTCCAGGACTTCGAGAACCGCGACGCGATCCTGGAGATCTCCTCGTTCGCCTCGACCCAGGACGAGGAGGGCCTGACCACCCTGCGCTCGTACGTGGAGCGGATGAAGGAGGGCCAGGAGCAGATCTACTACATGACGGGCGAGTCGCGCGCGGCCATGGAGAGCTCGCCCCACATGGAGGCCTTCCGCGCCAAGGGCTTCGAGGTCCTCCTGCTGACCGACCCCGTCGACGAGGTCTGGGTCCAGTCCGTTCCCGAGTTCGAGGGCAAGCCGCTCCAGTCCATCTCCAAGGGCGAGGTCGACCTGGACACCGACGAGGAGAAGAAGGAGGTCGAGGCCGAGCGTGAAAAGCAGCAGCAGGACTACGCCGGCCTGCTGACCTGGATGACGGAGCAGCTCGGTGACACCGTGAAGGAGGTGCGCCTCTCCTCGCGGCTCACCGTCTCGCCCGCCTGCATCGTCTCGGACACGCACGATGTCACCCCGGCCCTGGAGAACATGTACCGCGCCATGGGCCAGGAGGTGCCGCACATCAAGCGCATCCTCGAACTCAATCCCTCGCATGCGCTGATCAGCGGGCTGAAGAAGGCGTACACCGAGCAGAGTGAGGGGGAGGGAGCCGGCGCCGAACTGGCCGAGACGGCCGAGCTCGTCCACGGGCTGGCACTCCTCTCCGACGGCGGAGAGCTGAGTGACCCCTCGCGCTTCAGCAGGCTGATGGCGGACCGCTTGGAGCGCACGCTGTAGCCGCTGCCCGTCCCCGCGCACTGCGGCCGCCAGGGTCCCTGGCGGCCGCAGTCGTATGCGGAACATGAAGACGGCCGGCTGCGACCGCTGTTCGGACAGCAGGCCCTACGCCCCGAGGTGACTCGGAGGAGTCACGAGGGTTATGGGTAGGGCCCATAACTTCACCGTTTCGAAAGCCCGTTGAGGGTTTGTCCACGCGCAGAGCATCGTTTACCGAACGATCCTTCGGGCATATCAGACGACTTTTCGCGAGGCCATTACCGCCGAGTACCGGGAGCTGCTACAAACGTGCTCGCCCCACGAACTCCCCACTCGTCCCCCACATTTCGAAGGGCTGGCAGTCATGTCAGTACGAACCTTCCGGGCGTCCGTCTTCACCCTCGCGATCACCGCCGTGGCCGCGCTCGGCATCGCACAACCAGCATCCGCCGCCGGCGACAACTACGTCGCTCTCGGGGACTCCTACTCCTCCGGTGTCGGCGCCGGGAGCTACACCGCGGAGAGCGGTGACTGCAAACGCAGCACCAACGCCTACCCCTATCTCTGGAAGAACGCGAACGCGCCGTCCACGTTCGCGTTCGTCGCCTGCTCCGGTGCGACGACGGCCTCCGTGTCCAGCGGCCAGCTGGGCGCACTGAACGCGTCGACCACGCTCGTCAGCGTCACGGCCGGCGGCAACGACGTCGGGTTCGCAGACGTCATGCAGACGTGCGTCCTGCAGAGCGAGGCCAACTGTGTGAACCGGGTGAACACCGCGGTCTCCCAGGTGCAGAGCTCACTGCCCGGCCGGCTCGACTCCCTCTACACGGGCATCCGTTCGCGGGCTCCGCAGGCGCATGTCGTGGTCCTGGGGTATCCGCGCTTCTACAAGCTGTCGGGCACCTGCATCGCCGGTCTCACGGAGACCGAGCGGGGAGCCATCAACAACGCCTCGGACGTGCTGAACGGGGTACTGGCCAAGCGGGCTGCGGACGCGGGGTTCACCTATTCCAGCGTGGTGGACGAATTCACCGGGCACGAGCTCTGCTCGGGTGACGCGTGGATCCACAGCGTCTCGATCCCGATCACCAACTCGTACCACCCGAAGGCCGTCGGGCAGTCGAACGGTTATCTGCCTGCTTTCAACTCCGCTGCGTAACACGCGTGGAGCGAGCCCGTCCGGGCGCGCGTGGCACCACCACCGGCCCCTGCCGGAGGTGCTGTGCGCGGCGGGCGGGCCCCCACACGGGGACACCCGGCCTCAGTGACGCCCGGTCAGGTGCTCCCGGCCCGCCGAAGGGGCGTAGGGCTCGGGCCAGAAGCCCGTCACCCCGGTGATCCTGCCGTCCGCGTCGCATGTGAAGAAGTGGACGGCGGGTATCTCGTCCGGCCCGATGGTGACCAGGGTCCGGACAGCCGCCCGTCGCCCCTCCCCGTCAGCAACGATCCGCTCGATCCGGGCATGCCGGCCCCCTGGACCCTCCCGGTTGAACCGCACGTGACGCTCCTTGCCGAGGATGCGCTCACGACTCTGCGGCAGGTCGTACACCACGTCGTCGGCGAGGATGGCGGTGAACGCGTCCCAGTCACGGGCCTCGGCCGCGGCCCAGTACCTCTCCACAGCAGCGCACACCTCGGCCGTGCCCCACGCCGCGCCTGCACTTCCGGGCATCTCAGTCATGTCCCGAGTGTGACGCCCACCACTGACAATCGGGCGGGGAGCCGCCGAGCCAGCCGCTGACCGGTCGCGTCGCCTTGGCCGAATACATCATCGGGATGCGCGGACGGTCCGCCGGGAAGCAGTGGTGACCGACCGCACGCCGTTCGTCGCTGCGGCTGTGGACGGTGACGTCTGCATCGAAGTCGACGCGCGTCCGGCAGCCAGTCCGGCGTGCCGAATCCGGTGTGGACGACGGCGTGCACGGATCCCGGTGTGGACGACGGTGTACGCGGATCCCGGTCTGGACGACGGCGTACGCGGATCCTGGTGTGGACGACGGCATACGCGGCTCTCGGTGTGGACGACGGTGTGCGCGGAGCCCGGCCCGGCCTGGGCGGCGTCGTCCACACCGGATGCGACGGACACAGCCCGCTCCGGCGCCGGCCCCAGCGACCCGGCGGGGTCTTTGGCCGTCCCGGCGCGGGCTCGGGGCAGAGGTGAGCCCACGCGGCCTGAGCAGCTCCGTGGCGGGCCCACCGGAGGGTGCCGAGGCCGACGGGTGGCACTGCAGGCGCATCGGGGCCCGGCCCGTCACGTCACCGGCCTCCGCGAGGGTCTCGAAGTCGCGCAGGGCGTCCTCACCCCCTACCGGCCGGGAAAGTTACCCACAGGCCGGGAATGCGTGTGAGCAGTTATCCACAGGCCTGCCCGGTGCGTGGCCGCATCGGGTTGGATGGGGTCATGAGCGACACACAGAACGACGCGTCCGTACCGGAGCGGGAGCAGGAGCCGCCGCAGTGGGAGCAGCGTTTCCGCGCCGCCCGGGTGTCCCTGCCCGACTGGGCCGAGGACGCCCCCGACCGCGCGCTCTTCGTCTCGAACGCCACCGGTACGTACGAGCTGTACGCGTGGGACCGGGCGACCGGGAAACAGCGCCAGGTCACGGACCGGCCCAACGGGACGACGGACGGGGTGCTGACGCCGGACGGCCAGGCCGTCTGGTGGTTCGCCGACACCGATGGCGACGAGTTCGGCGTGTGGATGCGACAGCCCTTCGACGGCGGTGCGGACGAGCCGGCCACACCCGGTCTGGAAGCCTCCTACCCGGCCGGGCTCGCGATCGGCCGTGACGGCACGGCGGTGGTCGGCCGCTCCACGGATGAGGACGGCACGACCGTGCACCTGGTGCGCGCCGGGACGGATCCTGTCGAGATCTACCGGCACAGGGAGTCCGCCGGGGTCGGTGATCTGTCCCGTGACGGGACGCTGATCGCCCTGGAACACACGGAGCACGGCGACGCGATGCACTCCGCGCTGCGGGTGGTGCGCCCCGATGGTTCGACGGTCGCCGAGCTGGACGACACCGAGGGCGGCACCAAGGAGCTGGGTCTGTCGGTCCTGGGCTTCGCCCCGGTGGCCGGTGACACCCGGCTGCTGGTCGGGCACCAGCGGCGCGGGCGATGGGAGCCGATGATCTGGGACCCGGTGGCGGGGACGCAGACGGACCTGCATGTCGATCTGCCCGGTGACGCGGGCGCCGAGTGGTATCCGGACGGGTCCGCGTTGCTGATCGAGCACAGCTTCGAGGCGCGCAGTGAGCTGTGGCGGTACGAACCGGGAGCTGCGGAGCCGGTCCGGGTCGAGACCCCCGCCGGGACGGTTTCGGGCGCGACGGCCCGTCCGGACGGCACGGTGGAGTATCTGTGGTCGTCGGCAGCGCAGCCGCCCGCCGTGCGCTCCACGACGGGTTCTGTCGTTCTCGACCCGCCGGGTGCGAAGGCTCCGGCCTCGGTGCCGGTGCGGGACGCCTGGGTGGACGGCCCCGGAGGCCGTATCCATGCCCTGGTGCAGACTCCGGCCACCGGTGACGGCCCGTTCCCCACGGTCTTCGAGATACACGGTGGGCCCACCTGGCACGACAGCGACGCCTTCGCCTCAGGGCCGGCCGCGTGGGTGGACCACGGCTTCGCCGTCGTCCGGGTCAACTACCGCGGGTCCACGGGTTACGGCCGCGCCTGGACGGACGCGCTGAAGCACCGGGTCGGGCTGATCGAGCTGGAGGACATCGCGGCCGTCCGGGACTGGGCGGTGGAGTCAGGGCTCGCGCACCCGGAACAGCTGGTGCTGGCCGGTGGCTCATGGGGCGGGTATCTGACCCTGCTCGGACTCGGTACGCAACCGGACGCCTGGGCCCTCGGGCTGGCGGCGGTCCCGGTCGCCGACTACGTCACCGCCTACCACGACGAGATGGAAGCCCTCAAGGCGATGGACCGCACGCTGCTGGGCGGTACCCCGGAGGAGGTGCCCGAGCGTTTCGAGGCCTCGTCCCCGCTGACCTACGTGGACGCGGTGCGCGCCCCGGTCTACATCTCGGCCGGCGTCAACGATCCGCGTTGCCCGATCCGTCAGGTGGAGAACTACGTGGACCGCCTCGCGGCTCGTGGCGCGGTGCACGAGGTGTACCGCTACGACGCGGGGCACGGCTCGCTCGTCGTGGAGGAACGGATCAAGCAGGTGCGGCTTGAGCTGGACTTCACGCTGCGCCACCTCGGGCGGGCGCGGGCCGCGGACCAGCAGGAAGACCGTGGGGAGGAGGGGCCGACGGCATAAGGTCCGGATAAATGGTGCACCCCGCTCCGAGGGCCCGGAGCGGGGAACCGTACCGTGGAGGGGTGTACCGGTTCCTGCTGACCCCGCGGTGGTGGGGGATCAACCTCTTCGTCGTGCTGGCCATCCCGTTCTGCGTGTTCATGGGCACCTGGCAGCTCGGCCGTTTCGAGGACCGCGTGCAGACGCACAAGGAAGCCGACGAGCGCCCCGATCCGGGTACCCGGTCCCCGAAGCCGCTCGACGACCTGCTCCCCGTCACCACGGAGACCTCCGGCCGCCCGGCCGTGGCGACCGGGACGTACGCCGACCAGTTCCTGGTCCCCGGCCGCAAGCTGGACGACCGTGACGGCTTCTACGTGCTGGATCTGCTGCGCACCGACAGCGGCAAGGCGTTGCCCGTCGTACGGGGCTGGCTGGCGGGTGCCCCGGGCAGCACCGAGGTGCCTGCGGCGCCGGCCGGCAAGGTCACCGTGACCGGTGATCTGCAGGCCTCGGAGAACAGCGGCACCACCGGCGTCGAACTCAGCGGCGGGCTCCCCGAGGGTCAGCTCGGCATGATCAGCGCGGCATCCCTCGTGAACCTCGTCCCGTACGACGTGTACGACGCCTGGGTGACCCTGACCCGGCCGGAGGCAGGTGACGCGGGCCGAGGTCTGCAGCCCGTGCCCGCAGCGGCGGCGCAGGGCAGCGGGCTCGATCTGAAGGCCTTCCAGAACCTCGGCTACACCGGCGAGTGGTTCGTCTTCGGCGGCTTCGTGCTCTTCATGTGGTTCCGGCTGGTGCGCCGCGAGGCGGAAGCCGCGCGCGACGTGCAGCTCGGGCTCGCCGCTGACGCCGACTGACGGAGTCCCGCGCCAGGAACAGGCAGAAACGGGCGGGTGCCGGCCCGGACCCGGGGATTCCGGCGGGCCCCGTCCCTATGCGCGTCCGGGTGCCGGCCCGGACCCCAGCCCCAGGGACCGGGAGCGGGACCGGATCCGATTACGAGGCGTCGAGTACGCCTGTGCGGTAGATCGTGCCGGCGCACGCGTTGGCGATCGTGGTCTCAGCGGTCGGCGCACCCGCCTCCGGGGTGTGTGTGACCGCGATGCTGCCGTCCGCAGAGCTGTCGTCCGCGCTGCCGAACTGCGCTGCGGTGTCCGTGGCCGTCGTCCCCGCGTCCGTCTCCGCGCCCTCGCCGCCCCCTGCGTCACCTTCCGTGGGCGTCGGGGTGGGCGAGCCAGCGGTGGTCGGACAGGTGTCCGACGGTACCCACGCGAAGCGCACCTCGTACGTCATCGTTGGCTTCAGGAAGACGGCTCCCGGCTCCAGCGACGGATCGGGCAGCCCGCCCGCCGGATCGCCCGCGGTGTGCTGCACCACCGTGATCTTCAGCGGGTCGGCGGCGCCCGCCGCCTGGAAGCCGACCGTGCCGTTGCTGGTCACCGAGCAGGCATCACCGGACACATTGGCGATCCTGAAGGTCCCGTACACCGTGCCGTCCGCGTCGGCCGCGCCCGCGTCGGCGGAGGCGACCCCGAGCTGGTCGGGGTCGCAGGCCTTGATGGCAGCTGCCTCGGAGCCCGGGGGGACCTCTCGGCCCTCGGCCCCGCTGCTCTCGGCACCCGGGACCGATCCCAGAGACGGAACCGCAGTGTTTCCGGTCTCGTCCTCGGCGCCCTCGCTCCGGCTGCTCTCGGGGCCCGCCGTCTCCCCTCCCTCAGCTTCGGTGCCGGCATCCTCGCCGCTGCCGCCCTGGGCCTGCTGGCCGTGGCCGGCGATGGCGGAGCCGGCGGTGACCGAGCCGTCCGAATTCGCCACATGGACGAACGCGGGGACCGCCGTGCCGATCAGCAGTGCCGCGGCCGCGGCGCCCACCACACCCTGCCGCCGCCTGGCGCGCCGTGCGGGTACCGCGCGGTGCAGGTGATCGAGAGTGCCGTCGGCGGGTTCGATGCCCTGGACGGCACCGCGCAGCATGCGGCGC
>NZ_DATMVN010000511.1:0-7427 GCF_035563135.1 Streptomyces sp.
CGGCGGCAACCAGCAGAAGGTCGTCCTCAGCAAGTGGATCTTCGCGGGTCCCGAGGTGCTGATCCTGGACGAGCCCACGCGCGGCATCGACGTGGGCGCCAAGTACGAGATCTACACGGTCATCGACCAGCTGGCCGCCCAGGGCAAGGCGGTCGTCTTCATTTCCTCCGAACTGCCGGAGCTGCTCGGCATGTGCGACCGCATCTACACGATGGCCGCGGGACGGCTGACGGGTGAGTTCTCGCGGGCCGAGGCCTCGCAGGAAGCACTGATGCGTCAGATGACGAAGGACAAAGAGGTAACCCCATGAGCACGGACGTGACCGCCCCGACCCCGGCCCCCGCGCCGCCCGGCAAGAGCGGACCGGCCTCCGGCGACAGCCTGCTGCAGCTGATGCTCGGCGGCATGCGCCGCAACATGCGCCAGTACGGCATGCTGATGGCCCTGGGCCTGATCGTGGTGCTGTTCGCGGTGTGGTCGGACGGCGACCTGCTGCTGCCGCGCAACGTCTCCAACCTGGTGCTGCAGAACAGCTACATCCTGATCCTCGCGATCGGCATGATGCTCGTCATCATCGCGGGCCACATCGACCTCTCGGTCGGCTCACTGACCGCGTTCATCGGCGCGATGGCCGCCGTGCTGATGGTCGAGCACAGTCTCCCCTGGCCGCTCGCGGTGGTGCTGTGCCTGGCCATCGGCGCCGTGGCGGGCGCGATGCAGGGCTTCTTCATCGCCTATCTCGGCATACCGTCGTTCATCGTGACCCTCGCGGGCATGCTGCTCTTCCGCGGTCTGACGGAGATCTTCCTGAAGGGCCAGACCCTGGGCCCCTTCCCGAAGGACCTGCAGAAAATCGCCAACGGCTTCCTGCCCGAGGTCGGCCCCGACACGAACTACCACAACCTCACCCTGCTGCTGGGCTTCGCACTGATCGCCTTCGTGGTGCTCCAGGAGGTCCGGGACCGCAAGCGGCAGCAGGAGTTCGCCCTGGACGTGCCGCCGGCCAAACTGTTCGTGCTGAAGCTGGTCGCTCTGGTCTCGGCCGTCCTCGTCGTCACCCTGCTGCTCGCCAGCTACAAGGGCGCCCCCGTCGTGCTGCTCATCCTCGGTGTGCTGGTCGTCGGATTCGGCTACGTGATGCGCAACGCGATCATCGGCCGCCACATCTACGCCATCGGCGGCAACCTGCCCGCGGCCAAGCTGTCGGGTGTGAAGGACAAGAAGGTCACCTTCCTGGTCTTCCTGAACATGGGCATGCTCGCGGCCCTCGCGGGCCTGGTCTTCGCCGCCCGCTTCAACGCGGCCTCCCCCAAGGCGGGCCTCAACTTCGAACTGGAGGCCATCGCCGCCTCGTTCATCGGCGGCGCGTCGATGAGCGGCGGCGTCGGCACGGTCCTCGGCGCGATCATCGGCGGTCTGGTCCTGGGCGTGCTGAACAACGGTATGAACCTCGTCGGGATCGGCACCGACTACCAGCAGGTCATCAAGGGACTCGTCCTGCTGGCCGCGGTCGGCTTCGACGTCTGGAACAAGCGCAAGGTCGGTTCGTAACACCCCCTTCTGACGACAGGAGTTGTTTCATGACCTTCATGACCGGAACCAGCAGACGCACCGTCCTGGCGGCCACGGCCGCCGCCGGGATGGCCGTGGCGGCGGGCGCCCCGGCCGCACATGCCGCGGCCACCGGGCGCACCCCGTCCAAGGAGCTCTTCGGCACGCTCGCCGACGGGACGGAGGTGCACCGCTGGACCCTCGCCAACGGCGGGACCCGGCTGAAGGTCCTCTCCTGGGGCGGTGTCGTCCAGTCCCTGGAGACCCCCGACCGCAGGGGCCGGACGGCGAACATCTCGCTCGGCTTCGGCGGCCTGCCGGACTACGTGGCGAAGTCCCCGTACTTCGGCGGGCTGATCGGCCGGTACGGCAACCGCATCGCCGAGGGGCGCTTCACCCTCGACGGTGCCACGTACCACCTGCCCGTCAACGACGGCCCGAACAGCCTGCACGGCGGTGACCAGGGCTTCGACAAGCGGGTCTGGGACGTCGAGCCGTTCACCTCACGCGGCGGCGTCGGGCTGGTCCTGACCCGGACCAGCCCGGACGGCGAGGCCGGCTACCCGGGCGCGCTCGCCGTCCGTGTCGTCTACACCCTCACCTCCCGGGGCGAGTGGCGCATCGACTACACGGCGACCACGGACCGTGCCACCGTCCTCAACCTCACCAGCCACACCTATTTCAACCTGGCGGGCGAGGGCAGCGGCAGCGTCGACGGACATCTGCTGGAGCTGGCGGCCGCCCGCTACACACCGGTCGGCCCGACGCTCATCCCGACGGGCGAGCTCGCCCCGGTGGCGCGTACGCCGTTCGACTTCCGGCGTTCCCGGGCCATCGGGGAGGCCGTCCGCACCCCGCACGAGCAGATCGGGTACGGGCAGGGGATCGACCACAACTACGTGCTGGACAAGGGGGTCACGGCCCGCCCCGGGTACGCGCTGACCGTGACGGACCCCGGCTCCGGCCGGGTGATGAAGATGTACACCACGGAGCCCGGCATGCAGGTCTACACGGGGAACTTCCTCGACGGCACGCTGACCGGCACCTCGGGGCGGGTCTACCGCCAGGGGGACGCGTTCTGCCTGGAGTCCCAGCACTTCCCGGACTCCCCCAACCAGCCGTCGTTCCCCTCGACGGTGCTGCGGCCGGGCGAGACCTTCCGCTCGACGACGGTGCACGCCTTCTCGGCACGCTGAATCCTTCCCGCCCGGCCGGACGGCGCCCTCCCCCTGACCGGGGCAGGGCGCCGTCCGTCGTCAGCGGACCAGCCGGATCATGTTCCAGGACAGCGGTTCCAGGGCCGCCTTCAGTGTGCCGCCGGCCAGTTCGGTGCCCTCGGCGGCGTGCGGGAGCACCCGCTCCGGTTCGGCGAGGGTGTTGCGGGCCTCCGGGTCGGCGTCCGCGAGGACCTGGTGCTCGGCGACCCTGGTCAGGTCCAGCCCCGCCAGGGCCACTTCGAGCGGCAGCACGGCGTCCTGGCTGCGGTTGACGGCGAAGACCGTGACGGCGCCCGTCTCCGGGTCCCGTACGGCGGTGGCGTGCAGCAGGTCCGCCTCGCCGTGCTTGGCCGTCACGTAGGCGGGCGAGTCCACCCGTACGTCCAGGACCTGGCCCCGCCCGTACCGGGCGGCCTGGGCGAAGGGGAAGAAGGTGGTCTGCCGCCAGGCCGGCCCGCCGGGCTCGGTCATGATCGGCGCGATCACGTTGACCAGCTGGGCGAGGCAGGCGACGGTGACCCGGTCCGCGTGGCGCAGCAGCGCGATGAGCAGGCTGCCGAAGACGACGGCGTCGGTGACGCTGTAGTTGTCCTCCAGCAGCCTCGGGGCCTCGGGCCAGTCGAGGGGGTTCTCCTGCGTCTCCTGCTGGAAGCGCGCCTGGTACCAGACGTTCCACTCGTCGAAGGAGAGGTTGATCTTCTTCGTGGACTTCAGGCGCGCCCCCACGTGGTCGCAGGTCGCGACGACGCTCTCGATGAAGGACTCCATGTCCACGGCCGAGGCGAGGAAGGAGCCGCGGTCCCCGTCGGTCTCCTCGTAGTAGGCGTGCAGCGAGATGTAGTCGACGAGGTCGTAGGTCTCGGCGAGGACCGTCGCCTCCCAGGCGGCGAAGGTCGGCATGGCGCGGCTGGAGGACCCGCAGGCGACGAGCTGGACGGAGGGGTCGATCTGCCGCATCGCGCGCGCCGTCTCGGCCGCGAGCCGCCCGTACTCCTCGGCGGTCTTGTGGCCGGTCTGCCACGGGCCGTCCATCTCGTTGCCCAGGCACCACAGCGTGATCCCGAAGGGGTCCTTGTCGCCGTGGGCGGCGCGGCGGTCGGAGAGTTCGGTGCCGGACGGGTGGTTGGCGTACTCCTGGAGCCGGATGGCCTCCTGGACGCCCCGGGTGCCGAGGTTGACCGCGAGCATCGGCTCGGCCTGCGGGCCGATCTTCCTGAGGAAACCGATGTACTCGGAGAGACCGAAACGATTCGTCTCGGTGGAGCGCCAGGCGAGGTCGAGACGGCGGGGGCGCTCGTCGGCGGGCCCGACGCTGTCCTCCCAGCGGTAGCCGGAGACGAAGTTGCCACCGGGGTAGCGGATGGCGGTGACACCGAGTTCACGGACGAGATCCAGGACGTCGGTGCGCAGTCCGGCCTCGTCCGCCGAGGGGTGGCCGGGCTCGAATATGCCGTCGTAGACGCAGCGGCCGAGGTGCTCGACGAAGGAACCGAAGAGCCGGGGGTCGACGTCGCCGACGGTGAAGGCCGGGTCGAGGGTGAAGCGCGCGGTGCGGGTCATGGCTTCCTTACTCGTTCGATATTTCGAATGCTGCTCGTAACCTCGAACGGGACCGTAGGGTTCAACCTCCGCGGCCGTCAATGCCCCTGCGCGCTTTTACGGTCACAGCCGTCCGCACACGCCGGAGGGCCGCATCCCTGCGACGGGATGCGGCCCTCGGACGTACGCGGTCAGGGCGCGGTCAGGCGACCGACAGCTCGACCTTGATGTTGCCCCGGGTGGCGTTCGAGTACGGGCACACCTGGTGCGCCTTCTCGATGAGCGCCTGGGCGGTGGCCGTGTCGACGTTCGGGATGGAGGCGCTGATCGCGACCTCCAGGCCGAAGCCGCCCGCCTCGGTCTTGCCGATGGAGACCGAGGCGGTCACCGTCGAACCGGAGATGTCGGCCTTCTCCTGACGGGCGACCACGCCGAGCGCGCCCTGGAAGCACGCGCTGTAGCCGGCCGCGAAGAGCTGCTCGGGGTTGGTCCCCGCGCCGCTGCCGCCCATCTCCTTCGGCGGGTTGACGACGACGTCGAGCTTGCCGTCGTCGGTGGAGACACGGCCGTCACGGCCGTTCTCGGCGGTGGCGACGGCGGTGTAGGCCACGTCGATGTTCTGGATGCTCATACGGGTACTCCTCCTGCTGGTGCGCCGCGACTCGCGCCCGTGATCGCGACGGCCTGAACGGAGCCTAGCGGGTGACGCCGCGTGAGCGGGACCGCAGCCGGGCGCACAGGGGATAGACATGGACCATGCAGACATTCCTGCCGTACGCCGATTTCCGCCGGAGCGCCCTCGTGCTGGACCAGCGGAGGCTGGGCAAGCAGCGGGTCGAGGCGATCCAGGTCCTGCGCGGACTCACCGTCCCCGGCTACGGCTGGCGCCACCACCCCGCGGTCCGCATGTGGACCGGCTACGAGGAGGCACTCGTGCGCTACGGCCTGGACATGTGCGCCGCGTGGACCGCCGAGGGGCGGGCGGACACGTGTGCGGCGACCCTGCGCAAGGACCTCACCGCGTCGCTCCGGCGCACGGCCGTCCGGACGGACGCGGAACTCGCGGCGGCGGGCGAACTGCCCCCGTGGCTGGGTGACGAGGCCTTCCACGAGAGCCACCGCTCCGCGCTCGTGCGCAAGGACCCGGCGTACTACCGCCCCCTGTTCCCGGACGTGCCGCCCGATCTGCCGTACGTGTGGCCCGCCTCGGACCGCGGAGGGCGGTGAGGGGCGGCCGCACGGACGGCTCGAACGGGCGGCGTGAGGGCACGGGCCGCTCAGGCGTCCAGCGAGACGACCATCTTGCCGGTGTTCTCGCCCCGCAGCAGGCCGACGAAGGCGTCGTAGCCGTGCTCGATGCCCTTGACCTCGGTCTCGCGGTACTTGAGCTCACCGGAGGCGAGCCAGCCGGCCACGTCCTGGACGAACTGCGGCTGGAGCGCGGCGTGGTCGCCGACCAGGATGCCCTGGAGGCGGAGCCGTTTGCCGATCACGAGCGCGAGGTTGCGCGGGGCCGGGGTGGGCTCCGTCGCGTTGTACTGGGAGATCATTCCGCAGATCGTGGCGCGGCCGTGGAGGTTGAACGAGGAGATCGCGGCCTCCAGGTGCTCACCGCCGACGTTGTCGAAGTAGACGTCGATGCCGTCCGGGGCGGCCTCCCGGAGCTGGTCCCTGACGGGGCCGTTCTTGTAGTTGAAGGCCGCGTCGAAGCCGTACTCCTCGACGAGGAGCGCGACCTTCTCGTCGGAGCCGGCCGAGCCGATGACGCGGGAGGCCCCCTTGATCTTCGCCATCTGGCCGACCTGGCTGCCGACCGCCCCGGCCGCGCCGGAGACGAAGACGGCGTCGCCCTCCTTGAAGGAGGCGACCTCGAAGAGGCCGGCGTAGGCCGTGAGACCGGGCATGCCGAGCACGCCGAGGTAGGCGGAGAGCGGGGCGATCGAGCCGTCGACCTTGACCGCGTGCTTGGCGGGGACATCGGCGTACTCGCGCCAGCCGAGGCCGTGCAGGACGTGGTCGCCGACGGCGAAGCCCTCGGCGTTCGACGCGATGACCTCGCCGACCGCGCCGCCGTCCATGGGGTGGTCGAGCTTGAAGGGCGGGGTGTACGACTTCACGTCGTTCATCCGGCCGCGCATGTAGGGGTCGACCGAGAAGTGGAGGTTGCGGACGAGGACGCGGCCCTCACCGGGGGCGGTCACCGGCGCCTCGCGCAGCGCGAAATCCGATGCCTCGGGCCAGCCGTGCGGCCGGGCGACGAGGTGCCATTCACGGCTGGACGTGGGGAGTGCGGACATGGGCTCGGGGTCTCCTCGATGTCGTACGGGGGAAGCCGGAAAAGCTTCAGTGCATGAAACAACCATGCGACCAGATATTTCACCTTGTCAAGTAATTCGGTACTCTGGGCGTCATGGCCACCCAGTCGCACGCGGATCCGCTCACCCTCGACGTCATCCAGCTCATCGGCGGAGTCGTGGCGCGCTACCACGAGGAGTACGACCGGGCCGCCGCCGCACACGCGCTGACCGGTGCGCAGGCACGGGTGCTCGGGCTGCTCTCGCTGGAGCCGATGCCCATGCGCAAGGTTGCCCGGAAACTGAAGTGCGAACCGTCCAACATCACCGGCATAGTCGACCGGCTGGAGCTCCGGGGCCTGGTGGAGCGCCGCCCCGACCCGGCCGACCGGAGGGTCAAGCTCGCCGCCCCGACCGAGGAGGGCATCCGTACGGCCCGGCAGCTGCGGGACGCGCTGGACTTCGCCCGGGAGCCGCTGGCCGAGCTGTCGGAGGCGGAGCGGACCGTGCTGCGCGACCTGCTGCGCCGGATGCTCGGCGAGGACGAGGTCCGGCGGACCGCCTAGGCGGTCACTAGCAGAACCATTCCCACCAGCCGCAGGTCTCGGAGGGCGACGGGGCAGGGGTGGGCGTGGGGTCGTCGGTGGGTTCCGGCGTGGTCGGCGCCACGGTCGGCTCTCCGGACTCCGAGGGCTCCGCCGGCACCCCGGTCCCGTCCTCGCCGACGGGCGGCGCGGAGGAGGACGGCACGGCCTCGGCGGGGGCGGAGGCGGACGGGGGCACCTCGGGCGCCGTGGTGCGGGCGGGGCCGGCCGTGGCCGTCGCG
>NZ_DATMVN010000512.1:0-4894 GCF_035563135.1 Streptomyces sp.
CGTTGGCGATGACCACCGCCACATAAGGGAGCAGGACGCCCAACGCGAGCGCCACCACGGCCACATGCCTCTCGACGTTCCACAGGGTCGCGGCCAGCACCACGGAGACCGTGCGCACGGACATCGAGATGATGTAGCGCCGCTGCCTGCCCCGCACGTCATCGGCGAGACCCTGCCGGGCGCCCGTGATACGGAAGACCTCCGTGCCGCTCTGCTTCCGCATCATGATTCCACCACCAGATCTCTGTGCCGGACGTCCCCGGACGGTGCGGCTCCTACGGTACGCCTGGCATCCGCCGTATTCGAGCCCGGGGCGCCCCCGGCCCGTACGGATCCCGGCCGCGGCCCCACGTACGGCCCTGCCCGGCATGCGGTGTGCGTCCGGCGGGCCGAGACTGGGGCGAACGTGCGCACACCGCGCCGCACGAGGAGGCGATATGAGCTGGTTGTGGGCAATCATCGTAGGGCTGGTACTGGGTGTGCTCGCCCGGGCGATCCTGCCGGGGAAGCAGAGCATCCCCCTCTGGCTGACGGTGGTGTTCGGCATCCTCGGCAGCATCCTCGGCAACGCCGTCGCGTCCTGGATCGGTGTCGAGGACACCAAGGGGATCGACTGGATCCGCCATGTGCTGCAGCTGATCGGTGCCATCGCCGTCGTCGGTGTCGGAGACATGCTCTGGCAGTCGATCCGGGGCAACCGGGGCAAGAGGCAGAGAACCTGACCCGGGTATGACACGGCGCCGCGGCCGGTCACGCGTCACGCGTGACCGGCCGCAGGGCTGTGCTCACCGGTGTCAGCCGGCCGTGACCTCGACAGCGGCCAGGTTCTTCTTGCCCCGGCGCAGGACCAGCCAGCGCCCGTGCAGCAGCTCCTCACGGGCCGGAGCGCTCTCACCGTCCGTGACCTTCGCGTTGTTCACGTAGGCCCCGCCCTCCTTGACCGTGCGGCGGGCGGCCGACTTGCTGGCGGACAGCCCGACCTCGACCAGGAGATCCACCACCGGGCCCAGCTCGGTGACCCGGGCGTGCGGCACCTCGGACAGGGCGGCGCTCAGCGTCGCCTCGTCCAGCTCGCCGAGCTCGCCCTGGCCGAACAGCGCCTTCGACGCCGCGATGACCGCCGCGCACTGCGCACCGCCGTGCACCAGTGCCGTCAGCTCCTCGGCCAGTGAACGCTGCGCCGAACGCGCCTGCGGGCGCTCCTCGGTCAGCTTCTCCAGCTCCTCGAGCTCCTCACGGCTCTTGAAGCTGAGGATGCGCATGTACGTCGAGATGTCCCGGTCATCCACATTCAGCCAGAACTGGTAGAAGGCGTACGGCGTCGTCATCTCCGGGTCGAGCCACACGGCGCCGCTCTCGGACTTGCCGAACTTGGTGCCGTCGGCCTTCACCATCAGGGGCGTCGCCAGCGCGTGCACGGCGGCGTCCGGCTCCAGGCGGTGGATCAGATCGATGCCCGCCGTGAGGTTGCCCCACTGGTCGCTGCCGCCCTGCTGGAGGGTGCAGCCGTAGCGCCGGTACAGCTCCAGGTAGTCCATGCCCTGGAGCAGCTGGTAGCTGAACTCCGTGTAGCTGATGCCCTCCTGCGACTCCAGCCGGCGGGCCACCGAGTCCTTGGTGAGCATCTTGTTGACCCGGAAGTGCTTGCCGATGTCCCGGAGGAACTCGATCGCGGACAGGCCCGCGGTCCAGTCCAGGTTGTTCACCATCGTGGCGGCGTTCGGGCCCTCGAAGGTGAGGAAGGGCTCGATCTGCCCACGCAGCCGCTGGACCCACGCGGCGATGGTCTCCGGGTCGTTCAGCGTGCGCTCCGCGGTCGGCCGCGGGTCACCGATCTGCCCGGTGGCCCCGCCGACCAGGGCGAGCGGCTTCAGCCCGGCGAGCTGGAGCCGGCGCATGGTGAGCACCTGGACCAGGTGGCCGACGTGGAGACTCGCCGCGGTCGGGTCGAAGCCGCAATAGAAAGTGACCGGGCCGTCCGCGAGAGCCTTGCGCAGTGCGTCCTCGTCAGTGGACTGGGCGAACAGCCCGCGCCACTTCAGCTCGTCGACGATGTCCGTCACGGTCGTTTCTCTCCTCTGAGGGTTCGGCTGGGTTCGATCGGTTGTCCGGCCAGTCTATGGGCGTCATACGCCCCGGCTGACCGAGCTCATGTGGAAGTCGGGGATACGCAGCGCGGGCATCGCCGCCCGGGTGAAGTAGTCGCCCCACTCGCGCGGCAGCGTCTTCTCCGTACGGCCCGCCTCCGACGCCCGGGCCAGCAGCCCGACCGGCGACTCGTTGAACCGGAAGTTGTTCACCTCGCCGAGGACCTCGCCGTCCTCCACCAGATAGACACCGTCCCGGGTCAGACCGGTCAGCAGCAGGGTGGCCGGATCCACCTCCCGGATGTACCAGAGGCAGGTCAGCAGCAGGGCCCGGCCGGCCGTCGCGGCCACCATCTCCTCCAGGGACCGCTCACCCCCGCCGTCCAGGACGAGGTTGTCCATCGAGGGGGCCACCGGCAGGCCCGTCAGCCCGGCGGAGTGACGGGTCGTGGTCAGCCGCTCCAGCCTGCCGCCCGCGATCCAGTCGGTGGGGGCCAGCGGCAGCCCGTTGTCGAAGACCGAGGAACCGTCCCCCGACGCGTGCGCGATCACGAAGGGGGCGGACTCCAGCCCCGGGGCGTGCGGGTCGCTGCGCAGGGTCAGCGGCAGCTGGGAGAGCGTCTCGCCGACCCTCGTACCGCCGCCCGGCCGGGAGAAGACGGTCCGGCCCTCCGCCGCGTCCCGGGCCCCCGCCGACCAGTACTGGTAGATCAGCAGGTCGGCCACCGCGGTCGGCGGCAACAGCGTCTCGTAACGCCCGGCCGGCAGCTCGATCCTGCGCTCCGCCCAGCCCAGGCGCTGCGCCAGCTCCGCGTCCAGAGCCGCCGGGTCGACGTCCTCGAAGTCCCGGGTGGCCCTGCCCGCCCAGGCGGAACGGGTGCGGTCGGGGGACTTCGCGTTCAGCTCCAGCGTCCCGTTCGGCTGGTCGTGGCGCAGCCGCAGCCCCGCCGACGTACCCAGATACGTCGAGCTCAGCTGGTGGTGGGCGAAGCCGTACAGCTCACGTCCGCCCGAGCGGGCCCGTGCGAAGGCGTCGCCGAGTGCCGGGGCGAAGCCGTCGAAGACACCGGAGCCGGTCTCGGCCGGCGCTTCCGTGAAATCGGCCGACTCCGGGAGGCCGGAGACCAGCGGCTGGGCGTCCTCGGCCGGCCCGGCGCCGCGCGCCGCGGCCTCGGCGGCCCGCACCAGCGGCTCCAGGTCGTCGGTGGTGACGGCCGAGCGGGACACCACCCCGGACGCCGTCCCCTCCGCGCCGTCCACAGTCGCGATCACGGTCAGGGTCCGCCCCCGCGTCACCCCGTTCGTGGTGAGCGCGTTGCCGGCCCAGCGCAGATTGGCGGAGGAATTCTCCTCCGCGATGACCACACAGCCGTCGGCGCCGGACAGCTCCAGGGCGCGCTCGACGATCTCGTACGGCTTGCTGACGCGGCTCATCGCCCGGCCTCCTGCGTGGTGTTGAGGATGTTCACGCCTCGGAAGAGGGCGGAGGGGCAGCCGTGCGAGACGGCCGCGACCTGACCCGGCTGGGCCTTGCCGCAGTTGAACGCGCCGCCCAGGACATAGGTCTGCGGACCGCCGACCTTCTCCATCGAGCCCCAGAAGTCCGTCGTCGTCGCCTGGTACGCCACGTCCCGCAGCTGCCCCGCCAGCCGGCCGTTCTCGATCCTGAAGAACCGCTGCCCGGTGAACTGGAAGTTGTACCGCTGCATGTCGATCGACCAGGAGCGGTCGCCGACCACGTAGATGCCGCGCTCCACCCCGCCGATCAGGTCCTCCGTGGAGAGCCCGCCCGGATCCGGCTGCAACGAGACGTTCGCCATGCGCTGCACGGGCACGTGCTCCGGGGAGTCGGCGTACGCACACCCGTTGGACCGGCCCAGGCCCGTCAGCTTCGCGATCCGCCGGTCCGTCTGGTAGCCCACCAGCGTCCCGTCCCTGACCAGGTCCCAGGACTGCGCCTCGACGCCCTCGTCGTCGTAGCCGATGGTCGCGAGCCCGTGTTCGGCGGTGCGGTCACCGGTCACGTTCATCACCGGGGAGCCGTAGGCCAGCTTCCCCAGCCGGTCGAACGTCGCGAACGAGGTCCCGGCGTACGCCGCCTCGTAACCCAGCGCCCGGTCCAGCTCGGTCGCGTGGCCGATCGACTCGTGGATGGTCAGCCAGAGGTTGGACGGGTCGACCACCAGGTCGTACGTCCCCGCCTCGACGCCCGGCGCCCGCATCTTCTCGGCCAGCAGTCCCGGGATGCGCTCCAGCTCCGCGTCCCAGTCCCAGCCGGTGCCCGTGAGGTACTCCCAGCCCCGGCCCGCCGGAGGGGCGATCGTCCGCATCGAGTCGAACTCACCGGTGCTGCCGTCCACGGCCACCGCGGTCAGCTGCGGATGCACCCGCACGCGCTGCTGGGTGGTGACGGTGCCGGCGGTGTCGGCGTAGAACTTGTTCTCGTGGACCGTCATCAGGGAGGCGTCCACATGCGCGACGCCGTCGGCCGCCAGCAGCCGCGCGCTCCACTCGGCGAGCAGCCCGGCCTTCTCGGCGTCCGGCACACCGAAGGGGTCGACCTCGTACGCCGACACCCAGGTCCGCTCGCCGTGCACCGGCTCGTCCGCCAGCTCCACCCTCTCGTCGGAACCGGCCGCCGCGATCACCTTCGCCGCCGCGTCCATCGTGAGGTCCACCCCGGACGCGAACCCCCAGGCGCCACCGTGCACCACCCGGACCGCGTACCCGGTGTCGGTGGTGTCCGACGTCCCGGACGGCCGGGCGTCCCGCAGCCGCCAGGAGGCGCCGCGCACCCGCTCGAACCG
>NZ_DATMVN010000513.1:0-21829 GCF_035563135.1 Streptomyces sp.
CGCCGGCGCGGTCGTCACACCCGACGGCGCCCCGGTCCGGGACGCGGCGGTCACCCTCACCGACGTACGGGGCGAAGTCGTCGCGACCACCCGCACCGGGCGCGAAGGTTCCTATGTCATCAGCGAGTTGGTGGCCGGCGAATACACCCTGGCGGCCAGCGCCCCGGCCTTCCGCCCGGCGGCTCTCCCGGTCAGTGTGCAGGCCGCCCGGGAGACCAGGCAGGACATCGAGCTGGCGGGCGGCGCCGTGCTGCGCGGGATCGTACGGGCCCCCGGCGGACGGGCCGTCGAGGACGCCAGGGTCACGCTGCTGGACGCGGCGGGCAACGTGGTCGGCACCCTGACCACCGGCTCCGACGGGGCGTTCCGCTTCGTGGACCTGCCGACCGGCGAGTACACCGTGATCGCCGCCGGTTATCCGCCGGTCGCCACCGTGCTCCAGCTCCCCGGAGGAGGACGGACCGAGCGCGACCTCCAGCTGGGCCACGAGGACTGAGGGCGCCGGGGTGTGCGGGAGCGCCCGCACACCCCGGGTCCTCACGGCAGCAGACGGGGCTTCCGCCTCGCCGCGACGTCCTCGACCCAGCCGAAGCACACCACCGCGGCCGCGACCAGCACCCACGCGAGGCCGAACTGGATCCACGGGCTGTCCAGCGGCAGGTGCTGTTCCAGCACCGGTACCTCCCACAGCAGATCGATCAGCGGCACCGAGGCCATCAGCGCCACCTCGTGCCAGAGATAGACCGTCACCGCACGGGCGTTGAGCACCGTGACGACCCGGTCGGCCACCCGATGGCGTACGAGCCCGTCGAAGCGCGGCCGGAAACGCAGCAGGAGGAGCACGAACCCCGCCGACCACAGCGCCTGGGCGAGCGGGATGTCGTCCAGGTCGAACGAACCCTCCACCGGGTGCCCGGCCGCCCACCAGGCACCCGCCGCCATCAGCGGCACGGCGACGGCCACCGCTCCCGAGCCGCGCAGCCGGCCGAGCACACCGTCGCGGTGCGCGAAGCCGAGCAGCCAGCAGAACAGGAACACCGACGCGTCACTCAGCGCGCTCCCCAGCCGGCCGTCCGGCACACCGGACACGGTCTCCAGCACCACGACGGGCACCAGCGACAGGGTGAGGACCGGCAGCGGGGCCCGCCGGAAGAGTCGCAGCAGCAGCGGCGAGAGCAGCACGAACCACAGATAGGCACGCAGATACCAGAGCACCGCCCAGGCCTGCTCCCCCCACGCGCTGCCGGGCGGGTCACCGGCCGGCAGCACCCAGAGCAGTGCGTCCGGCCCCGGCACCCAGCCGTGCAGCACCATGGCCGCACCGAGTACGAGACCGAACAGCCACACCGGGACGAGCAGCCTCCGCAGCCTGCTGCGGAGCACCGCGGAGGCCGGCCGCTCCAGCGAGCGGGCCATGAGCGAACCGGCCAGCGCGAACATCACGCCCATGGAGGGGAAGACGTATCCCAGCCACGGCCACTCGAAGGTGTGGTAGGCCACCACCCGGACGAGCGCCACGGCCCGCAGCACGTCGAAGGACCGGTCGCGGCCGGTGCCCGCGGCGGCGGCGGGGGACGGCGCGAGCGCCCTCCTGCGGTGCACCCCCGGCACTACGACGCCCCCGCGGGGGGTGCGCCCACCTCACCGGTGCGCCTCAGCTTCTGCCAGCGCAGCCGGCCGCCGGTCGCCGCCGTCACACAGGAGTGGATCAGCACGAGGTACATCAACTGCCGGTACGCCAGCTGCTGGAGCGGCAGCATCAGCAGATATCTGTACTTCTCCCGGTCGAGACGGAAGGCGTACGCCGCACAGAACAGCTGTACGGCCAGGACCGCCAGCCAGGCGAGCAGAGAGGCGCGGAAGTCCACGAAGACCATCGCGTAGAGGGTGAAGACGTCGATGAGCGGCGCGAAGACCGGTGTGACGATCTGGAAGAGGACGACGAGCGGCATCCCGACCCGGCCGAAGCGCCCGGAAGGCCCCCGGTCGGTGACGGAGCGGCGGTGCTTCCACAGCGCCTGCATGGTGCCGTAGCTCCAGCGGTAGCGCTGGCGCCACAACTGCCCCAGGGACGCCGGTGCTTCGGTCCAGGCGCGGGCGTGCTCGGCGTAGACGACACGCCAGCCCGCGCGGTGGAGCGCGATGGTGATGTCGGTGTCCTCGGCCAGCGTGTCCTCGCTCATCCCGCCGACCTCCAGGACCGCCTGTCGGCGGAAGGCCCCGATGGCACCCGGGATGGTCGGCATGCAGCGCAGCAGGTCGTACATCCTGCGGTCCAGGTTGAAGCCCATCACGTACTCGATGTGCTGCCAGGCGCCGATCATCGTGGAGCGGTTGCCGACCTTCGCGTTGCCCGCCACCGCACCGATCCTTGTGTCGGCGAACGGCTGGACGAGCTGGTGCACGGTGTCGGGCTCGAAGACGGTGTCGCCGTCCATCATCACGACGAGGTCGTGACGGGCCTGCCGCACCCCGTTGTTCAGGGCCGCCGACTTGCCGGCGTTCTCCTGCCGGATCACCCGGACATTTGACAGGCCGAGCGACTCGGCGATCTCCGCCGTGCCGTCCGTCGAGCCGTCGTCGACGACCACGATCTCGATCGGATGGGTGCTGGCGGCAAGGGAGTTGAGCGTACCGGCGATGCATTCCTTCTCGTTGTACGCAGGGACGATCACACTCACCGGTTCCGTCACCTCGGGTCCCCAGGTGAATCCGCGCCGGTTCCGCTGCCGGTGATGGCGCCGGGCGAGGAGGAGCATCATGCCGAAGCGGCCCAGGACGGCTGCTCCGACGACCGCCAGCACCACGGCCAGACCCGGCACAGTCCACTCGGCGACGGTGACGGCGGCGAGCAGGGCGCGGCCCTCCCACACGCTCGCGGTGTCCGCCCGGCGGTGGGCGGCCTGTTCCGGGTTGTCCTGGGAGGCGCCGGCCTGCGGGGGGCCGGACGGTGCGGCACCGTCCGCCGAGGCCCCGGCGTCCCCGGCCTGCTCCTGCTGCTGCGCGCCGCTGACGGTGGTGAAGGTGTAGCCCTTCGCCTTCATCTTCTTGATGTACTTCGGCAGCGCGGCCAGCGTCTCGGAGCGGTCGCCGCCCGCGTCGTGGAAGAGCACCGAGGCGCCCTCGCCGGCCTTGGGCGTGGCCCACTCGACGATCCTGGAGACGCCCGGCTGCTGCCAGTCCTCACTGTCGGTGTCGATGAACACGCTGGTGTAGCCCATCGCGCCGAGGCGCTCGTAGACGGGCCAGCTGTAGTCGTCGATCGCGTCCGTCTTCGAGGAGTACGGGGCCCGGAACAGCGTCGTCGTGATGCCGGCGGCGCCCGCCAGGGCCAGCTGTGTCTGGGCGATCTCCCGCTTGACGCGGGCCTCGCTCTGGTAGGAGAGGTCGACGTGGGTGAAGGTGTGGACCCCCACCTCGTTGCCCTCGTCGACCATCCTGCGGACGACGTCCGGATAGCGCGAGATCATCGAGCCGACGAGGAAGAAGGTGCCCGGCACGCCGTTCTCGTCCAGGACGTCCATCACCTTCCCGCTCCACTCGGGATCGGGGCCGTCGTCGAAGGTCAGCACGATGGTCTTGTCGGGCACGGACTGCGTACGGGCGGTGCCGCCGGGGAAGGTCAGGATGGGCCCGCCCTCCAGCACATCAGCGGGCACGGTGTCCGCCGAGGCATCGCTGCGAACCCGCTGGTCGTTGCCCACCTCGGCGCGCAGGTAGCCGTCCAGCAGCATCATGCAGACGAGCCCCAGCAACAGCAGCAGAGCCATGACCACGCGCGGTCGCGGGACGGCCTGACGGCCCACGCGGCCGATCCTGCCCGCAGTGGCGTGCTTGCGGCGCGAAGCGGCCATCAGTTCGTTCCGCCCGATGCCGATGCCGATGCCGATGCCGATGCCGTCGCCCGGCCGGACGGTGCCGCCCCGTCGGGGGCCGGGGGCGCGGAGCCGCCCGGCGGCATGCCGTACCCGGGCTGCATCCGGCCGCCCGGTCCTGCTTCCGCGGCCGGGCCGCCGTCGAAGGGCAGCAACTGGGCGGGGGTCAGGGAGATGCCACCCATGAAGGCGAGCCCCAGGACGGCGGCGTAGCCGACGCAGACGGCGCCCAGCAGCACGCCCGCGCGGCGCAGCAGCTTGGCCCGGCGCCCGGAGCTGTCCACGAAGACGGGCCCCTCCTGGGGCTGTGCCGTCGTGCGGCGCCGCTTGGCCGGCCGGGCCGGGCCGGCGTGTGCCCGGTGTCGGCGGCGCGGCGGCGGGGCTTTCTCGATGACGGGGTCGGATTGCATATGCGCATGGTGGCGAAGCTTGTTGTGCGGAGTCTGGAGCTTTCCTGGCCGCATGCTGTGAAACGGGCCCGAACCTGTCGGGCCGCTGAGAGCGCCCGGGGTGCGGTGTGTCTGCTCCGTGCCGCCAGAACCCTTGCCAGCAGGGGAATCGGCTGCTTCCGATGGTCGCCGCAGGCCCTTTCCCATGAGTTTCCTGTGGCTCTGCGCGGGCGCGTGGTGTGAGAGGTTCATGGGGTCCCGGCAGCACCGGCTGCCGCTTCGGGCGACTCTCCGAGAGCAGGTGCAGATATCTCATGCAAAGGCGCACACGGGTTTCCTCGGCCGTGGCCGGACTGATCGCGCTCGGCCTCGCTTGTTCCGCCTGCTCGACGGGCGGTGTGGCCGATCAGACGGCGGGGGCCGCACCGCCTCCGCCGACGGCCACGCGGACCGGATACACCCCGTACGTGAGCGCCACGACCGCCTCCGACACCGACAGCGCCGGGTCCCCCGACACCTACAACCTGGCTTTCGTCACCTCCGGCGCATCCAGCTGCACCCCCCTCTGGGGCGGCACCACGGCGGCCGCCGACGAGGCGGTGGCGGCCCGCGTCGAGGCGCTCACCGGGACGGGGGCGGACGTCCGGGTCTCCTTCGGCGGCGCCGCGGGCACCGAGGCGGCGCTGGCCTGCGACAGCGCGGAGGAGCTGGCCGACGCCTACGCCGAGGTGCTCGACGCGGTCGGTGCCACCAAGGCCGACTTCGACATCGAGGGCGACGCGCTCACCGACACCGCCTCCGTCACCCGGCGCAACGAGGCGCTCGCCCTGCTCCAGGAGAAGCGCGACCTCGACGTCACCTACACGCTGCCCGTCATGCCGGAAGGGCTCCAGGCCGCCGGGCTCTTTGTCGTCGAGGACGCGGTGGACCAGGGCGTCGACGTCTCGGCGGTCAACATCATGGCGATGAACTACAGCACGTCGCACAGCGGCGACATGGGCGATTACGCGGAGCAGGCGGCCACCGCGGCACATGACCAGCTCATGGACGTGCTCGGGCTGTCGCAGGACGCGGCATGGAAGGCGCTGCACATCACCGTGATGATCGGGGTCAACGACATCGAGGGGGAGACGTTCACCCTCGACGACGCCGCCTCGCTGCGCACCTTCGCCACGCGCCAGGGAGTCGGCGCGCTCTCCCTGTGGGCGGCCTTCCGCGACCAGGAGTGCGCCACGGACGAGGACACGGCGGGCGCCTCGGACACCTGTAGCGGAGTCGGCCAGGAGGCGGGCGCGTTCGCCGAGGCACTCAGCGGCTGAGCGGCCGCCGGCCCGGTCTCAGCGCAGCGGGGCTTCCCGGACCAGTGTCATCAGTGCCTTCGCCCCGGGGCTCATGGCCCGGGCCGGCGGGAGCACCACGACGCTCTCGTAGACCGCCCGGTCCGCCCCGCCGAGCTCCACCGCCACCAGGCCACGTGCCTCCGGCTTACGGGCGAAGTGGTGCGGCACCACCGCGATCCCGAGGCCCTCGTGCACCAGCTCCAGCAGGCTGTGCACGTCGTTGACCTCCAGCGCCACCGTGCGGCGGGCCCCCGCCGCGGCGAACGCCTCGTCCGCCGCGCGCCGGGGCCCCCAGTCCGGGTGGAAGTCGATGAACGACTCACCGCGCAGCTCGCTCCACGCCACCCGGGCGCCCTCCTGGGCGAGCCGGTGGCCGGGGGAGCACAGGACGACCATGGGCTCACGCGCCAGCGGCACGAGCTCGCCCCGCCACTCCGGCGGGCTGACGGTCGCGGCGAACGCGAGGTCGAGCCGGCCGCCCGCCACCCCTTCCAGCAGGCTGGACGTGCCCTCCTGGCGGAGCCTGATCTCCATGTGCGGATGCTCCCGGTGGAAAGCGGCGAGCAGCCGCGCCGTGCTGACCCCGGCCACGCACTGCTCCACCCCCAGCGTCAACGTGCCCCGCAGCAGCCCCCGTACGGCGTCGACGGCGTCCCGCGCCGCCCTGGCACCCGCCAGCGTCCGCTCCGCCTCCACCAGCAGGGCCGCCCCCGCCTCGGTGAGCCGGACCGTGCGTGTGGTGCGGCTGAACAACGGCGTCCTCAGCTCGTGCTCCAGGGCCCGGACGGACGCGGACAGCCCGGACTGGGACACGGCCAGGCGCTCCGCCGCGCGGGTGAAGTGCCGCTCCTCGGCCACGGCGACGAAGTGCTCCAGCTGGCGCAGTTCCATGATTGAGCAATCTAACCGATGAATCCCAGCGGAATCTCCTGTTGGACCGCTGGATCGTTCTCCGTCAGTCTTGACGGTGCGCACCAGACCTGGCGCGCTACGCCGTGCCCCGTGGAGTGCCCGCATGTACCTTCCGTCCGCCGACCGCTACGCCGCCATGCCCTATCGGCGCACCGGGCGCAGCGGTCTGCTGCTCCCCGCCCTCTCGCTCGGCCTCTGGCACAACTTCGGAGGCGACCGGACCCCCGAGAGCCAGGGCGAGATCCTGCGCAGGGCCTTCGACCTCGGCATCACCCACTTCGACCTCGCCAACAACTACGGCCCGCCGCCCGGCTCCGCCGAGACCGCCATGGGCCGCGCCCTGAAGACGGACTTCGCGGGGCTCCGGGACGAGATCGTCATCTCCACCAAGGCCGGCTACCACATGTGGGAGGGACCGTACGGGGAGTGGGGCTCCCGCAAGAGCCTGCGCTCCTCGCTGGACCAGAGCCTGACCCGGCTGGGCCTGGACTACGTGGACATCTTCTACTCGCACCGCTTCGACCCCGACACCCCGCTCGAGGAGACGATGGGCGCCCTCGACACGGCGGTGCGCCAGGGCAAGGCGCTCTACGCCGGTGTCTCCAACTACTCCGCCGAGCAGACCCGCGAGGCCGCCCGCATCCTGGACGAACTGGGCACACCCCTCCTCATCCACCAGCCGCGCTACTCCCTGCTGGACCGCTGGGTCGAGGACGGACTGCTCGACGCCCTGGACGAGCTCGGCACCGGCTCCATCGCGTACTCCCCGCTGGAGCAGGGCATCCTCTCCGACCGCTATCTGCACGGCATCCCGGAGGGGTCGCGCGCGGCGGGGACCAGCCCGTTCCTGTCGGCCGAGGCCGTCACCCCCGACCTGGTGGACCGGCTGGGCGCACTGAACGGACTGGCGCGCGAGCGCGGACAGTCCCTCGCCCAGATGGCGCTCGCCTGGGTGCTGCGCGGCGGCCGGGTCACCTCCGCCGTGGTCGGCGCGAGCAGCGTCGCCCAGCTGGAGAACAGCGTGGCGACGGTCGGCAACCTGGAGTTCGGCGAGGAGGAGCTCGCGCGGATCGACGAGCTCGTCAAGGGCGCGGCCCGGGGCTGACGCCCGAGCCGTCCGCCGTCCGGTCCCCGCTCGGCGGACGGCTTCACCGGACTGGACCAGTGGCAGATCACGAAGGCTCTGGTCCGGCGCTGTCCCGGCGCGTACCGTGATGCGGCACGAAGATCCTCTTTCCCGGGGACGGGTGGAGGAGCGACCGACCAGCGACAGGACGCACACCGTGAAGATCCTCGTCAGCGCCGACATGGAGGGCGCCACCGGGGTGACCTGGCCGGCCGACGTGCTGCCCGGCACCCCGCAGTGGGAGCGGTGCCGTTCGCTCTTCACCTCCGATGTGAACGCCGCGGCGCTCGGCTTCTACGACGGGGGCGCCGACGAGGTGCTCGTCAACGAGGCCCACTGGAGCATGCGCAATCTCCTCCTGGAGCGGCTCGACGAGCGCGTCCAGATGCTCACCGGCAAACACAAGTCCCTCTCCATGGTCGAGGGAATCCAGCACGGCGACGTGGACGGTGTGGCGTTCGTCGGCTACCACACGGGCGCCGGTACGGAGGGCGTGCTCGCCCACACCTACCTCGCCAACTCCATCACCGGGGTCTGGCTGAACGGCGTCCGTGCCAGCGAGGGCCTGCTCAACGCCCATGTCGCGGCGGAGTACGGGGTTCCCGTCATCCTGGTCACCGGCGACGACCTGACCTGTGAGGACGCCGGCGGCTACGCCCCCGCGGCGCGCACGGTCGCGGTCAAGGACCACGTCTCGCGGTACGCCGCCGTGTGCCGCACCCCCACCCGTACGGCCGCCGACATCAGGGCCGCCGCCGCCGGCGCGACCGCCCTCGCCGTGCGCCACGCGCCCGTGACCGGCGGGTCGTACACGGTGGAGCTGGAGTTCGACGCCGAGCACCTGGCCGCCGCCGCGACCGTGGTCCCCGGCGTGGCGCCCAGCGGCGAGCGGCGCGTCGCGTACACCAGCGGGACGATGTACGAAGGCATCCGCACGTTCAAGGCGGTGACGACGATCGTGTCGGCCGCCGTGGAGGAACAGTATGGCTGAGGCGGGCAACCCCACCGGACCGGTCGACGGGCAGGCGCTCGAGGAATCGGTGACGTTCACCTCCGAGCTGATCCGGATCGACACGACCAACCGCGGTGACGGCAGCTGCCAGGAGCGCCCGGCCGCCGAGTACGTCGCCGAGCGGCTGGCCGGTGCGGGGCTGGAGCCCGTCCTCCTGGAGCGCACTCCGGGGCGGACGAACGTCGTCGCCCGGATCCGGGGCACCGACCCGTCCGCCGACGCCCTCCTGGTGCACGGCCACCTCGACGTGGTGCCCGCGGTGGCGACCGACTGGACCGTGCACCCCTTCTCCGGAGAGGTGCGCGACGGCGTCGTGTGGGGGCGCGGGGCGATCGACATGAAGAACATGGACGCGATGGTTCTCGCCGTCGTACGGGCCTGGGCACGCGCGGGAGTACGCCCGCGCCGCGACATCGTCATCGCCTACACGGCCGACGAGGAGGCCAGCGCGCACGACGGCGCCGGTTTCCTCGCCGACCGGCACGCCGAGCTCTTCGAAGGCTGCACCGAGGGCATCAGCGAGTCCGGGGCCTTCACCTTCCACGCCGGGCCGGACATGCCGCTCTACCCCGTCGCGGCGGGCGAGCGCGGGACGGGATGGCTGAAGCTGACCGCCGAGGGCAAGGCCGGCCACGGTTCCAAGGTCAACAGGGCCAACGCGGTCAGCAGGCTCGCCGCAGCGGTCGCCCGGATCGGCGCGTACGAGTGGCCGGTACGGCTGACGCCGACGGTGCGGGCGGCCCTCACCGAGATCGCCGCGCTCCACCGGATCCACATCGACCCCGACGCCCCCGGATTCGACGTGGACGAACTGCTCGGCAAGCTGGGTCCGGCCGCCGCCCTGATCGAGCCGACCGTGCGCAACAGCGCCAACCCGACGATGCTGGACGCCGGTTACAAGGTCAACGTGATCCCGGGCCACGCCACCGCCCACATCGACGGACGCATGGTGCCCGGGGGCGAGGAGGAGTTCCAGGAGACCCTGGACCGGCTGACCGGGCCCGGCGTCCACTGGGAGTTCGTCCACCGCGAGGTCGCACTCGAAGCCCCGGTCGATTCGCCGGCGTACGCGAAGATGCGCGCGGCCCTCGAGCTCTTCGACCCGGGCGCACAGGTCGTCCCCTACTGCATGTCGGGCGGCACGGACGCCAAGCAGTTCTCCCGCCTCGGCATCACCGGCTACGGCTACTCCCCGCTGAAGCTGCCCGCCGGCTTCGACTACCAGGCGCTGTTCCACGGCGTCGACGAGCGCGTTCCCGTCGACGCCCTGCACTTCGGCGTCAGGGTCCTGGACCACTTCCTGCGCACCGCCTGACGAACAGCACCGTCCGACGAACAGCACCGCCTGACGAACAGCACCGTCCGACGAACAGCATCGCCTGACCGAACCTGACCGAAGAGAGGGAACCGATCATGGTGTCCACAGCGGCGTACGGCACATGGCCGTCACCGATCGACGCGGCACTCACCGCCGCGCACGACGGCCGGCCGGAGTTCGTCGGCGCCGTCGGCGACGAGGTGTGGTGGACGGAACCGCGCCCGGCCGAAGGCGGCCGCCGTGCCCTCGTCCGCCGCAGGGCCGACGGCAGCACCTTGTCGGTGCTCCCCGAACCGTGGAACCCCCGCAGCCGCGTCATCGAGTACGGCGGAGTGCCGTGGGCCGGTGCGCCGCGCGAGGAGGGCGGCCCCCTGGTCGTCTTCGTCCACTTCGCCGACCAGCGTCTGTACGCCTGTGAGCCGGACGGACCCGGTGGGCCGTGGCCGCTCACCCCGGTGTCGGAAGTCGGCGGCGGACTGCGCTGGGTGGACCCGCACCTGGACCTGGAACGTGGCGAAGTGTGGTGCGTGCTGGAGGAGTTCACCGGCGAGTCACCCACCGATGTGCGGCGGGTGATCGCCGCGGTTCCCCTGGACGGATCGGCCGCCGAGGACCGGGACGCGGTGCGTGAACTCACCGACGGACAGCACCGGTTCGTCACCGGTCCCAAGATCTCGCCCGACGGCCGACGTGCCGCCTGGATCGCGTGGGATCATCCGCGGATGCCGTGGGACGGCACCGTCGCCATGACGGCCGACGTCACCGGGGACGGTGTCCTCACCGGAGCCCGGCCGGTGGCCGGCGGCACCGACGAGTCGGTCGTCCAGGTGGAGTGGGGCCGGGACGGCTCGCTGCTCTTCGTGTCGGACGCCGACGGCTGGTGGGAGCTCCGGCGCATCGGCCCCGGCGCCGTCGCCGGCGAGGCCGGGCCGGCCGACCGGCTCTGCACCGGCCGGAACGAGGAATTCGGCGGGCCGCTGTGGAGGATCGGCCTGCGCTGGTTCCATCTCCTGGACAACGGGCTGATCGCGGTCATCCACGGCCGGGGCACCACCGCGCTCGGTGTGCTCGACCCGGAGACCGGCGAACTCGTCGACGCCGTGGGCCCCTGGACCTCGTGGGCGGAGACACTCGCTGTTCAGGACACCAGGGTCATCGGTATCGCGGCGAGTCCCACCACCTCCTACGAGGTGGTGGAGCTGGACACCGCCACGGGGCACACCCGGACCATCGGCGTGCCGCACCAGGACGTGGTCGACCCCGCCTACTGCCCGGAGCCGTCGATCCGGACCTTCACCGGTCCGGCCGGCCGTGAGATCCACGCCCATGTGTACCCGCCGCGCCATCCCGACCGCACCGGGCCCGACGGTGAGCTGCCGCCCTACGTCATCTGGGCGCACGGCGGGCCCACCGGCCGTGATCCGCTCGTGCTCGACCTGGAGATCGCCTACTTCACCTCCCGCGGCATCGGTGTCGCCGAGGTCAATTACGGCGGTTCGACCGGCTACGGCCGCGCCTACCGCGAACGGCTCCGCGGGCAGTGGGGCGTCGTCGACGTGGAGGACTGCGCGGCCGTGGCCCTGGAGCTGGCCGAGGAGGGCTCGGCCGACCGGGAGAGGCTGGCGATCCGGGGCGGGAGCGCGGGGGGCTGGACCGCTGCCGCGTCCCTCACCCAGACCGATGTGTACGCCTGCGGGACGATCAGTTACCCGATCCTCGATCTGGAGGGCTGGGCGACCGGTGAGACGCACGACTTCGAATCGCAGTACCTGGAATCGCTCGTCGGCCCGTACGCCGAGGTCCCCGAGCGCTACCGGGAGCGCTCGCCCGTCAACCGGACACAGGAGCTCACCGCGCCGTTCGTGCTGCTCCAGGGGCTCGACGACCCGATCTGCCCGCCTGTCCAGTGCGAGCGGTTCCTCACCGCGATCGAGGGACGGGGGGTCCCGCACGCCTACCTCGGTTTCGAGGGGGAGGGCCACGGCTTCCGCCGTGCCGACACCGTGAGGCGGGCGCTGGAGGCAGAACTCTCCCTGTACGCCCAGACGTTCGGCCTTCAGCGCCCCGATGTTCCCACGCTGGAGCTGAAGAAGTGACCCTGGAGCCGCTCGCCCGGCCGGCCCGGCTGCGGCCCGGAGCCAGGGTCGCCGTCGTCGCCCCCAGCGGTCCTGTGCCCGCCGAACGGATGGAGCGCGGCCTCGAACTGCTGCGCGGCTGGGACCTCGACCCCGTCGTGGCCCCCCACGCACTCGACACCCATCCGGAACTCGGCCACCTCGCCGGAGCGGACGAGGACCGGGCCCGGGACCTCCAGGAGGCCTGGTGCGACCCGTCCGTGGACGCCGTGCTGTGCGCCAGGGGCGGGTACGGCGCGCACCGCATGGTCGATCTCCTGGACTGGTCCGCGATGCGGGCGGCCGGACCCAAGGTGTTCGTCGGCTACAGCGACATCACCGTGCTGCACGAAGCGTTCGCTCTGCGCGCGGGATTCTCGACCCTGCACGGTCCGATGGTCGCCACCGAGGTGTTCCTCAAGGACGCCGCCACCCAGCAGGCTTTGCGTTCCACCTTGTTCGAGCCCGAGTCGGTACAGGTCCTGGGTCTCGAAGCGGCGGCCGCGCTGGTCCCCGGCACGGCCCGGGGGATCACCTACGGCGGCTGCGCGAGCCTCCTTGCCGCTGACGCCGGCACCCCGCGCGCCCGGACCTCCGCCCGGGGCGGGCTGCTGGTGCTGGAGGACACCGGGGAGGAGCCGTACCGGCTCGACGGAATCCTCACCCGGCTGCGGCGCACGGGTGCCTTCGAGGGTGTGTCCGGGGTGGTGTGCGGCTCGTGGGAGGCCTGCGGGCCGTACGAGGGGGTGCGTGCCGTGCTCGCCGACCGGCTCGGCGGACTCGGGATTCCGGTGGTCGAGGAGCTGGGCTTCGGCCACGGCCCCACGGCGCTGACCGTCCCGCTCGGCGTGCCGGTGGTACTGGACGCACCGGCCGGCGGCGGCCGGTGCACGCTCACCGCGCAGGTGCCTGCGCTGATCTGAACCGGAAGGCGGTGTACGCCGGTCCGGGTGCGGGCGGTGCGGGGGCGGACCTTCTCGGGAAACCCCGCTCCCGGGCGTTGACACCGGTATGAGGTGTGTCACAGCATGGGCCGGGCCCGGTACTTACCGGTCGGTAAGGTGTCCTCGGTGTGGAGGTCCATGTGTCGCGTGCTGTGTCCGGATTCCGCCGTCCCCTCACCTTGCTCGCCGGGGCGGCACTGCTCGCCCCCCTCCTCCTGACCGGCGCACCTCAGGCGGCCGCGGCCGCCCGGTACACCGTCACCCCGCTGGAGTTCACGGTGCGGGCCGGGGGCCGGTCCTGCACCGTGGACGCCGATCTCTACCGGCCCGCCGGTGCCGACGCGCAGCACCCCGCCCCGGCCGTCCTCGCCACCAACGGCTTCGGCGGCAGCAAGTCCGACGGTTCCACCGACGTCATCGGCAGGTCCTTCGCCGAACGCGGCTACGTCGCTCTCGTCTACTCGGGTCTGGGCTTCGGCAGGTCCGGCTGCCTCATCACCCTCGACGACCCCGCGGCCGACGGCAGGGCTGCCTCCGGGCTCGTGGACTTCCTCGCGGGTACGCGCGCCGCCGACGACGGCACCAAGGCCGACTACGTCGCCTCGGACGCACCGGGCGATCCGGTGGTCGGCATGATCGGCGGTTCCTACGGCGGGGCCGTCCAGCTGGCGACCGCGTCCGCGGACCACCGCGTCGACGCGCTCGTGCCGCTGATCACCTGGAACGACCTGGCGTACTCGCTCGCCCCCAACGCCACCGGGACGTCCCGGGGCGTCTCCTCCGGCACGCCCGGTGTCTTCAAGTGGCAGTGGACCAACGGCTTCTACCTGATGGGCGAGGGGCAGCCACTGCTGGTTCCGAGCCTCGACCCGTCGCGCTTCGGAAGCCTCCGCTGCCTGCACTTCGCCTCTCAGGCCTGCGACGCCATCCGCCTCCTGAACTCCGGCCGCTACCCGGCCGCCGAGACCCAGGAGATGCTGGCGTACACACGGAGCGTGTCACCGGCCTCCTACCTGTCCGGTGTCACCGCGCCCACGCTCCTCGTCCAGGGCCAGGCCGACAGCCTGTTCAACCTCAACGAGGCCACCGCCACCTACCGGGCACTCGAAGCCCAGGGCACCACGACGAAGATGATCTGGCAGTCCTGGGGCCACAGCGGCGGCTCGGTGCCGGGCGAACTCGACCTCGGCACGGGCAACCTGGAGACCAGCTACGTCGGGCAGCGCATCCTCGCCTGGTTCGACCGCTACCTCCACCACGACGAGGACGCCGCGACCGGACCCGAGTTCGCCTACTACCGTGACTGGGCGAGCGGTTACGGCACGGCGGCCGCGGTACCCGGTCTGTCGCGCACGATGTACCTCTCCGGTGACGGGACCCTGGTCGACAGCCGCTCCGAGGTCACCCCAGGCAGCCGCCGGTACACCAACTGGCTCCTTCCGACCAGCCACTCCGAGAGCTCCCTCGCCGGACTCGTCGGACTCTCCGACCCGGAGCCGTACGACACCAAGGGCACTTACCTCGGCTGGACGAGCGCCCCGCTGACGGCGCCCCTCGATGTCGTCGGCGCGCCGAAGGCCACCCTGAAGGTCGTCTCTCCGAAGACGGAACGGGTCCAGAACAGCGGCGACGCCGCCGACAAGCTGGTGCTGTTCGCCAAGGTGTACGACGTGGCACCCGACGGAACGCAGAAGCTGGTGAACCGCCTCGTCGCGCCGGTGCGTGTCCCGGACGTCACCCGCCCCTTCACCGTCGAGCTCCCCGGCATCGTCCACCGGTACGAAGCGGGGCACCGGCTGCGGTTCGTGATCGCCGGCAGTGACACGGCGTACTTCGGCAACCGGGGCGTCAAGCCGGTCACCGTGGTCAGCGCCCCGCAGGACACCGGCGTCCTGGAACTGCCCGTGATCGGCTGACCTCACCCGTACGGCCGCGCTCACCGCTCCCCGGGCCCCGGGCGAAGGCAGCCTGGGGTCCGGGGACCGCATTTCCCCGGGCCGCCCGCAGGGGAACCGGCGCGGTCCTCCTCTGCCCTGTTCGGGTCGTGGTGCGACGGCAGCCTGAAAGGTGCGACCTGGGGTAAGCGGGTCATGACCCGCTACGGGCGTACCGGACGGCGGCGGGCGGCAGAGAGGATATGAACGTGCGGACTGTCGGAGTCGAGGAAGAGCTCCTGCTCGTCGATGCGGAAAGCGGTGACCCCCGGGCCCTGTCGACCGCGGTGCTGGCCCTGGCGGAACGCCGCGCCGACGGTGATTCCGTGTTCGAATCCGAACTGCACGACCAGCAACTGGAGTTCGCCACCGAGCCGCGCAGCAAGATGGGGGACCTGGCGGAGGAGATCCGGCGCTGGCGGGCGGAGGCGGCGGACAGCGCGGCAGAGGCGGGGGCCGCCGTGGCGGCCCTGGCGACCTCCCCGATGCCCGTCAGTCCCTCCATCGGGGAGGACGAACGGTACCGGTGGCTGGCGCAGCGCTTCGGTCTGACCGCACAGGAACAGCTGACCTGCGGCTGCCATGTGCACGTGTCGGTGGACTCGGACGAGGAGGGCGTCGCCGTGCTCGACCGGGTCCGGCCCTGGCTCCCGGTCCTGCTGGCACTGAGCGCCAATTCCCCCTTCTGGCAGGGACGGGACACCTCGTACCACAGCTACCGGAGCAGGGTGTGGGGCCGGTGGCCGTCGGCGGGTCCGGTGGACCTGTTCGGTTCCGCGGACCGCTACCACAAGGAGGTCCGGGCGCTGGTCGACACGGGGGTGCTGCGCGACAAGGGAATGATCTACTTCGACGCACGGCTCTCGCACCGCTACCCCACGGTGGAGTTCAGGGTGGCGGACGTGTGCCTGGATCCGGCGGACACGGTGCTGCTCGCCACGCTCGCGCGCGGCCTGGTCGAGACGGCGTCGCGTGACTGGCGGGCCGGGGACCCGCCCGAGCCGGTCCCGGTGAGCGTACTGCGCATGGCTTCCTGGCAGGCGGCCCGTTCGGGCATGGAGGGGCAGCTGCTCCATCCGCTCACCATGCGCCCCGAGCCGGCCGCCGACGTCGCGCACGCCCTCCTCACCCACGTCGGCGACGCGCTGGAGGACAGCGGGGACCTCGGAACGGCGGACATGGCGCTGCGGGCCGTGCTGACGCGGGGGACCGGAGCCCGGTTCCAGCGGGAACTGCTGGAGGGCTCGGACAGCCTGCGGACCGTCGTGACGGAGTGCGCGGCCAGGACACGTGGATGACCGCCGTCGTCCGCGCCGGCGGACGGCGGCGGTCACCCGGCGGGACGCCCTTCCGCCGCCTGCGCGTCGACCACCTCGGCCAGCCGTCCCAGCATGGCGCGGTGCCGGATCTGCATCACCGCGTCGAGAGCGGCGTTGTGCAGGATGCCGCCGAGCCCTTGCAGCGGATGCTCGTCGAGCAGCACCAGGGTCTTGTCACCCCACGGCCGGATGTCGAACGCGATGCGCGCCGTGCCCAGGGCCCCGCTGTACGCCTCCAGTTCGAGCGCGCCGGGACGCTCCAGACGCCGCACGGTGGTGCGGCCCTGGAGTTCCTTCGGGCCGAGGCGCACGGTGTATTCGATGGAGGAACCGACCTCGGGCCACCGCCCCTCCAGAAGGCGGGAGTCCTGCGTCCCCACGACCCATTTCCCGTACTGGTCGGGTTGCTCCAGCACCGCCCACAGGGCCGAGGGCGGGTGATGGATCAGATGGTGGCGAATAGCCATGGACGCCTCCACGCACGGACATCAGGACGGGTGGGAAGGGCGGCGGATCCACCAGCAATGCTACGCGGCGCGGCCGGAGCCGCACGTCGGCCGCGAGCCCGGTGCGGCTTTCGGGGGATCACCCGATCGGCCCAGCGCGACGCTGCACGTCCCGAGGGCGGGCCGCCGCGCCCCGGAGCTTTCGGCGCCCGGAGATCCCACCCGGGTCCGGTTCACCGCGGGAGCGGACGCGCGGTAGAACGGATGGACGACATGACGGCGGAACGAACCCACCCGGACGAACGAGGAGAGAGCCCATGCGTGCACTGACCTGGCACGGACGGCGGGATGTACGTGTGGAGACGGTCCCCGACCCGGTCATCCAGGACCCGACGGACATCATCGTCCGGGTCACATCGAGCGGCATCTGTGGTTCGGACCTGCACCTGTACGAGGTGCTCGGCCCCTACCTCACCCCGGGCGACATCCTGGGACACGAGCCGATGGGCATCGTGGAGGAGACCGGCCGCGACGTGACCGCCGTCAAACCCGGGGACCGCGTCGTGGTCCCGTTCAACGTCTCCTGCGGCGACTGCTTCATGTGCGGCCAGGGACTCCAGTCGCAGTGCGAGACGACCCAGGTGCGGGAGTACGGAAGCGGCGCCGCGCTGTTCGGCTACACCAAGCTCTACGGGCAGGTGCCCGGCGGGCAGGCCGAGCTGCTGCGCGTCCCCTTCGGCAACACCCTGCCGGTCAAGGTCCCCGAGGGCCCGCCCGACGACCGTTTCGTCTTCCTGTCGGACGTCCTGCCGACCGCCTGGCAGGCCGTGGAGTACGCGGCCGTGCCTCCCGGCGGCAGCGTGACGGTCCTGGGACTCGGGCCGATCGGGGACATGGCCGCACGGATCGCCCTGCACCGCGGTGCGGGGCTGGTCATCGGCGTGGACCTGGTGTCCGACCGTCTGCAGCGGTCCGCCGCGCGGGGCGTCAAAGTCCTGGACCTGCGGGAGTACGGAAAGAACCTGCCGGACGCGGTGCGCGACCTCACCGACGGGCGCGGCACCGACGCGGTCATCGACGCGGTCGGCATGGAAGCGCACGGGGCAGCCGTGGCCAAGGCGGGGCAGTGGGCCGTGGGCATGCTGCCCGATCCCGCGGCGCGCACCCTCATGGAGCGTGCGGGCATCGACCGCCTCAGCGCCCTGCTCGCCGCCGTCGACATCGTGCGGCGGGGCGGCACCGTGTCCGTCTCCGGGGTCTACGGCGGAGCCGTGGACCCGCTGCCGCTGCTCAAGATGTTCGACAAGCAGATCCAGCTGCGGATGGGGCAGGCCAACGTCTGGAACTGGGTGCCGGCCATCCTGCCGCTGCTCGTCGACGAGGACCCGCTCGGCGTGGACGGTTTCGCCACCCACCACCTGCCGCTGGCCGACGGGCCGAAGGCGTACGAGACTTTCCAGAAGAAGGCGGACGGCATGGTGAAGACCCTGCTCATGCCGTGACGCCCCCGCACCCCCGCCGGGCGGCGGACCGGTGCACGGAGCAGGAGGAACGATGATGAACGCACCCCGGGGCCTGCGCGTCGTGGTCACCGGCGCCACCGGGAACGTGGGCACCAGCGTCGTCCGGGCACTGGCGGAGGACTCCTCCGTCGCCTCGGTCCTCGGCCTGGCGCGACGGCTGCCGGGACTCACCGTGCCCGGCGTGGAATGGGGCGCGGTGGATCTGGAGCGCGGCGACAGCCCGCGCCGGCTCCAGGAACACCTGTCCGGTGCCGACGCCGTCGTCCACCTCGCCTGGCGGTTCCAGCCCACGCACGACCCCGTCGTCACCTGGCGCAGCAATGTCGAGGGCTCGATGCGGGTCTTCGGCGCGGTCCGGGACGCGGGTGTACCGGTCCTGGTCCATGCCTCGTCGGTGGGGGCCTACTCGCCGGGACCGAAGCGGGAGCCGGGGGTGGGCGAGCAGTGGCCCACCCATGGGTGGCCGGATGCGGCGTACTGCCGGGAGAAGGCGTATCTGGAACGCGTTCTCGACGCCTTCGAGCCACGGAACCCGCAGATCAGGGTGGTACGCATGCGCCCGGGGTTCCTGTTCAAGAGGACCGCGGCGAGCGAACAGCGCCGCATCTTCGCCGGCCGGTACCTGCCGGGCACGCTCCTGCGCCCCGGCCTGCTGCCGTTCGTCCCCGACCTGAAGGGGCTGCGTTTCCAGGTGCTGCACACGGACGACGCGGCCGAGGCGTACCGGCTCGCCGTCGTCAACGACGTCCGGGGCGCCTTCAACCTCGCCGCCGACACCGTGACCGACGCCCGGCAGCTCGGCGAACTGCTGGACGCCCGTGTCGTGCGCGTCCCGACGGCGCTGGTGCGCGGTGCGCTGACCGCCGCCTGGCGGACCCATGCGGTGCCGGCCTCTCCGCACCTGTTCGACGCCGTGCTGCGGCTCCCCGTCATGAACAGTGACCGGGCCCGTGAGGAGCTGGGCTGGCGTCCCGCGTACTCGGCCTCCGACGCACTGCGCGCCTTCCTGCACGGCGTCTCCCACGGGGAGGGGGAGGAGACGGCTCCGCTGGCCGGCAGGAAGTGGGGGTGAGTGAGCCGATCGGGGGACACCCGCGCACCCGGGCGGCGAACATGAGTCCATGCGCACACTCGTGGTCCTCGACGCCCCCTCCAACCTCGGGCTGCGGCCCCCCTCGCCCGGCACCGTCCCCGGTTGCTGCAAACTGGCCGGCGCGCTCCGTGAGCAGCGCATCGTGCAGCGGCTCGGCGCGCTGGAGGGAGGCGTCGTCGTACCGCCCCGCTACGACCGCGGGGACTGGCAGGAGGGCGACGGCGTCTTCCACGCCGCCGCCATCGCCCGCTACACCCGCACGCTCGCCGACCGCGTCGAGAGACACGTCAGGGCGGACGAATTCCCGGTCGTGCTCGGCGGCGACTGCTCCATCCAGCTCGGCGCCGCCCTCGCCCTGCGCCGTATCGGCCGGTACGGGCTCGCCGCGATCGACGGCTCGGCGGACTTCCGGCACCCGGGCAACAGCGACCGGATCGGTGCGGCGGGCGGTGAGGAACTGGCGCTCTCCACCGGACGCGGGCAGGCCGATCTCACCGACCTGGAAGGGCTGGGGCCCTATCTCAGGGACGAGGACATCCGGCTCTTCGGCATGCGTGACGACGACGAGGACCGCGCCGAGATGACCGCGCTGAAGATCTCCCACGCGACGGTGGGGGAGATCAGGGAGTGGGGGCCGGCCGACATCGCCCGCGCCGTGGTGCAGTCCCTCGAGATCCCCGTCCTCGACGGCTTCTGGGTCCACCTCGACGCCGATGTGCTCGACCCGAGCGTGATGCCCGCCGTCGACAGTCCCGACGACGGCGGGCTGTTCCCCGGCGAACTCGCCGCGCTGCTGAGCACCCTCGTACGGTCACCCCGCTGCGTGGGGCTCAACGTCACGATCTACGACCCCGATCTCGACCCCGACGGCACGGCCGGCGCACTGCTCGCCGATCTGGTCGTCGACGCGTTCGCCGGACCGCGGACGGGCGGGCCGGACCGGTGACCGTGCCGGGGAGGTCCGCGACGGCAGGGAGAGCGGGCGCCGTCCTGTCGCTGCCCGGCCGGAAGCCGTCAGGCGGACACGTTCCGGTCGACGTACTCGAAGACCGAGCCGTCCGGGTGCAGGGCGATCAGATTGCGGCCGGCCGGGGTGGGCACCGGCCCCGCGACGACCTTCGCCCCCACCCGGGTCAGTGCCGCGTGGGCCTCGTCGACATCCTTGACCGCGATCGTCGCCGACACCTTGCGCAGCACCTCCAGTTCCGCTTCGGGGCCGCTCATCAGCAGGAAGCAGCCGATCGCGGCGACCGAGACCCCGCCGCGCTCGAAGCGCTGCGCCGGAGTGCTGGTCAGGCCCTCGTAGAAGGCCACCGAGGCCTCCAGGTCGTCGACACAGATGCGCAGCGTGGTTCCCAGGATCTCCATGCCCACGAGGGTAGTTGCCGAGCCGTCCGGATGTGATCCCTTCCGCGCCCCGCCACCGGATCACACCCGGCAGAGCACCTCGCCGTGGGGCACCATGAACCATGCGTCGGGCCCCTCGCCCCACGCGCGCCAGGCATCCGCGATCGCCGACAGCTGTGCGGCGCTCGCGTGCCCGCCGTCCACCGCCAGTGCCGCGTATCCCGACGCGGTCGTGCGGTCCGCCCACAGGCCGCTCCACCAGGCGCGGTCCTGCGGGGTGGCGAAGCACCAGGCCGCCGCGGTCGGGGTGATGCCGGTGAAGCCGGCCTGCCGCGCCCAGGACAGCAGACGGCGTCCGGCGTCGGGCTCGCCGCCGTTGGCGCGGGCCACCCGGCCGTACAGGTCCAGCCACTTGCGCATGCCGGGCACCTCCGGATACCAGGTCATGGCCGCGTAGTCGCTGTCACGGGCCGCGACGACACCGCCGGGCCGGCAGACGCGCCGCATCTCGCGCAGCGCCCGCACCGGATCGCCCACGTGCTGGAGCACCTGATGGGCGTGGACCACGTCGAAGGAGTCGTCGGGGAAGTCCAGGGAGTGCACGTCCGCGACGGCGAACTCCACGTTCCGCGCACCGCGTTCGCCGGCGGTCTCCGCCGCGCGGGCCAGCACGTCGCGGCTCGTGTCGACCGCGGTCACCCGGCCCGGCGCCACCAGCGCGGCGATGTCCGCCGTGATGGTGCCCGGTCCGCAGCCCACGTCCAGGACCGCCTGCCCCGGGCGGAGTTCGCCGATCAGGTAGGCCGCCGAGTTGGCTGCGGTCCGCCACCGGTGCGAGCGCAGTACCGACTCGTGGTGGCCGTGGGTGTAGACCGCTGTCTCTTCCGGCATGGCCGTACGTCCTCTCTCGGACCTCAGTCACGGGCGATGAGGCCGACAGTACGCCGACATGTCGAATCTTGAGACGAGTGTCTCATCATGTGGTCCGCTACAGGGGCATCGGGCAGTACACCGTCAGCGCCTCGGGCAGCTTGTCGATCAGCAGGTCCGTTCCGGAATGCGCCACTTCGCCGTCGTACGCGTAGGGAGTTCCCGGTGCGAGCCCGGCCAGCCGCACCCTGCGCCGCCGTACGGCCG
>NZ_DATMVN010000514.1:0-3779 GCF_035563135.1 Streptomyces sp.
TCGGGCCGCCTTGCCGGGGCCGCGCATGGGCGGGAGCGGGTGGGGCGGCGGGGTGCGGTGCAGCCGGGCCAGGAGGGCGGCGGCTTCCTCCCAGGGGGCGGCGTCGGGGTCCGAGGGGTCGACGGGCGTGCCGTACGGCCAGAGACTCACGGTACGGCCCTCGACGCCACCGGGCGGGCCGTCCGGGGCGGGGAGCGCCGGGAGCAGGACTCCCTCCAGGCGGGGAGAGACGGCCAGGGACAGGCGGGCGGCCAGGGCGGAGGGCTCCGAGCCGGGGGCGTGGGCCTTGGAGACCACCGGGCCGCTGCGGACCACTGTGCCGTCGGGCCGGTCCGCGAGCACCTGGGGCGGGGCGCAGGCGCACGCGGTCGCGCCGGCGTGCGCGGTGTCGTGCGCGAGGTCGCCCAGCGCGCGTACGACAGGGGTGGTGGTCATCGGCTCGGCTTCCGCTGGGGTGATCGGCCGGCCTCGCGGCCGACGCCGGTGATCGTACGCGGCCGCTCCGGAAAGGGGCCGGACAGCGCGATGTCCGGCCAGCTCCCCAGCTGGCCGGACAAACGCTGCCGTCCGCCGCACCCCCGTCCCCACGGGGCTGTTGGCCGGATGTCCCGGTCCGGACCGCTCTTCCGGACCCGGGGCGCCGCTCAGCGCCCCAGCATCACGCCCACGGACGACGCCTGTGTGACCACTGCGTCCCAGCCGCCGAAGACGACGACCAGCAGGGCCGCCAGAGGAAGAACCATGGCTGTCGCCACCAGTGGGTGGCGCGTGCCGGACGGGCGCACGCCGGCCGAGGCGTATGCCCTGCGTCCCTGCGTGCGGATCATGGTCCGCGTGGCCGTGTCCGCCATGGTTCCTCTCCTGACTTGTTCCGGAGCGGCGGGCGTCTGGCCTCGGGGGACGAGTTCCACGCCCGCCGCTTGACTCCCACATTAGGGAGGCGGAAGGCGCCCGGCGTCATGCCCGCGTACCGAATGCCGGGCCTCCCGGAGGATGAGCCGGCCGCCTTCGGTCTACTCCCCTGGGTGGAGAAACGGTGCCGGTTGCGGCACCCGGCACCTAGGGGGTGCCCCAGGATCCGGGGCCGCCGCCTGTGGGGGGCCGCTCGGAGGCGTCCTCCCTGGGGACCGGCTGTTCGACCAGGGCGAGCACCCTGGTCGCCATGAAGCGGGCGGTACGGACAACTGATCCACTTCGGGTGACTTCACTCACTTCCACCACACCCCGGCGGACCGCTGTCTCCACCCGGCGGCCTGCCCTGGAGGCCACCACTTCGTACGTCCTGGTCGTGTCACCCGCGTCCACGACTATTTCCACACGATCGCCCTTCATTGATCCAATCCCCCTTCTGCGACGGTCCTTTGAGATCTCGCACGGGCCGCAGAGCCTGGATCCGCTGCTCCCTGACCACTTCTCAATTCTTCCACCCGGCACTGACAATCGATGAGCCGGCGAGGGCGCGGCCTCTGAGCGCGCCGCGCCACGGGTACGTAAGCTGTGCCTCGTCAGGCGGACCGGCAGCGGGGATGGGCAGACGATGGCGATGATGCGGCTCCGGCGCGAGGACCCGCGTGTCGTCGGCTCGTTCAGGCTGCACCGGCGGCTCGGCGCGGGTGGCATGGGCGTCGTCTATCTGGGTTCCGACCGGCGCGGCCAGCGGGTGGCGCTCAAGGTGATCCGGCCGGACCTGGCGGAGGACCAGGAGTTCCGTTCGCGCTTCGCGCGCGAGGTGTCCGCCGCCCGGAGGATCCGCGGTGGCTGCACCGCCCGGCTGGTGGCCGCCGACCTGGAGGCGGACCGTCCGTGGTTCGCGACGCAGTACGTTCCGGGCCCTTCGCTGCACGACAAGGTCATGGAGGAGGGGCCGCTGCCGGCCGCCGAGGTGGCCTCGATCGGGGCGGCGCTGTCCGAGGGCCTGGTGGCGGTGCACGAGGCCGGTGTCGTCCACCGCGACCTGAAGCCGTCCAACATCCTCCTCTCCCCCAAGGGCCCCCGGATCATCGACTTCGGCATCGCCTGGGCGACCGGGGCCAGCACGCTCACCCATGTCGGGACGGCCGTCGGCTCGCCCGGTTTCCTGGCGCCCGAGCAGGTGCGCGGCGCGGTCGTGACGCCTGCGACGGACGTGTTCTCGCTGGGTGCCACCCTGGCCTATGCGGCGACGGCCGATTCGCCCTTCGGGCACGGCAGTTCCGAGGTGATGCTGTACCGCGTGGTCCACGAGGAACCGCATCTGTTCGATGTGCACGACGCACTCGCCCCGCTGGTGCGGGCGTGTCTGGCGAAGGACCCGGAGGAGCGGCCGAGCACGTTGCAGCTCTCCATGCGGCTCAAGGAGATCGCCGCGCGCGAGGCACAGGGGCTGCAGGAGCGCCGTCCGCCCGCGCAGCGGAGCGAGCAGGAACTGGACCGGCCGACGGGGCGCATGGAGGGCCCCTACACCGAACAGGCGACCCGTCGTGCGGCCGGAGGGTCCGCCCAGGCGTCGCGCGCCCCGGGGCGGCGCTCCGTTTCGTCGCGCCCGGCCGCCCCTCGCACCGGCGGCTCGCAGTCCCGGGCGTCGCGGGGCGGCGGCTCACGCCCGGGTCAGCAGGACCGCCGGCCGAAGGGCACGAACGGCAGACAGGCCTCCCGGCCCGGTGTCCGGACGACTTCGGCCGGCCAGGGCGGGAAGCGGCGGCCGGCCGACCCGCGGCTGTTGCGTCAGCGGCTCGTCGTCTTCGTCGTGGTGACCCTGCTGGTCGCGCTGGGGATCGCAGCCGCTCAGGGATGCCAGGGCCCCGCACAGGGGCTGGGCGGTACACCGCCGCCGGCGTACGACGGGGCCGCCGTCCACCCGGGCCGGGCGGACGGGACCTGAGGGTGCGGTCCTGGGGTCAGGCGGGTTCGGCCCGGGTCGCGTAGAAGGCGACGGCGGAGGCCGCGGCGACGTTGAGCGAGTCGACTCCCGCGTCCATCGGGATGCGCACGTGGGCATCGGCCGCGCCGAGGGCCTCCGGTGTGAGGCCGTCGCCCTCCGTTCCGAAGACGAGCGCCAGCTTCTCGTACCGGCGGGCCACGAGTTCGTCCAGGGTGATCGACGTGTCGCTGAGGCACAGCGCGGCGGTGGTGAACCCGGCCTCGCGCAGCAGGCCGGTGTCCTCGGGCCAGGACGTCAGCCGGGTCCACGGCACATGGAAGACGGACCCCATCGAGACCTTGACCGCCCGCCGGTAGAGCGGGTCGGCGCAGCGCGGGGTGAGCAGGACGGCGTCGACGCCGAGAGCGGCCGCGTTGCGGAAGGCCGCTCCGAGGTTGGCGTGGTCGACGATGTCCTCGAACACGGCGACCCGCCGTACGCTCCCCCGCTCCGGGGACAGGAGGGTGCCGACGTCGGGAAGCGGTTTGCGCTGCATGGAGGCGAGGGCCCCGCGGTGCACGTGGTAGCCGGTGACACGCTCGGCGAGAGCCGGCGTGACCACGTACACCGGTGCCGTGGCCTCGTCGATCACATCGCGCATGACGTCGGTCCACTTGGCGGAGAGCAGCATGGAGCGCATCTCGTACCCGGCGTTCCCGGCCCGCCGGATGACCTTCTCGCCCTCGGCGATGAAGAGGCCCTCCGCGGGTTCCCGGCGGCGCCGGAGCTCGACGTCGGTCAGGCCGGTGTAGTCGCCCAGGCGCGGGTCGTCCGGGTCGTCGACGGTGATGAGTTCAGCCACGGGGTCGCTACTGCCTTGCTCGGAGGTCGGTGGGGGTGTTGCACGGAGGGCGCGGGCCGGGTGTCCGGCCGCTCAGCC
>NZ_DATMVN010000515.1:0-5433 GCF_035563135.1 Streptomyces sp.
CGCGACGGCACCTCGCCCTCGGCCGAGTCCATCTGGACGTTCCGGGCCGACGCCCCCGACTACCGGCTCGTCGCCCTCGACGCGATCCTCGCCGGGCGGGCCTCGGCCGACGCGGCACCGGCCGGGGCGGAGCACCGCTTCGGGAAGGGGCGGGCCGGGGCACCGCCCCACGGGGCCATGCGCCGCGGGGCGGTCAGGCATGCCCGGACGGCCCTTTGTCCACCCGCGGGTAAAAGTTCAACTCAACCCCTGCGCAAGGGCTTTCCGTACGGGACGAACACAGCTACCGTCCCCTACGTGTACACGACATGACTCGCGTCACCGGAGCCCCGTCCGGCGGCTCCGGAGACGAGCGCGGCAGTCCCCGCGCGGAACGGCAGAACGCACCGCCCGAACAACCGGCCCACTCCGGAGGACGCACGTGCACAGAAGCAGCAGACGGCTCCGAGCCCGAAAGACCCTCGCCCTCCTCACCGGCGGACTGCTCGCCGCCGCAACCCTCACCCTGGGCTCCTCGCCCGCCGCCACCGCCGGTGCCCGGACAGCTTCGGCCGCACAGGACGCCGCCGAGGACTTCCAGCAGGTCACCCTCGCCAAGGGTGCCGCCGAGACCGGCGAACCCATCTCGCTGGCGGTGCTCCCCGACCGCAGCGTGCTGCACACCTCACGCAGCGGCGAGCTGCGGATCACGGACAGCGCCGGCAACACCCGGGTCTCCGGCACCATCCCCGTCTACTCGCACGACGAGGAAGGGCTCCAGGGGATCGGGATCGACCCGGACTTCGCGGAGAACCGGGCGATCTACCTCTACTACGCGCCCCCGCTGGACACCCCCGCGGGCGACGCCCCGGAGAACGGCACCGCGGCCGACTTCGCGAAGTTCGACGGTGTGAACCGGCTCTCCCGCTTCGTGCTCAACGAGGACGGCACCCTCGACAACGCGAGCGAGAAGAAGGTCCTCGACATCCCCGCGACACGCGGTATGTGCTGCCACGTGGGCGGTGACATCGACTTCGACGCACAGGGCAACCTCTACCTCTCGACGGGCGACGACTCCAACCCGTTCGCCTCCGACGGCTTCTCGCCGCTCGACGACCGGCCCGGCCGCAATCCCGCGTTCGACGCCCGCCGCACCTCGGGCAACACCAACGACCTGCGCGGCAAGATCCTCCGCATCAAGGTCGCCGACGACGGCTCGTACACCGTCCCCGAGGGCAACCTCTTCGCCCCCGGCACGGACAGGACGCGGCCCGAGATCTACGCGATGGGTTTCCGCAACCCCTTCCGCTTCAGCGTGGACAAGGCCACCGGCATCCTCTACGTCGGCGACTACGGCCCCGACGCGGGAGCCGCCGACCCGAACCGCGGACCGGCCGGGCAGGTGGAGTTCGCCCGGGTGACGAAGCCCGGAAACTTCGGCTGGCCCTACTGCACCGGTGACAACGACGCGTACCGGGACTACGACTTCGCGACCAGGACCTCCGGCCCGGCCTTCGACTGCGCGGCCCCGAAGAACGAGTCGGCGCACAACACCGGCCTGGTCGACCTGCCGCCCGCGCAGGCCGCCTGGATCCCGTACGACGGCGCGTCCGTGCCCGAGCTCGGCAGCGGCTCCGAGTCCCCCATGGGCGGGCCCGTCTACCGCTACGACGCGGACCTCGACTCACCGGTGAAGTTCCCCGAGGAGTACGACGGTGACTTCTTCGCCGGAGAGTTCGGCCGGCAGTGGATCAAGCGCATCGAGCAGGACGCCGACGGCGGCGTCCAGTCCATCAACGACGTCCCGTGGACCGGGACCCAGGTGATGGACATGGCGTTCGGGCCCGACGGCGCCCTGTACGTCCTGGACTACGGCCTCTCCTGGTTCGGCGGCGACGAACACTCGGCGCTCTACCGCATCGAGAACGCCACCGGTGGCCGCTCACCCATCGCCGAGGCCTCGTCGGACAAGACCTCCGGAGTCGCGCCCCTCAGGGTGAAGTTCTCCTCGGCCGGCACCACCGACGGCGACGGCGACGCCCTGACCTACGCCTGGGACTTCGGCGACGGCGGCAGGTCCACGGCGGCCCACCCCACGTACACGTACAGGAAGAACGGCACCTACACGGCGACCGTGACCGCCAAGGACCCCACGGGGCGCACCGGTTCGGCGAGCGTGCACATCACCGTCGGCAACACCGCGCCCGTCGTCGACATGCAGTTCCCGTCCGACGGCCAGCTCTTCGAGTTCGGTGACGAGGTCCCCTTCAAGGTGACCGTCAAGGACCCGGAGGACGGCGCCGTCGACTGCACCGAGGTCGAGGTCAAGTTCACCCTGGGCCATGACAGCCACGGCCATGACATCACCACCGAGCACGGCTGCGAGGGCACCATCAAGACCGCGATGGAGGGCGGCCACGACCCGAACGCCAACATCTACGGGGGCATCTCGGCGTCCTACACCGACGGCGGTGGTGGCGGACAGGCCGCACTGACCGGCCGTGACCAGGCGATGCTCCAGCCGCGCCACCGCCAGGCCGAGCACTTCACCGACTCGTCCGGCATCACCACCCCGAGCAAGTCCGGCGCCCACGGCGGCCGGACCGTCGGAGACATCGACAACGACGACTGGATCTCCTTCCGTCCGTACATCCTCGCCGGCTCCACGAAGCTCACCGCCCGCACCTCCTCGGCCGGAGCGGGAGGCTTCCTCGAAGTGCGGGCAGGGTCGCCCACCGGCAAGATCCTCGGCTCCGCACCCGTCCCGGTGACCGGCAGCTGGGACACCTTCCAGGACATCGACGTGCCGCTGCGCGGTGCACCGAAGAAGGCCACGGAGCTCTTCCTGGTCTTCAAGGGCGGAGCCGGAGCCTTGTACGACGTGGACGACTTCGAACTCTCCGACAGCCCGGTCGACCGGACCGCCAAGCGCGTCCTCGTCTTCTCCAAGACGGGCGGCTTCCGGCACGACTCGATCCCCGCGGGCATCACCGCACTGAAGGAACTGGGCAAGGACACCAACATCACGGTCGACTCCACGGAGGAAGCCGGCCAGTTCACCACCAGCAACCTGGCGCGCTACGACGCCGTCGTCTTCCTGTCGACGACCGGGGACGTCCTGAACGCCGAGCAGAAGAAGGCGTTCGAGAACTTCGTCTCCACCGGCGGCGGTTACATGGGTGTCCACGCCGCGGCCGACACCGAGTACGACTGGGAGTTCTACGGAGGGCTCGTCGGGGCGTACTTCGACTCGCACCCGCAGATCCAGCCCGCGACCGTCCGTGTGGAGAACCACGACCACCCCGCGACCGCGCACCTGGAGGAGGCCTGGGACCGCACCGACGAGTGGTACAACTACCGCACCAACCCCCGGGACAAGGCCCAGGTCCTCGCCACCCTGGACGAGACCACCTACACCGGCGGCACCATGAAGGGGGACCACCCGATCGCCTGGTGCCAGGCCTACCAGGGCGGACGGTCCTTCTACACCGGCCTCGGCCACACCAAGGAGTCCTACGCCGAACCCGCCTTCCGGCAGCACCTGCTGGGCGGTCTGCGCTACGCCTCCGGGCAGGTGAAGGCCAACTGCAAGCCGGACACCGGCTACCGGCCGATCTTCAACGGCAAGACGCTCGAAGGCTGGAAGCAGGCCGGCCCCGGTAAGTTCGCCGTAGCCGACGGCGAGCTGCGCTCCGAGGGCGGCATGGGCCTGCTGACCTACCAGGCCAAGGAGCTGGACTCCTACTCGCTGAAGCTCGACTGGAAGATGGCGGGCGACGACAACTCCGGTGTCTTCGTGGGCTTCCCCGAGTCGGACGACCCGTGGTCCGCGGTGAACAACGGCTACGAGGTCCAGATCGACGCCACGGACGCGGCGGACCGCACGACCGGTGCTGTCTACACCTTCAAGTCCGCCGACATCAAGGCGCGTGACCGGGTCCTGCGGCCGCCCGGCCAGTGGAACAGCTTCGAGATCAAGGTCCGGGGCGAGCGGCTCCAGGTCTTCCTCAACGGGGTGAAGATCAACGACTTCACCAACACCGATCCGGCCCGCAGCCTCAAGGACGGTTACATCGGTCTCCAGAACCACGGAGCCGACGACCAGGTGTCCTTCCGCAACATCCAGCTGAAGGAACTGCCCTCGACGTAGGGCGGCCACCTCCTGCGCCGGCGGTGGGCGGGGAAGCGTGATTTTTCCCCGCCCACCGCCCACCACCCCTCTACATCCCCCCAGGGAGGCAGCCCGTGACCGCACATGCCGTTCGTACCGGAGTCTGGTTCATCGGAGCCCGCGGCTCCGTCGCCACCACCGCCACCGCGGGGTGCGCGGCCATCGCGGGCGGGCTCCACCCGCCGACCGGCATGGTCACCGAGACACCGCCCTTCGCCGGCAGCGGGCTGCCCCCGCTGACTTCCCTCGTCTTCGGCGGTCACGACACCCTCGACTGCCCCCTGCCCAAGCGGGCCGAGGCCCTCGCGGCCGGAGGCGTGCTCCCCCACGGACTTCCCACGGCGGTCGAGGCCGAACTCGGCGCCGCCGACGCGGAGATACGCCCCGGCGGCCCGCTCCCGGGCGACACCCGCACCGACGAGGAGCTCGTCGCCGCCTTCGCCGCCGACATCGAGGACTTCACCCACCGCCACGGGCTGGCCCGCACGGTCGTCATCAACGTCGCCTCGACCGAACCCGCCCCCGGCGAGGACGACTCCCGGCTGCCCGCCAGCTCGCTCTACGCGGCGGCCGCACTCCGGGCCGGCTGCCCCTACGCCAACTTCACCCCCTCCACCGGGCTGCGCAGCCCGCACCTCCAGGACGCCGTCGACTCCTGCGTACTTCCCCACGCCGGACGGGACGGCAAGACGGGCCAGACGCTGCTCCGTTCCGTGCTCGCACCGATGTTCGTCCAGCGCGCGCTGCCGGTGCGGGCGTGGTCGGGCACCAATCTGCTGGGCGGCGGGGACGGGGCGGCGCTGGCCGACCCGGCGGCGGCGGCGGCCAAGAACGCGGGCAAGGAACGCGTCCTCGCCGACACGCTCGGGGCGGCCCCGGAGGGCGAGGTCCACATCGACGACGTACCGGCGATGGGGGACTGGAAGACGGCGTGGGACCACATCGCCTTCGACGGGTTCCTCGGCTCGCGGATGATCCTCCAGACGATCTGGCAGGGATGCGACTCCGCCCTCGCCGCACCGCTGATCCTGGACCTGGCCCGGCTGCTGGCCCGCGCCCACGAGGCGGGCCTGACCGGACCGAGGCCCGAGCTCGGCTTCTACTTCAAGGATCCGGACGGCGGTCCCGCCGCGCTGCCCGAGCAGTACGCGGACCTGCTCGCCTTCGCCGAACGCCTGCGGACCGCCCGGTGAGGCTGCTCGCGGCGGCGGCCGGGTCCCCCCGGCTGCCCGGTGCCCCGCAGCGCACCCCGGCCGCCCCCGCGCGGCCCTCCCCGGACAGCC
>NZ_DATMVN010000516.1:0-9192 GCF_035563135.1 Streptomyces sp.
CGGCCCTACACCTCCAACGACGAGCGGACAGCGGCCCTGGCAGACTTCCTCCACAGCTACAACCACCACCGCTGCCACACCGCACTCGACGGCAAGCCACCGATCAGCCGAGTTAACAACGCTGAGGGTCAATACAGCTAGCCCGTTGCCTGGGAGCTGTCCCGGAAACCACCCCAGCCGTGCCAGCGGTCGATCTCGATCCAGGCGTTCACCCGGCCTCGCTCCCTTTCCGCGTACGGCTGGCCGAGGTATTGCCGGGACAGCCGGTCGATGCCTGCCAGGCCGTCGTCGTCGCTCATCTCGACGACCCGCCCGATCAGGGTCACATGGGTGTACCAGTCGGAGTCGTCGAGCACCGTGAGGGTGACACGCGGGTCCCGGCGTACATGGTCGAGACGCTTGCGCCCCTCGTCCATGTTGACGAGGATCCGGCCGTCGTCCCAGAGGTACCAGGTGGCCGCGGAAACCGGCTGCCCGTCCGAGCGAAGGGTGGCGATCACCGCCGGGTTCGGCTTGCGCAGCATGGTGATCGCTGCATCGGGAAGGGGCGGCTTCGACATGTTCTCTCCTCTGTCTCGTGCAGCGCCCTCCCTGTGGCGGTGAATCACCGGACGATGCAGAGGGCGCGGCTCCACGCTGCCACATGAAGCGTGCGGCATCCGGGACCGCCGCTGCGCGTCCGCGGTGAGCAGCCGCGCAGTGTCCCACTCGGCCGATGGCACATTCCTCAGCCGGTGACTGTCCGGCACCGCGTCCGGGGCCGTCCCGCCTCCGGCCGCCGCGGCCCGTACGCGATCGGGCCCAGGCGCCGCCGCGCGGCGGGGGATTGTCAGTGGCGGCTGTGATGCTGGGGGCATGGACGAACTGATGAGGCGGCGTGTCTACGGCGCCGACCATGACGACCCCGACCCGGGGGCCCGGCCCGGGCACGTCTACGTGGAACTGGTGGGCGGCCCGCTCGACGGGCTGCTCCTGGACGTGACGGGCTGGTCCGACGAACGGCTTGCCGTAGGAGCGGTGCTCGGCACGGAGCTCGGTAAATTCGGTGCGGGCGGACGCGTCGTCTACGGGCCCGGGGCGGCCGACCCGAAGCGCTGGGCCTGGCAGGCGGACAGCCCCTGAGCCGTCCGCCTGCCAGGCGCGTCAGCTGACCCCCGTACGCAGGGCGGTGATGAACCAGGTGTGGACCGGCCCGAGAGCGGGCGGCACAGGCCACCCGTCGACCGTGGCGAGGAGTTGCCAGTGGCGCTCCGCTCGCGGGTCCGAGCCCGCCTCCAGCCGTGTGATGAGCCAGCGGCGCAGCCCGGCGTCGCCGGAGCGGGTGAAGGCGTCGGCGTGGAGCGCCCTGAGGGAGTCGACAACCGGCGCTGCTTCTGCGGACGCCGGCTCATGCCGACGAGCTCAACTCCGGTTTCCCGGCCTTCTGCCACCTCGACGCGGCCAGGGCGCCGACCGCGCCCTGGCATTCACGTAACCGTTCCGGGCCGCCTCCTGGAGCGCTCGCCGTCCATCGGCTCCATGGGTGCTGAGCCCTCATGTCCCGTCCCCCTGAGTGCCTTTGACGCGGTCCGTGAGGAAAGCGGTGGCGGAACTTGCAGGAAGCAGCGGCCGACGGTCGCATCGGTCTCGACGAACCGGGCGCGCGGCGGCCCGGATCCCTGATGTGTCACGGAGCCGTCCGCAGCAGAGTTCTGCTCCTGCTGCGGGCGGCCGGAGGGGCAGCGGGGCGGGACGACCGCACGGCAGTGCGCGTCGGCAGGGCCGGGGCAGGTGCGGTGACGGCCCGGCGTTCCCCACCGTGTCCGGATCTCCGGCCGTGCCGTCGACGGCTGTGCTCACACGGAAGGTGATGCTGCCGGCCAGGTCTGATCCAAGCGTGCAGGGGCACATGCGTTCCAACGACAAAAGGAGCTACGTCATGCTGGGAATAGCCGCAGCCGTACTGTTCTTCATCGCCTTTCTGATCAACGCCGCCGATATCGCGACGAACGACATCTTCGCCTCGACCAATATCATGCTGATCGGCCTGGCTCTGCTGGCCCTGCACGTTGCGGGTGTCGGTAACGGGCGGCGAGTCGGCCGAGGGTGACCCTCGCCCGGCCGGGCGGCCGCGACCGGTGCTGCCGGCCGCCCAGATGCGACTGGAGCGGTGCGCAGGCAGCGAGTTCGCTGAGCGGGGCCGCACCCGGCCCTGGCCGCCCGGAACCGGCTCCGGGCAGGCGCGCAGGCGCTGTGCGTGAGCGCGGGGTCCGGTGCCGTCCGATGGGGACGGCACGCGCGGGGACTTGGCCGCCCAGGACAATGGTCCCATGCGTATCCGCTCCTCCAGGGCATCGAGCGGGCTGCCGGGCAGTGCTTCCGGGACATCGGAATGCCCGAGATCGCGGATGACGAGCCGCTTTTGGCCCGTGAACCGGCCCGCTTCCGGAGGAGCGGACTGGCCTGGGTCGCCGTGGACGCGGCAGACGTTCCAGCGGCCTACCTGATCGCTGAACGTGTCGACAGGAACCTTCATGCCGCGCAGGTGTCGGCACATCCTGATCAGGCCGGACGCGCTGTCGGGCGCCTGTTGCTGAACCACGTCGCGGATCATGCTGCCGCCCACGGCGTACCCGCTCTCACCCTCACCACGTTTGTCGATGTTCCCTGGAACGCGCCTTACTCCAGGTGTTGCGGGTCCCACTCACTCGGCGACAGCGAACTCGGTCCGGCTCTCCGGGAGATCCGGCAGCAGGAAGCGGCCCCCGGCTTGGAACGGTGGCCAAGGATCTGCATGCGCAGAGACCTGTGACTCGATGCCTTCGCTCGGCGTGTTCGGACGTCTCAGGGCAGGGCCGGCTCTGAGAGCCGGCCCTGCGGCTTCTGGCCGACTGCCCGGCACAGTGCCGGAACCTGCTGATAAAACGGACATGTCTACCCGGGTGGGTCTTCCCTCATGGTCCGGTCCCGGTCTTCCCGCGGAAGAGTCACATGCCGTCGATGACTTTGCTCCGGAGCGTAAGTCTCTCTACTTGCCGTCTGACATGGTGGCACGTACTCCCGCCCGGGCCGGCGGCAGAGCGGAGTTTTCGACAGGAGAGACGTCCGGATGACCGATTCGATACCACGAGCAGACCGCAGGCGTGAGGGAGGGGCATGGTCCCGGATCCACTCCGAGCGGGCGGCGTTAGCAGCCGATCTCACAGGTCTGACCGACCGGCAGTGGGAGACACCGTCATTGTGCAGCCGACTGACGGTGCGTGAGGTGCTGGCACATCTCACGGCGGGGGCGAGCCTGAACTCCGCGCAATGGCTGGCAGGTGTGATCCGTTGCCGGTTCGACTTCGACAAGCAGGTGGCGATGCGGCTGGCCGAGCAGTTGGGTTCGTCCCCCAGCGAGACGCTCCAGCGATTCCGGGGCGCCGTTCCGAGCACGACGAAGCCGCCGCTCCCTGTCATCGCCATGCTGGGTGAGACGATCGTGCACAGTGAGGACATCCGGCGTCCGCTGGGCATCCACCGGAGCCACCCGATCGAAACGCTCACACAGGTCGCCGACTACTACCGGAGATCGGACCTCGTGGTCCTCGCCAAGGGGCGCATCCAGGGCCTACGGCTCGTTGCACGCGACGGCCCCTTCACGACTGGCTCCGGACCGCTCGTATCCGGCACCACGCTGGCTCTGGTGATGGCCATGACCGGCCGTACGGCGTTTATCGGCGACCTGGAGGGGGACGGGGTCGAGCTCCTTCGCACACGTGGTGGAAAGGTGTGACCCGCTTGCGGGACGCTCCTCGGATCCCTGCTGGGACAGCGTGTGAGTGGGTCGGGTCCTGGACATGGTCGCTGGTCGCCGGGCCGGTCACATCAGCAGATGGCCTCGGGGAAAGGCTTCTTCCCGCGTGAGGATCTGTCTGCCCGTATGAGGTCGTGAGCGCCTGAGCGGGATGGGTGAAGACTGGCGGGGGAAAGCTCGCAGCGGCAGCGGCCGATCGTACTGTCACGGTTCCGCGCAGCGGGGGCGGGCAGCGCAGCCCGGGTGCGGGTCCGCTCCCGCCCCGGATCGAGTGGAGGAGGAACATGGCGAAATACGAGATCGTGACCGCAGGCATCCGTGACATGGCGAGGTTCCGGGAGTGGGCCGACGACGAGCAGTGGAACCCGGGGAAGCTGGACCACCTGCCCTTCCACGCGGCCGACCCGCACGGGTTTTTCCTGGGGAGGCTGGACACGGAACCCGTGACGTCCGTATCCGCCGTACGGTACGGAGCCGATTTCGGATTCATCGGGTTCTACATCGCGCGTCCCTCTGTGCGCGGCCAGGGCTACGGGATCCAGACGTGGCGGGCTGCCATGAAGCACTTGGAGGGGCGGAACGTGGGCCTCGACGGTGTCGTCGACCAGCAGGACAACTACCGCAGGTCCGGGTTCGCCACCGCCTGGAACCACGTGCGGTACGCAGGAGTGCCGGGCAGTGAGAAGCCTGCCGAAGACATCGTCGTGGTCGACGCCGGGTCTGTTCCCTTCGACAGGCTGGCGTCCTACGACCGCCGCTTCTTCCCCGCGCGGCGTGATGCCTTTCTCTCCCTGTGGGTGGGAGCGCCCGGCCACACGGGCCTCGTGGCGTTGCGGGACGGCGAGTTGCAGGGCTTCGGAGTCGTGCGCCCCGCCGAGTCCGGCGCGCGTGTCGGTCCGCTCTACGCAGCCTCCGACGACATCGCTGCCGCCTTGCTGCACGGTCTGTCGGCAGCCCAGCAGGGTGCGCCGGTAGCCCTGGACGTGCCTGACGTGAACGTAGCGGCGGTCAGGCTGATGGAGCGCTTGGGACTCGAACCGATCTTCGAATGCGCCCGGATGTACACCAGAGGGGCACCCGACGTCGATAGGGCAGGCATCTTCGCCGCGACAACCATCGAACTCGGATAGCGGCCCGCCGGCCCGCGCTTGCCTGCATCCCATGGCATCCCGGAGGCCGGTGCCCACCATCGGGCACCGGCCTCCGGCCTCCGGCACACGACCGTGAGCCGAGGCGGCCGCGCCCCGTCCGGCCTTTCGTGGGAGCGGTCCTTCACAACCGGCCGGTGAACATCCCGGCCAGTTCGCGCCACTCGGCCCGCGGCAGGCCTCCGCCGCCCTCTTCAGCGGTGAGGACCTGGAGCGCCACATGGTCGGCACCGGCGTCGAGGTATTCCCGGGTCCGGGCCTCCACGCGTTCGGCGTCACCCAGAGCGAAGAGGGCGTCGAGGAGCCGGATGCTGCCGCCGTCGTCGAAGTCGCTCTCCGCGAATCCCAGACGCAGCAAGTTGGCGGTGTAGTTGGGGAGCTGGAGGTACATCGCCAGCATGTTCCGCGCGGTGGTGCGGGCCCGGTCGACGTCGGTGTCGAGGACCACCGACAGCTCAGGGGCGAGCAGCGCGCCGGGGCCGAGTGCGGTACGTGCTTCTGCGGTGTGTTCGGCGGTGACGAGATAGGGATGGGCGCCCAGCGTCCGGCCGGAGGCGAGCCTCAGCATCTTCGGTCCGAGCGCGGCAAGAACCCGGTGTCCTGGCTCCACCGGTGGGGTCGCGGCGTCGAGCGCGTCAAGGTAGGCGACCATCGCGCTGTACGGCTTCGTGTACTGCGGCACCATGGGGCTGTGGCTGACGCCCAGACCGAGCACGAATCGCCCGCGTGCCGCGGACTCGATCGCAGCGATCCGCGCCGCTACCTCTTCAGCGGAATGGTCCCAGATGCTCAGGATGCCGGTGGCCACGGTGACCGTACGGGTGGCTGCGACCACAGCTGCGGCGTCCTCGACCGAGGGGCTGCCCCCGATCCAGAGAGTGCCGTACCCCAGCTCTTCGAGTTCGGTGACCGCTTCCGCGATGGCTTGTCCGCCCGCGCCGTCCGTCCGCGAGCCGTGCAGCGCACTGCTCCAGATGCCGACCCGTCCGAATGCCTCATGCGTCTCAGAAGTCATGGTGTGGTCAACAGTGACCTGTCCCCGCTATTCCCGTCCGGAGGAGGTTTCCCCCGGACGGGTGCCAGACGAGCCGTGGCCTGGCACGGTGTACGAGATGCCGAGGGCTTCGGCCATGCGGTGAGCACGGTGTGCCCGGAGGGTGAGGTGAGGGCGATGGCATCCGCCGGCCAGGGCGAATGCGAAGAAAGGCGATATCCGTCCCCCCGTACCGGCGTGCCCAGGAATCACGAGACAGAGCTGGGGCATCACCTCGGGGACGACCTTTCCGAGTACGTTCACGATGCCCTCACCGGGGGTTCGTGCGCGAGCCGGATCCCCAGGATTGGCTTCCAGGCGTCCAGCTCGACGCAACAGACGAGGCACACATGTCCCTGAGGCTCGCAGTCGCCGCCCTGGCTCTCCTCCCTGTGCTCGCAGTTCCGGCGACCGCACAGGCAGCGGTGGTTCCCCACAAGCATCAGCCGGGGCGCGGGGCCGCGTTCGACCTGCAGGCCCACCGTGGAGGGCTCGGGTTGACGACGGAGGGGTCCCTCGAGGGCTTCGGGAAGGCGTTGCGTCTGGGTGTGAGCACTCTGGAACTGGACACCCAGGTCACCAAGGACCGGAAAGTGGTCGTGACCCACGACCGTCAGGTCAGCGCCCAGAAGTGCAAGGACACCGGCCCGGTGACGACCGGTGACCCGCTGTACCCGTATGTGGGCAAATACATCAAGGACCTGACCCTCGCGCAGATCAAGAGCATGGACTGCGGGTATCAGCAGTTGCCCGGCTTCCCGGAGCAGGAGCAGATCAAAGGTTTCCGCATGGTCGAGCTGAAGGATGTCCTCGGCCTGGTGAGGAGCTACGGCGCCAAGCGCGTCAAGCTGAACATCGAGACGAAGGTGGAGGCCGGAGCGCCGGAGCAGACCGCGCCACGCGAACTCTTCGTCCGTCGCGTGTTCGAGGAGATCCGCCGTTCCGGCATCGAGAGGCAGGTATCCGTCCAGTCCTTCGACTGGGGGGCGCTGAAGGAGATGCACGAGCTCGCGCCGGCCTACCCCCTGGTGGCGCTGACGAACTACGACTTCCTCCAGGTGGGGAAGCCCGGAGCTTCCCCCTGGCTCGGCGGGATCGACGCCGATGACTACGACGGGGACTTCGTGCGGGCTGCCGCTTCCGTCCCCGGGGTGAAAGCACTGTCCCCGAACTACGGTTTCCCGCAGAACGGCACGATCGCGGACCCAGGCTTCCGGTTCTACCCCGACAGGAAGATGATCCATGATGCGCACCGGCGTGGGCTGAAGGTCATTCCCTGGACCTGTGACGACCCTGCCACAGTCGAGGCGCTCATGGACATGGGCGTCGACGGCATCATCACCGATTACCCCAACCGTGTGCGGGACGTCATGGCTTCCCGTGGCATGCCTCTGCCCACCTCATATCCTGCGCCGCGTCGCTGACGGCCGGAACGCCGCCCACCGGGAGAAGACGCAGAGCGGAGACTTACGCCGGGCCCGGGCGGACCGGAGCGAAGGGTCCGTCCCCGAGGCGCTGCGAGCCGGCTCCAGGAGGTGTGCCCCGGTCAGGCCCGATAAGCCGGTGATCTTGTGGAGCTGACGGGTCACAGGCGCCGGGGAGGACATCGGGAACTCCGCCACCCCGCTGCATCCCGAACGGGCGGATACCCGGCTGCGGTCCGCGCACCGGCCCGCACGATCCGCTCCGTCATGAACCACGAAGTCCTCCTGTGCCCGTGCGCACACGGCCGGGTGTGCAGTGTGTGCACAGGCAACTGGTGGTGCGGGAGGTGCACATGGGCAGCGGGGGAGAGGTGGTCGACGACCGGGATGGCGAGGGCGCGTGCGCCAGGGACCTCGGGGATCTCGCTCAGCCGTGCGGTCACGGAAGTGTGCGACGCCGCCCGGACCGGAGACCGGGAGTGCCAGCACCTGGCGAGTGCACGTGCGTGGGCCCGGCCGGTCGCGGACCGGCAGGCCCGGCGACGGGCCATGCCGCACTCGCCCGTCCTCGTGACACTCGCGCCACTCACATCCTGGGGCCGGTCACTCGACAGGCTCCCCGGCTTCCTGGCGGTCCCCAGTCGAGACAGGGCTGTAGTAGACGGAACGTCCTTGCTTGGAGCGTTCCAGCAGCCCTTGCGCGACCCCGTGCTCAAGGGTGTTGCGCACCACGGTGACCTGGGCCGGCCGCTTGGGGTGAGCTTCGGTCAGGGCGGCGGTCACCTCGGCAGCGGACTTCGGTTCCCGCTGATCCACGAGATATCCGGTGACCAACTCACGCCATGTGGGCTCGCCGGCCTCCTTGGGTGATGCTGCCTTGCCCGTGGAAGTCCGCTGTGCAGCTCGGACCCGGGACTTCGCGCCGGTTCCTTCCTTCGGCGCGGCGGCCGCCCCCTTCGCGCGGCGAGCGGCGGGTACGGAAGTCGCCGCCTTGCGGGCGCCGCCCTTACGGGCAGCCGGCTTTCCGGCACCGCCCAGTACCTCTTGCATCTTGACCAGGATCTGCTCCCCCTCCTCCAGGCGGATGAGCTCATCCTGCAGTCGGGTCAGTTCGGCACGCGCCTGGTCCTGCTCACTCCGGTTCGCGGCAAGGTCATCATTGATCCTCTGCGCGTAGTCTTCGCTGATGCCGGATGTAGAAGTGTTTTCGGTCATGTGGTCCTCGTCTTTCGCTGTGTCCCACACGGGTATGGGCGGCTGATGCTACCCACAAACGAAGGCAACGCCCCAGTGGATGCCGATTTACCACAGATGCGGGACCTCTCCGGCGCTCGATCGCAAGGCGCTGGAACACGTGGCTTCCGGGTGTGTGGGTTTCAACGACACAAGTTCTGCGTCGTGTTGGCGTGAAGTCATGTGTACGGGGCTGTGAGGAAGAGGATCGGCACGACGAGCCGTCGTCCGGCCCGGCCGGACACCTGCTGAGCGAAGCCGTCGTGGAGACCGCCGCGGCCGGGCCGGATCGAGGTCTGCCGGAACCGGTGTTCCACCTGGAGGTCCCCCGGCCGGGGCGATCTCAGCTGTGGAGTCGAAGAGGTGTGACCCGTAACTCTCCTGGGGTCACAGGGACGGATCGCTGACGCTGCCGACAGGTGGCGACTACGGGTGTGACATGGTCAGCCGAGGTGTGTGCGGAGCCTGCACGAAGCGGTTCGCGCCGACCGCGCCTGGATGATCAGAACACCTGCCGGGCTTCGGCCGACAACAATGAGGTGACCAGGCGGGTGTGCCGGGATCCTCTTGCCGGGTGGG
>NZ_DATMVN010000517.1:0-5059 GCF_035563135.1 Streptomyces sp.
CGCCGTGTTGTCGTTCTCGCGGGACATGATCAGGTCGCCCACCGCGCCGATGAACGTGGAGACGCCGATGCCCGTCACGAGGACGCGGTAGCCGGCGCCTCCCGCTCCGCCCGCGCAGAGGACGACGATCGCGGCGGCCACGACGGCACCGATCGGACCGAGCCACCAGTCGCCGACCATGCCGGTGGTGGAGCCCGCCGCGGCGGCGACGACGGCTGCCGTGGCACCGTCGTTGACGCCGACCAGGTCGGGTGTGGCGAGGCGGTTGCCGGCGAGGGTCTGGGTGAGGCAGCCGGCGATGCCGAGCGCGGCGCCGACCATGAGGCCGGCGAAGACGCGGGGCAGCCGGAAGTCCCGCACGATCATGACGGTGCCGGGGTCGCCCGTGCCGAGGAGCCCGGAGACGGTTTCCGACAGGCTCATTCCGGTCGAACTCGCCATCACCGCCAGGGCGATGAGGACGGCGACGGCCGGCAGGAGGAGCGCGGCGGCGAGCGCGCTGCGGCTCGGGAGGAGCCAGGAGAGCGTCCCGGCCCGCAGTACGGTGCTGTCGGGGGGCGTCACGTCGGCGGTGCCGACGCGCGGGGCGGACGGCACGGGGCCCTTCGTCGGTTTCAGGTCGCTCATGCCTCGGCTCCCGCGGTGGACAGGCGGGAGGAGCGGGCGATCCAGATGAGGAGGGGGCCGCCCACGAAGGCGAGCAGCACACTGACCGGTGTCTCCCAGGGCCGGATGACGATCCGGGCGAGGATGTCGGCCACGATCATCACGTCGGCCGCGATCAGCGCGGACAGGACGAGCTGGGCCGTCATGCGCGGACCCGTCAGGGCCCGGGCTGCGTAAGGGGCGAGCAGCCCCAGGAAGGCGATGGGACCGGCCACGGCGACCGCGCAGCCGGCGAGGAGCGACACCGCTCCGGCGACGACCAGCCGGACCCGGCCGGGGTGGTGGCCGAGCGAGCGGGCCCCGTCGTCCCCGAGGCCGAGTGCCGACAGCGGGCGGGCGCAGCCGAGCGCGGTGAGCAGGCCGAGGGCCACGAGCGGCAGCAGGGGCGCCAGGTCGGAGATCTCCACTCCGGCGAGCGAGCCGATCGTCCAGTACCGGTAGGTGTCGAAAGTCGACTGGGTGCCCAGCAGGACGTAGGAGGTGCAGCCGTGGAAGGTGGCGGCCAGTGCGGATCCGGCCAGTACGAGACGCAGCGGTGAGCCGGCGGTACGCCCCGAGCCGGCGAAGAGCAGGACGACCGCGCTCGCGGCCATGCCGCCGACGAGGGCCCACACCAGCATCGCGCCCGGGGAGTCGGCGCCGAAGAAGGTGAGCCCGAGGACAACGGCGAAGGCGGCCCCGGAGTTGACGCCCAGCAGGCCCGTTTCGGCGAGCGGGTTGCGGGTGGCGGCCTGGAGCAGGCAGCCGGCCGCACCCAGGCAGGTGCCCACGAGGAGGGCGGCGAGCGTACGCGGAAGGCGTACGTCCATGACGGCCAGCCGGAGCTGGGCGTCGGCGCGGGCGGCGGGATCGCCGAGGAGGAAGTCCCAGGCGCGTCCCGCGGTGCTTTCACCGGTGCCGATGACGAGGGAGAGCAGCACGAGGGCCACCAGGAACAGCAGAAGTCCCGTGGCGACCCAGAGGGTTGAACGGCCCTGAGCCGGGGGACCTTCGGATGGGCGGGTTCCGGCTGATCGTGGCCGACCCCCTTGCGCTAGCGACATAAGGGTAGCCTAACCTAAAGGCACTCGTCCGGTTCTGGCGGGTCATGGGCTCACCTATGCCCTGAAGTGGCGCTGTATGTACCGCTTCTCTCCGATGCAGGTGTCGGAGGGCGCCTTGCCGGAACAGGATTCACTGAAGTAAACGGAGATCTCAGGCCATGGCGCCGTACTCGTCCCCCTCGTCCCGCGGTATCGCACGTCCCGTCGTGTCTGCAGCCCTGCTGACACTCTGTGCTCTCACTCTCAGCGCTTGCGGATCCTCCGAGGACAAAGCCGAGTCCGCCGACGCGGGCGCCGCGGCGACGACCCAGGTCACGGACGCGGCGGGAACGAAGGTGAAGATCCCGGCGGACCCGGAGCGCGTGGTCGCCCTCAGCGAGATGGACCTGGACGCTGCTCTCGCCCTGGGTGTCGAGCCGGTGGGCCTGACCGCGGGACGCGGCCAGAAGGGCGCCCCGCAGTACCTCGCGGACCAGGCGAAGGGCATCCCGGTGGTGGGCGCCGTGACCGGCCCTGACATCGAGAAGGTCGTCCAGGCGAAGCCGGATGTGATCCTCGCCGGGCAGCTCGCCGACGGGCAGGTGCTCGCGCAGCTCCGGAAGATCGCGCCCACGGTGGTCACCATCGACGGCACCAAGGACTGGAAGAAGGCCCTCCAGCTCACCGGCGCGGCGCTCGGCAGGTCCAACGAGGCCGAGAAGTTCCTCGCCGACTACGCGACCAAGGCCGCGGCCCTCAAGACCGACCTCGGTGCGCAGGCCGGTGCGAGCGTGTCCGTGGCCCGCTACTCCGCCAAGGGCACCGCCGTCATGCAGCAGGGCGTCTTCATCAGTGACGTCCTGAAGGACCTCGGCTTCAAGCGTCCCGGCATCCAGAACGACAAGGGCGAGGGCCACTCGACGCCGCTCAGCGACGAGAACCTGAAGGAGATCGACGGCGACTGGCTGTTCATCGGCTCCCTCGACTCGGGCACCGACGCCGACCTCCTCGGCCGGCTCCAGAAGAAGCCCGCCTACCAGCAGCTCGGCGCCGTGCGTGAGAAGCACGCCACCGTCATCGACGGGACCAAGTGGACCAGCCTGGGTGGTGCGCAGGCAGCCGTCTCGGTGCTCGACGACATCCGGAAGGCCATGGTCAAGTGAGCCTCGATCAGGAATTGGCCGGGCGGACCGCCCTCGTGACGGGAGCGGGCCGCGGCATAGGTGAGGCGGTCGTCCACGCTCTCGCCGGCCGTGGGGCCCGTGTCCTCGCCACCGACCTGGTGGCGGACGGCATCACCGCACTGGAGAAGACGTACGCCGGCCTGGTGACCGCGCGCACGCTCGACGTCACGGACTCCACGGCCGTCGAAGAACTCGTCGCCGAGGCGGAGACCACGATCGGTCCGCTGGACATCGCGGTCAACGTGGCCGGAATCCTGCGCGGTTCGCCGGTCGCGGACCTGTCGGACGAGGAGTGGGCAGCCACGTTCGCCGTCAACACCCACGGCGTGTTCCACGTGTCGCGGTCCGTCTCCCGCCGGATGACCGGACGCGGCTCGGGCAGCATCGTCACCGTGGCCTCCAACGCCGCGGGCATCCCCCGTACGAACATGGCGGCGTACGCCGCGTCCAAGGCCGCGGCCGTGATGTTCACCAAGTGCCTCGGCCTCGAAGTCGCGGGCCGGGGCGTGCGGTGCAACACCGTCTCCCCCGGCTCGACCCTGACCGACATGCAGCGCGGCCTGTGGACGGCGGGCGAGGAGGAAGCCTCCGCGCGCCGCGTCATCGAGGGGGACACGGCGACGTACCGCACGGGCATCCCGCTCGGCCGGATAGCGGACCCCTCCGACATAGCCGACGCCGTCGCCTTCCTGGTGTCCGACCGCGCCCGCCACATCACCATGCACGACCTGTACGTCGACGGCGGAGCCACCCTGCGGGCCTGAACCCCGCCCTGCTCCGCCGTCCTTCGACGTTCGAGCCTTCCCCCACTGGAGACCACCCATGTCTGCATCTCTGCGCGTCCCTGCCGCTCCTCCCCCGCTCGATGCCCCCGGCGCGGCGACCGCTCTGCTGGAGGCCTACCGGCCCGGCACGGACCGCTTCCTCGCCACCCCCCGGCACACCCTGCTGGGCTCCGGCACCGCGTCGCTGGTGCCGCACGACTCGCGGCCCCTGGCCATGCGGGTGCAGGAGGTCCTGGAGGCCGCCCGGCGCGACGGTGCCCCCGCCCCTGTCGTCGTGGGCTCCGTGCCGTTCGCGCCCGACGGTGTGGCGGCCCTGGCCGTCCCGGAGACCGTCCGGTGGGCGACCGCCCTGCGCGCGGACCCGCTCATAGCCCTGCACGGCCCGGCCGTGGAACACGGTGACGAGTGGCGGATACGTGAAGTGCCCGCCGCCCAGGAGTACTCCGAGGCCGTCGCCGCCGCCGTGAAGCGGATGCAGGCCGGGGAGTTCGACAAGGTCGTGCTCGCCCGCACGCTCGAACTGACCTCGGCGCGTGACCTCGATCTGCCGGCCATGCTGAGCCGGCTGGCGCGCCGTGACCCGGACGGTTACACCTTCGCCGTTCCCAGCGGGCCCGGCCGCACGCTCGTGGGTGCGAGCCCCGAACTCCTCGTGGCCAGGCGGGGTGCCCAGCTCGTCGCCAACCCGCTGGCCGGCTCCGCGCCGCGCAGCAGCGATCTGGCGGAGGACGTCCGCAGGGCGGCCGCACTCCTGGACTCCCCGAAGGACCTCCACGAGCACGCGGTCGTGGTCGACGCCATCCGTGAGGCGCTCGCGCCGTTCTGCGTGCGCCTGGACGTGCCCGAACGCCCCACCCTCGTACGGACCGCTGCCATGTGGCACCTGTCGACGACCCTGACCGGGGAACTGCGCGACCCCTCGTCCACCGCCCTGGACCTGGCGTCGGCCCTGCACCCCACTCCGGCGGTCTGCGGCACGCCGACCGATGTGGCCCGGCAGGTCATCGCGGATTCCGAGCCCTTCGACCGCGGCGCGTACACCGGCATGGTCGGCTGGCAGAACGCGGACGGTGACGGCGACTGGGTCGTGACCATCCGCTGTGCCGAGGCCGAGGGACGCACACTGCGGCTGTTCGCCGGCGCGGGCGTGGTGGCGGAGTCCTCCCCCGCCGCCGAGACGGCGGAGACCGGGGCCAAGTTCCGGACCTTCCTGAGCGCCGTGGGAGCCGCCCTGTGACCACCCCTGAGGCACTTGACGCCCCTACCTGGCCGGCTGAGTTCGCCGAGCGTTACCGCGCGGCGGGCCACTGGCGCGGGGAGACGTTCGGCGGGTGGCTGCGCGAGCGCGCCGCCGCCCACCCCGACCGCGTCGCGGTCGTCGACCCGGCCCCCGGACGCCGCG
>NZ_DATMVN010000518.1:0-7896 GCF_035563135.1 Streptomyces sp.
GAGTTCGACGGACCCGCCGGCTCCGCCGTCGACGGCGGTAAGTGGCAGATCGAGACCGGTGACAACGTCAACAACCATGAACGGCAGTACTACACCGCCGGCAACCGCAACGCGGCTCTCGACGGCCAGGGGAACCTGGTCATCACCGCGCGCAAGGAGAACCCGGGCAACTACCAGTGCTGGTACGGGCGGTGCGAGTACACCTCCGCCCGGCTGAACACGTCCGGCAAGTTCACGACCACGTACGGCCGTGTCGAGGCCCGGATGAAGATTCCGCGCGGGCAGGGCATCTGGCCCGCCTTCTGGATGCTGGGCAACGACATCGGGCAGGTCGGCTGGCCCAACAGCGGCGAGATCGACATCATGGAGAACGTCGGCTTCGAACCCGGCACCGTGCACGGCACCCTGCACGGCCCCGGCTACTCCGGCAGCGGGGGCATCGGCGCGGGCTACACGCTGCCCGGCGGGCAGGCGTTCGCCGACGCGTTCCACACCTTCGCCGTCGACTGGAGCCCCGGCGCCATCACCTGGTCCGTCGACGGCACCGTCTACCAGCGGCGCACCCCCGCCGATCTCGGCGGAAGGCAGTGGGTCTTCGACAAACCGTTCTTCGTCATCCTGAACCTCGCGGTGGGCGGCTACTGGCCCGGCGACCCCGACGGAAGCACGGTCTTCCCCCAGCAGCTCCTCGTCGACTACGTCCGTGTCAGCTCCGACAGCGGCCAGCCGGGCGGCGGGGGGCCCATCACGGGCCTGGCGGGCAAGTGCGTGGACGTCGCGGGCGGCGCGGTGGCGAACGGTACGGCGGTGCAGCTGTACGACTGCAACGGCTCGGCGGCGCAGCGGTGGACGGTGGGCGCTGACGGGACGATCCGTGCGCTGGGCAAGTGTCTGGACGTCGCGTCGGGCGGTACGGCGGACGGGACCCGGGTGCAGCTGTGGGACTGCAACGGCTCGGCGGCGCAGCAGTGGGCGACGCCGGCTGCCCGGGACATCGTGAATCCGCAGGCGAACAAGTGTCTGGACGTGACCGGCAGCAGCAGCGCCAACGCCACCCGGTTGCAGATCTGGACCTGCACCGGCGCCGCGAATCAGAAGTGGACGGTGACCCGGTGACCGTCTGATCGGCGGCCACCCCCTCCGACGGGCCCCATCGCGGGCGTCGGACACCGCCTGCGTCCCCGCCGTGCACGCCACGGCGGGGACGCAGGCGGTCGCAGGCCGCGCGGGAAACCGGGCGGGACGAAGACGCCTCGGGTCGCGTCCCGCTCCGGTCGGGGCGGAGGCCTCGATACGCGCCCGCTGAACACGCCGGGTCAGAAGGAGAAGACCGGCCCTTCGGCCAGGCTCGCCCGCATTTCGCACGCGTTGCCGAAGGTGGCCGACCAGGAGACATGGCGGCCCTGCCACACGCCGGTGGCGTCGAGGACGACAGGGTCCCACTGACGTGTGCAGTCCCCCTGGGGCCGGGGTGTGGTCAGCTCGGTGAACTCGCCCTCGACCGCATCCAGTTCCGCACACGCTGCGGCGGGCGAAGGGTGAGTACCGCCAGGGCGGGGCGCGCAGCTCAGGGTGACGGCTCGTTGGACGGTGACCGTGGGGGCGCCGCCCTTGCCGACCGAGAGGACGAGGGCCGACGGGGCGTAGAGGCCGGCGGGCTGGGCGGGCCGGGCCTGTGCGGCCCCGACGGCGGCTGTGCCGGTCATGACGAGTGCCGAAACCATGGTGAAGACGCTGATCCCGCAGAGCTTGTCACGCATTCGTGCTTCTCCTTCGCTAGGGGGGTGACTGCGGTGGGGAGTCTGGCGCTTGCAGGCAGTGAGCGCACATCGATCAGTACTTTCCGGCCCGGCCCGTGCGCACCCTGCCTACCGAATGACCGTTCGGGCAGCTCGGAAGCGGTGCGCAGCGCCCGTGCAACATGTCCGGCATGTGGACAGAATTGGGTGGTACAACCGAAAACTACCGCCTGACCTGCATGGATCTCGAAATGGTTCTCATGCGAAAAGCCCGGCTTCGGCCGGAAAGCAGCGCTGGTCGCAGGAGGGGCGGACGAAGCCGGAGCCACACCCGGCCGGATCGCTCGACGCGCGGGGCGCCCTCGCGCGCCTCCTCCGGGCGGCGAGCTCGGCACGGCCGCTTTCACCGCGCCCCCTCCCTCGTGCGGGCTGGAGGGACGCCGTGCCTGAGCTGTTCACCGGTGGCCGATGGAGCGCCGCCGTCCGGCCCGGACTCGCGGACCGCCACGACTGGCAGTACGCGGCCGAGCGGGCTCAGCCCCTGGGGGTACCGGGCTTCGAGGAGGGGGTTGGCCCTGGCCGAGCTGCTGGCGGCGGCCCCGGGCGAACGCCGGGAGGCGTTCGTGCTCACCCAGCTCCTCTGGCCGCCCTGCGCCGAGGCGGCCCGGGCCATCGGGTGCCCCATCGGAACCGTGTGCTCGCGGGTCGCGCGAGCACGCGGCTCACCGCTCGGTCTTCTCGCGGATGTGGACGCGGTCTCCGCGCCCCGCGCGGCGCGGCCATCCGTACGACGGGACCGGCGGGCGGAGCCCGTGGCCGCTGTCCCGCTCGATCCCGCCTGAGCCGGTGCGGGCGGGCCCCCGGTGCGGCCGATCCGTGCGCCGCACCGGGGGCCCGGCTCGTCCTTCGCTGCTCAGTCCGTCGTCGCGGCGGGCGCGGGAGCCGCGCCGGGGCTGCTCCCGCGGCGGTGCCTGGCGGCCAGTGGGACCAGGGAGATCGCCAGCGCGCCGAGGACGGCCGTCACGGCGAACGTCGTGAAACCGAGGCCTGCGTCACCGCCCGCGAGAACCGCGCCTCCGAGGGTCGGGCCGACCACCGCACCCGTACGGCCGATGCCGGTGACCCACCCCAGGCCGGTGGCGCGCTCGCGGGGTGCGTAGACGCGGGACGTGGCGGCGTACACCATCACCTGGGCGCTGAACAGCCAGATGCCGGTGATGAAGACGACCGCGTACGCGACCCCGATCGGCAGCTGCGCCCTCAGCAGGAACGTGCCGACCGCCGTCAGCACGAACCACAGCGCGGAGACCTTCACCGGGCCGAACCTGTCCGCCGTACGGCCCGCTATCAGCATGCCCACGATGCCGCCCGCGTTGATCACCATCAGGAAGGTGACCGAGGAGGAGAGGGAGTAGCCGGTGGCGCGCATCAGCTCGGGCAGCCAGGTGGAGACGCCGTAGACGAGGAGCAGGCCGGCGAAGGACGCGATCCACAGCAGCGGGGTCGCCCAGCGGGTGCCGGGGGCGAACAGCGCGGTGATCGCCGCCATGCGGCCCTTCGCACCGGCCTGGGGCGCCTGCTGCGTCCCGGGGCGCTCCAGCCGGTACCGGTCGGCGACGGCGTACGCCTCCTCGGTGCGGCCCCGGGCGAAGAGCACTCCGGGGGACTCCGGAAGCCACTTCAGCACCAGTGGCACTGCGACCACGGCAGGCAGTACCCCCGCCCAGAACACCCAGCGCCAGCCATGCCCGGGGGCCACGGCGAGACCGATGCCGGTGGCGGCCATGCCGCCCGCGTGGTAGGAGGTCATCATCAGGCCGGTGGCGAGGGCGGCGCGGCGCGGCGGAGCGAACTCGGCGACGATCGCCAGGCCGATCGGCATCAGTCCGCCCAGGCCGAGCCCGGAGAGGAAGCGGCCCGCGCCGAACACGGTGGCGCCGGGGGCGACCGCGCACAGGGCGGATCCGACCGAGAACAGCACGACGCTGCCCACGACCAGGGGCTTCCGGCCCAGCCAGTCGGTGAGTGTCCCCGCGGCCAGGGCGCCGATCAGCATGCCGAAGGTGGTCCAGCTGCCGATGGAGCCGGCCAGAGAGGGGGTGAAGCCGAGACCTTCGTCGGCGAGGAGGTGCGGCATGGTCGCGCCGTAGATGTTGACGTCCATGCCGTCGAAGAACACGGCGAGCCAGCACAGAGCGATGACCGGAGCGACCACCCGGAAGGAACGGTCGGGCGGGGACGTGGTCGAGGCAGCCACGGGCACTCGCTTTCTGCCACGGCGTTGTGGCGGGTGGGCTGTCCTGCGGAGGGATCAACGCCACGATCGGGGAGCAAATGTTCGCGAGGTGAAAATATTTCCACTCTCGGGCCGTGCGAGTTTCTCCTTGGTCCGCACCCGTGTCAATGGGGGGCGCAGGGCTTCTTCCCGAGTGGGGCGGAAGGCGGGGGCGGGCCCACAGGCATGGCTGCGGGCCCGCACGCCCTCACGGTCACGGGAGCGGCAGCCCCGCGTAGTTCACCGCGAGCTCGGCCGCCGCGTGCGGTGAGGCGGCGATGCGGTCGAGCTGGGCGACCTGGAGCCGGGTGTCGAAGGGACTCTGGTCCGGATCGGTGTGCAGCGTCGTGGTCATGAAGTACGAGAAGTGTTCGGCGCGCCATACGCGACGCAGGCACGTGGCGGAGTAGGTGTCCAGCAGGTCGGACGCGCCGGTCCTGTGCCGCCGGACCAGAGCGCGGCCCAGCACCACGACGTCGGCAGCCGCCAGATTGAGTCCCTTCGCTCCGGTGGGCGGCACGATGTGCGCGGCGTCGCCGGCCAGGAAGACGCGGCCGTACTGCATCGGCTCGGTCACCGAACTCCGCATCGGGAGCACGCTTTTGGAGGTGATCGGCCCGCGTTCCAGCTTCCATCCGTCGAGTGCGAACCGGGTATCCAGTTCGTCCCAGATCCGCTCGTCCGGCCAGTCGGCCGGGTCCGTGCCGTTGGGCACCTGGAGGTACAGCCGGCTGACCTCGGGGGACCGCATGCTGTGCAGTGCGAAGCCACGCGGGGAGTGGGCGTAGATCAACTCGTCGCAGGACGGCGCCACATCGGCCAGGATGCCGAGCCATGAGTAGGGGTAGACCCGGTCATAGGTGCGCCGGACCCCTTCGGGCACGGCTGCCCGGGTCACTCCGTGGAATCCGTCGCAGCCGACGACGTAGTCGCACGTCAGCGTCTTGTCCTGGCCGTCGTGCGTGTAGCGGATCGTCGGGCGGTCGGTGTCCGCGCCCTCGACGGAGTGGACCTCGGCCCCGAAACGCAGGGCGGCGCCGTCGGCGAGCTGAAGGGCTATGAGGTCCTTGACGACCTCCGTCTGCGCGTAGACCCACACGCGGCGGCCGTCCGTCAGCGAAGGGAAGTCGATCCGGTGGGCCCGGCCTTCCCAGCGGAGTTCCACGCCGTCATGCACCAGTCCCTCGGTGTCCAGTCGTTCCGCGGCCCCGACCTCGCGCAGGGCGTCGACGGTGGACTGTTCGAGGATGCCTGCCCGCTGACGCTGCTCGACGTAGGCGCGATCACGGCTCTCCAGGACGACGCAGTCGACGCCGGCGCGGTGGAGCAGGCGCGACAGCAGCAGCCCGGCCGGGCCGCCCCCGATGATTCCTACGGTCGTGTGCACGGCTCGTTCTCCTTCTTGCTTCGGGGGCGTCCGTGTCCCTGGGGCCACCGGACCGCGCGTGGGCCCGAACGGCCGACCCCTGCCCGCCCCGGAAGGTGAGGGCGGTTTCCCTCGGTGCCGGCTGTTCTCGCCGCCATGGTGTTCGTCTGGTGAAGTTTTCTTCACTGGATATGCGAGTCTGCCGCCCGGATCGCGGCCCTGTCAATGGTTCCGCCCGGGTGCCGGTGCGCGGCGGCGCGGGCCGCGGGGCACGGCCGCGGCTGAGCCCGCGTCATCCGGGCGGTGAGGTGTCATCTCGAAAGACCTTCCGCATGGTGAGACATCCAGGCAACCGGAGGGATGCCGTCCGTATATTCGTACGCATGTCTGCACCGGCCCTCTCGCTGCGCCTCGCGCTGTTCACGCATTCGGCGTGGTGCGTCGACGACGGACTCTGTCGCGGCTGAATCCCGGGCCGGCGGCGCGTACCGCGCCGCCTCCGGCCGATGCCGGCATCCGTCCGAGCAACATCCGGAGACCTTTCGTGACCACCGCGCCATCTGCCGCGCCGCCGCGCGCACTGCCCGCCCTGTTCGCCCCTTCCCCCACCTCGGCGCCCGAGCCGGAGGCGCCCGCCCTGCCCCCGGTGCGCAGGACGCCACTCGTCGTGTCCGGACTGCTCGCCGTGGCCCTCACCGCCCACGTGTGGTTCGCACACGGCGCGAAACCGGGCGTGCTGCTCCTGCTGGGGCTCGGCCTGGGCGTCGCCCTCTTCCACTCCCGGTTCGGCTTCACCTCTGCCTGGCGGCAGCTCGTCGCCGTCGGCAACGGCACCGGGCTGCGGGCGCACGCGCTGCTGCTCGGCACCACGGCCACACTGTTCGCGCTGCTCATCGGTACGAGCACCGGGCTGTTCGGAACACAGCCGGCGCCCTCCGGCGGCACGGTCGGAGTCGGCCTGATCGCCGGCTCGCTGCTTTTCGCCGTCGGGATGCAGCTCGGCGGCGCCTGTGCTTCGGGCACCCTCTTCGCCGTCGGGTCGGGGCAGACCCCGGTGCTCCTGACCCTGGGCGGATTCGTCGCGGGGGCCACGCTCGCCGCCTGGCAGTTCGACCTGTGGAAGGACCTCCCCGCCTGGCAACCCGTCGTCCTCTCCGACCACATCGGCTGGTTCGGCTCCTGGGCGGTGACCATCGCCGCGCTGCTGCTGGTCGTCGTGATCACGCGACGCGTCCAGGCCCGGCGCAACCCGCCGCCCCTCGGCCCCGTACCCTCGGCGCGCACCGCGGCCGTACGGGCTCTCCGTGGCTCGTGGCCGCTGGCCGTCGGCGCCCTGGCGCTGGCCGTCCTCGGGGCGGGCGTGCTGCTGGTGTCCGGCGGAGCCTGGGGAGTCACGAGCGCGTTCAGCCTGTGGGGCTCGGAACTCGTGGGCGCGCTCGGCGGCCACCCGGAGAACTGGACCTGGTGGCGGCAGCCCGGCAACGCGGAGATGCTGGCGGGCCCGGTGCTCGCCGACAGGACCAGCCTCACCGACATCGGCATCATGATCGGTGCGGCGGTCGCCGCAGCGCTCGGCGGTACCTGGGCCCTGCACCGTGGCATTCCGTGGCGTACGGCCGTCGCGGCGGTGCTCGGCGGTGTGCTGATGGGCGTCGGTGCCCGGCTCGCCGGAGGCTGCAACATCGGGGCCTACCTGGCAGGAGTGTCCTCGGGCAGCCTGAGCGGCTGGCTGTGGGGAGCGGTCGCACTCGTCGGCACCTGGCTCGGGCTCAAGCTGCGCCCGCTGTTCGGCCTCGGCAACCCCGAGCCGGGTGACGGAGTCTGCTGAGCGCCGAAGTTCCCGGACGCCGGACCGGCCTCGTGACCGCTGCCGCGGACGGGGGTGGCCCCGCCCTCTTTGCCCCGGCCGCCGAGCGGGCCGGTCCGTTCCCACGGCGGAGGACTGCGGCTCGGGGGCCTCCTCTACGATCACCTCCGTGTGCGCAAACGTCATAGTCGCGGAAGACGACGCGAAACAGGCCGAGCTGGTCCGCCGCTACCTCGAACGCGAAGGCCACGCGGTCACGGTGGTCCCGGACGGTCTCGCCGCACTGGAGCAGGCCCGGCGGGGGACGCCGGACCTGCTCGTCCTCGACGTGATGATGCCGCGGGCGGACGGACTCGACGTGCTCCGGATCCTGCGCTCCGAGGAAAGGGAGCTGGCGGTCCTCATGCTGACCGCCCGGGCGACGGAGGACGACCTGCTGCTCGGGCTGGACCTGGGCGCGGACGACTACATGACCAAGCCCTACAGCCCGCGCGAGCTCATGGCACGGGTACGCACACTCCTGCGGCGCACCCGGCGGGACGGGGGACGTGAGGACAGCCACGTGCTGCGGGTGGGGGCGCTCGCCGTCGATCCGGTGCGTCACGAGGTGGCGATCGACGGAACGGGGGTGGAGTGCACCCCGGGAGAGTTCCGGCTCCTCGCAGCGATGGCCGCCGAGCCCGAACGGGTCTTCACCCGTGCGCAACTG
>NZ_DATMVN010000519.1:0-13846 GCF_035563135.1 Streptomyces sp.
GGGTAGGGCCTGCGTGGTGATGCCGACCAACGCGGCGTCCTCCGCACACCCCGGCGAGCGGAGGATCCGGCGGGCGATGATCGAGGACGGTGCGGTGGAGGGACTGGTAGCTCTGCCGCCGCAGTTGTTCGCCGCCACCGCGGTCGCCGTGACCGTATGGCTCCTGAAGCACCCGACAGGCTCCTGCCAGGATGTCTTCTTCGCCGACGCGACAGGTCTGGGATCGATGACTTCCCGCACCCGTCGTGTACTGGCGGCCGAGGACACGGATCTGCTGGTCCGGACCGCCCGGTCCAGGGAGGAACGGGAGGGCTTCAGCCGCATCGCCGGCATCGAGGAGATCCGGGCGAACGGATACTCGCTGAGTGCGACCGCTTATCTGGCCACCCGGGCGACGGCACCCGTACAGACCGCGACCGGCGGCCGGGTGCGGGCGCTGAACAGACGGCTGGCGGAGCTCGGTGACCAGGCACGCGACATCGACCGTCACATCCAGGACCTGTTCGAGGAGTACGGACTATGACCACGGACGGTCAGGAGGACGTGCCTCAGGGCTGGCTGGTCGCCCCGCTCTCGCAACTGTGCGAGCTGCGGTCGGCCGGGGCCCCGATGACCGTGCTGAAAGAGGCGGAACCGGGAGCGGTGCCGCTGGTGCGGCCCGGCGATCTTCGGGAACGCAGGATTGTCCACTCGGCGTCCGCCTTCGTCAGCGGCGGGCAGGCCGAGGGGCTGGACCGTGGACGCGTCCGAGCGGGAGACATCCTTGTCACCCGCACCGGCACCGTGGGACGCGTCGCTCTGGTCACGGACGCGGAGACGGGGTGGTTCCACAACCCGCATGTGCTCTGCGTGCGGCCGTCCGACCCGGCGATCGCGTCATATCTGACCGGCTTTCTCTCCGGCCCCGGCGCAGTGGCCTGGATGAGAAGCCACTCCGCCGGAAGCGCCATCCGGTCGATCACCGTCGGCGCGTTGGCCGGCCTGCCGGTCGTGCTGCCTCCGCCCGCCCAGCAGCACCGGATCGGCGCCGTGCTCGGCGCACTGGACGAGAAGATCCGGGTGCACGAGGAGATCGCGCGCACGACCGGGCTGCTGCGGGAGTCCGTTGCCGGCCTGTTGATGAGCGGACAACTGCCGGTGATCCCGGAGTGAGCGCGGCCCCGCCCTACACTGGGGCTGTGGTGAGCACCGACTGGAAGACCGATCTTCGGCAGCGTGGCTACCGGCTGACGCCTCAGCGCCAGCTCGTCCTGGAGGCCGTGGACACACTGGAGCACGCGACGCCCGACGACATCCTCTGCGAGGTGCGGAAGACGGCGTCGGGTGTGAACATCTCCACCGTCTACCGGACCCTGGAGCTCCTGGAGGAGCTCGGGCTGGTCAGTCATGCCCACCTCGGGCACGGCGCACCGACGTACCACCTGGCGGACCGTCACCACCACATCCACCTCGTCTGCCGGGACTGCACGGACGTCATCGAGGCCGATGTCGACGTCGTCGCCGACTTCACGGCGAAGCTGCGGGGCACCTTCGGCTTCGAGACCGACATGAAGCACTTCGCGATCTTCGGCCGCTGCGCCGACTGCACGGCGAAGGCGGCGGAGGCCGGACCGCCGGAGGGGTCGGGCAGCGCCCGCTAGGCCGGGCCACGCGGGTCGTCGGGGCCGGGCCACGCGGGTCGTCGGGCCGGGTCGCGCGGGTCGTACGCTGGTCGCATGAAGAGCCCCTTGCTGTCCCTGCCCGGCGCCGTCCCCGCCGAGGGGCGCGACGAAGGCGTCGCCGCGCACTACGGCGACCTGTTCCGTGAGCAACGCGCCCTCGCCGACGGCAGCGGCCTCGTCGACCTCTCGCACCACGGGGTCGTCACGGTCACCGGCGACGACCGGCTGTCCTGGCTGCATCTGCTGCTCACCCAGCACGTCAGCGATCTCGCGCCGAACCGGGCGACCGAGGCGCTGATCCTCTCCGCCAACGGACACATCGAGCACGCCCTCTATCTGGTCGACGACGGCACGACGGTGTGGATGCACGCCGAGCCGGGGACCCGGGGCGAGCTGGTCGCGTACCTGGAGTCGATGAAGTTCTTCTACCGGGTCGAGGTCGCCGACCGCACCGAGGACTTCGCCGTCGTACACCTGCCGGCCGGTTCCATCGCCCCGGTCCCGGACGGCGTCGCCGTCCGGGAGACGGCGCACGGCCGTGACCTCTTCCTGCCCCGGGCCGACCTGGAGACGTACGCCGCCGCGCACGGCCCGGTGGCCGGGATCCTGGCGTACGAGGCGCTGCGCGTGGAGGCGCACCGCCCGCGCCTGGGATTCGAGACCGACCACCGCACCATCCCGCACGAGCTGGGCTGGATCGGCAGCGCCGTGCACCTGCAGAAGGGCTGCTACCGGGGCCAGGAGACGGTCGCCCGGGTCCACAACCTGGGGAAGCCGCCGCGCCGGCTCGTCTTCCTCCACCTGGACGGCAGCGAGGTCCACCTGCCCGGCCACGGGACGCCGGTCCGGCTCGCCGCCGACGGGGCGGAGGGCCGGCAGCTCGGTTTCATCACCACCTCGGCCCGCCACCACGAGCTGGGCCCCATCGCCCTGGCGCTGGTGAAGCGGAACGTCGCCGTGGACGCGGAGCTGATCGCGGGTGATACCGCGGCGGCCCAGGAGACGGTCGTCGAGCCGTAGGCCGGCTACGCGCGGCCGGCCGCACCGCTACACCTCGACCAGGACGGTGAACGGGCCGTGATTCGTGAGCGAGACCCGCATGTCCGCCCCGAACCGGCCCGTCTCCACCTGCGCGCCGAGCGCGCGCAGGTGTGCCACCACCTCGTCGACCAGCGGCTCGGCGACCTCGCCCGGCGCGGCGGCGTTCCACGTGGGCCTGCGGCCCTTCCTGGCGTCCCCGTACAGAGTAAATTGCGAGATGACCAGCAGCGGCGCGTTCACGTCCGAGCAGGACTTCTCGCCATCGAGGACGCGCAGGGTCCACAGCTTGCGGGCGAGCTGCGCCGCCTTCTCCGCGGTGTCGCCGTGAGTGACCCCCACCAGCACACACAGCCCCTCGCCGATGATCTCGCCGACCGTACCGGTCTCCGGCGCATCGTCCGCGGCGCCCGCCACGGTGACGCTGGCGCCGTCCACTCTCTGTATCACTGCACGCATACAGACCAACCTATCTTGGGCCGAACGGGTACGAAGCACCTGCATCAACACCGTGCGTAGTGGCACCATGCACGATGTCGGTGTGCCGACGCACCGGTCGAGGGGACGGAACATCATGACGACACAGGGAACCGGGCCATCACCCAGGGCCGTACCAGGGACGCGCACAGCCGCCGGCTTGCGGCCCCCGGTCCAGCGGAGCGTTGCTGCGCCCGGCCAGCTGCCCGCCCCGCCCGTGCAGCTGCCCGGAGCGGTGTCCGTGCCCGGACAGGCCGGGGGCGGTGCGGTCGAAGGGCCGGCATCCGTACGCCCCCTGCCCGAATTCGGCGGACTGCGGCTGCCGGAGCTGCGCACCGTGCGCCGTGACGCCCAGCGCGACGAGGCGGACCTCAGTTACGTACGCCGTCTGGTCCAGGGCCGGATCGACATCCTGCGGGCCGAACTCGCGCGCCGGGTGGACCCCGAGTCGCCCGTGGTGGACCGGCTCTCGGAGATCCTCGCCGACACCCCGTCCGTCCACCGTTCCTCGGCGCGGCACGTCACCCTCACCACGCCGCGCAGCGCCGAGTACCGGCAGCTCGCGGCCGACACGCTCGCGGAGGTCGAGCTCTCGGACCTCGACGCCCGGACGGACCAGGAGCTCCTGACCGCCATGGGGCGGCTCGTCCGCTACGAGCAGCAGGTGTCGAGGCGCCGTCACCGGCTCCAGCGGACCGTGGACGATTGCAGTGCGGAGATCGCCCGCAGGTACCGTGACGGGGAAGCACAAGTAGAGGACCTGCTCGTCTGAAGCGACCCTTCCGGGGGCGGGTCACGCCCGTCCCCGGAAGGCCACCCGCCAGCATGACGTCCTCCACAGTCCCGTCCCCGTCCTCCCCGTCCGTGCTCCCGGTCCTGGCCGAGGTCGTACGGTCCGGTTTCACCGAGGGACGTCACAGGGGGTCGCTGGTGATCCTGGCCGCCGACGGGAGCGTGGAGCTGGCGCTCGGGGATCCGGCGGGCCCGGTCTTCCCGCGCTCGTCCAACAAGCCGATGCAGGCCGCCGCGATCCTGCGGGCCGGGCTGGACCTCTCGGGGGAGCGGCTGGCACTGGCCGCGGCGAGCCACTCGGGGGAGGACTTCCACCTCGGCCTGGTGCGCACGATGCTCGCCGAGCACGGGCTGAAGGCCGCCGATCTGCAGACGCCGCCCGACCTTCCGCTGGACCCGGTCGAGGCGGAGGCGTATCTCGCAGCCGGGGGTGTGCGGGAGCCGCTCACCATGAACTGCTCCGGCAAGCACGCGGCGATGCTCGCCGTCTGCGTACGCAACGGGTGGGACACGGCGACCTATCTGGACCCGGCGCACCCGCTCCAGCGGCTGGTGGGCGAGGTCGTCGCACGGGCGGCGGGCGAGCCCGTCGCGGCGATCGGCACGGACGGCTGCGGGGCCCCGCTGATGGCCATCGGGCTGGTGGGCCTGGCCCGCGCGTTCCGTGCGTTCGTGCTGGCGGAGCCGGGCACGGCGGAACGCCGGGTCGCGGACGCGATGCGGGCGCACCCTGAGTACGTCGCGGGCACGCGCCGGCCGGACACCTGGCTGATGCGGGAGGTGCCGGGGGCGCTCTCCAAGATGGGCGCGGAGGCGGTCCAGGCGCTGGCGCTCCCGGACGGCAGGGCCCTGGCCTTCAAGATCGACGACGGTTCCACCCGCGCCCTGGGCCCGGTGCTGGCCCGCTCCCTCGAACTGCTGGGCGTCGACTCCCCGGTGGTGTCCCGCATCGGGCGGGCGCCGCTGACGGGTGGCGACGCGGTGGTGGGGGAGGTCCGGGCGGCGTTCTGAGCGACGGCGGGAGCCGCGTGCCCCGCGCCCGTGCGGGGCCGCCGGACCTCGTGCCGCGCCGGTGCGGGGCCGCCGGACCTCGTGCCGTGCCGGTGCGGGGCCGTCGTGCCCGCGCCGTGCGGCCGGAAATACGGGCGACAGTCGAACCCCCGGTGCATAGCGTGGCGGCATGAGTCTTGATCCGCGTACCGTCTCCGCAGCCGAATACCCCGACTGGATGCGCGCCGTGGGCACGGGGTTCCTGCTCTCCACGCCGGCACCGCCGGAGGAGGAGATCGCGGTGCGCCTGGCTCATACCGATCTCGCCCGTGTCCAGGGGGTCTTCGACGCCGGGCGCTGTGTGGCCACCTTCCGGTCGTTCGCGCAGGAACTGACCGTCCCCGGTGGTGCCACGGTGCCGGCCGACGCGGTCACCGCCGTGACGGTGACGCCCACGCACCGCCGCCGCGGGCTCCTCAGCAGGATGATGGCCACGGACCTGGCGGCGGCGAAGGAGCGCGGCGACGTGGTCGCCTCCCTGATCGCCGCGGAGTACCCGATCTACGGGCGGTACGGATTCGGGCCGGCGACCTGGACCGCGGAGTGGGAGATCGACGTCCCCCGGGCCGGTCTGGACCCGCGCGCCCAGGTCCCCTCCGAGGCGGACGGCGGCCGGATCGAGCTGGTGGACGGCGCGGACGTGCGCAAGCTGGGTCCCGAGCTGCACGGCCGTCTCGCGGCCTGGCAGCACGGCGTGGTCTCCCGGGACGAGCGCTGGTGGCAGCGCAGCACCGGGGTGGACGTCCCGGCGGCCGACGCGTGGACGGAGCCCTTCTACGCGGTGTACCGGTCGCCGGACGGGGAGACGGACGGGCTGATCGTCTACCGCGCCGACGACCACTGGGGCGACGGGAAGCAGCCGCTCAACAAGGCGACGGTGTCCAGCATGATCGCCGTGACCCCGGTGGCGGAACGCGCGCTGTGGCAGTTCGTCTGCTCCATCGACTGGATCACCACCGTCCGCACGGGCTACCGCGCGCCCGACGACGTGCTCCCCCTCCTCCTCCCGGACCCCCGGGCCGCCCGGATCGTGACCCAGGCGGACTGGCTGTGGCTGCGCCTCCTGGACGTCCCCGGAGTCCTGGAGGCACGTACGTACGCGACCGAGGGCGCCCTGGTCCTGGACGTCCGGGACGGCGCGGGCCTGGCAGGCGGCCGTTTCCTGCTGGAGGTCTCACCGTCCGGCGCCTCCTGCGTCCCCACGGCCCGGGGCGCCGACCTCACGCTGGACGTGGCGGAGCTGAGCACGCTCTGCCTCGGCGACGAGTCGCCGGTGCGGCTGGCCGCGCTGGGCAGGCTCGACGAACACCGCGCGGGCGCGGCGGCGACGGCGGACGTGATGTTCCGGACGTCACGGCGGGCGTGGTGCCCGGACGTGTTCTGAGGCGTCACCGCGTCCGGGTCCTGAAGAGCACACCCGTCAGGGCCATGGACACCAGCAGGATCCCGGCCGCCCAGGCGAGCGCGGTCCACGGGGCGTTGCCCACCGGCTGGTCCAGGAGGAGACCGCGCAGGGACTCGATGGCCGGGGTGACCGGCTGGTGGTCGGCGAAGCCCTGGAGCCAGCCGGGCATGCTGTCGACCGGGACGAACGCGCTGCTCGGGTAGGGCAGGAACGACATGAAGAAGGAGAATCCCCCGGCTGCCTCCGGTGTCCGGGCGAGCAGGCCCATCGCCGCGGAGACCCAGGACAGGGCCACGATGTAGGCGAGCAGCACGGCGGCGACGGCGAGCCAGCCGGCGGGGGTGGCGGCGGGGCGGAAGCCGATGAGCAGGGCGACGGCGAACACCAGCGTGGTGGAGACCAGGTTGCGCACCGTGCTCGCCGCGACATGGCCGGCCAGGATCGGCATCGCGCCGATGTCCAGGGAGCGGAAGCGGTCGATGATGCCGCCCTTCATGTCCTCGCTCACCGCGACCGCGGTGGTGGCCGATCCGAAGCCGGCGCACAGGAACAGGACGCCGGGGACCACGTACATGACGTAGGAGTCGTAGGCGGTGCCCGTGTCGATCGCGCCGCCGAAGAAGTAGACGAAGATCAGCATCAGCATGATCGGCAGCATCATCGCCGTGATGACGGCGTCGATGTTGCGGCGGCTGATGAGCAGGCTGCGGCCGGTCATGACCGTGGCGTGGGTCAGGGTTCCGGGGGTGTCAGACACGGGCCGGTGCCTCCGTCTTCTCGGCGGTGAGGGCGAGGAACACGTCGTCGAGGGTCGCGCTGTGCACGGAGAAGCGTTCGACGTCGGTGCGGTGCGGGTCGATCTCGTCGAGCAGGGCGCGGGTGTGGACGGCGGTACCGTCCGTGGGGATGCCCACGGTGAGGGTCTCGGGGGAGTGGTGGACGGCCCGGGTGGCGAGCCGGAGGTATGCCTCGCGGCTGCTGAGGACGAGGTCCAGGCGGTGGCCGGCGACGCGTGATTTCAGGTCCTGAGGGGTGCCTTCGGCGACGATGCGGCCCTTGGCGAGGACGCTGATGCGGTCGGCGAGCTGATCGGCCTCCTCCAGGTACTGCGTGGTGAGCAGGACGGCGGCGCCCCGGCCGGCGAGGTCACGGACCACCTGCCAGAGCTCGCGGCGGCTGCGCGGGTCGAGGCCCGTGGTGGGTTCGTCGAGGAAGAGGACGCCCGGTTCGGGCGAGCCGACCAGTCCCGCCGCCAGGTCCAGGCGGCGGCGCATCCCCCCGGAGTACGTACGGACCTGGCGGCGGGCCGCGTCGGTGAGGCCGAAGCGGTCGAGGAGTTCCCCGGCGCGGTGCCGGGCCCGGCTGCGGGCCAGTCCGGACAGCCGCGCCATCATCCGCAGGTTCTCCTCGCCGGTCAGGGTCTCGTCGACAGCGGCGAACTGCCCGGTCAGGCTGATGGTGCGGCGGACCTGGCGCCGGGCGGTGACGACGTCGTGCCCGGCGACGCGCGCCGTGCCGGAGTCGGCGGTGGTGAGAGTGGCGAGGATCCGCACGGTCGTGGTCTTGCCCGCGCCGTTGGGGCCGAGCAGCGCGTGGATCCCGGCGCGTGCGACCCGGAGGCCGACACCGTCCAGGACCCTGACGCCCGGTTTCCCGTAGGACTTGGTGAGGCCGTGTGCCTCGATCATGACGTCGTCCATGCCTGTGGTCATGGCGATCCCCCTTCTGCGTATGACATACGCGTTACTGCGTAAGCATTACGCAAACCTAGGATGGTGGCAAGCCAGTGATGGGGAAGGCGGCTTCGGGTGACGGAGAACAGCAGTGCGTCGGGCGGCACGGGCCTGCCCGCCAGCGTCGAGGCGGCGTGGGGGCTTCGCGACCGTCCGGCCAAGGGCCCGAAACCCGGTCTGACGCTGGACCGCATCGTGGCCGCGGCCGTGTCGGTGGCCGCGGGTGAGGGGCTTTCGGCGGTCTCGATGGGACGGGTCGCCAAGGAACTCGGCGTCTCGACGATGTCGCTCTACCGTTACGTCTCCGCCAAGGAGGAGCTGTACGTCCTCATGCAGGAGGCGGCCATGGGTGCCCCTCCGCCGCTGCCCGCGCTGGAGGAGGGGGCGGGCTGGCGCGAGGCGCTCCGCCAGTGGGCGTGGGCCCAGCGCCGGATGTTCCAGCGCAACCTGTGGTCCCTGCGCATCCCGATCGCGGGCCCGCCGGCCAGCCCCCACATGGTGCTGTGGTGGGAACAGGGGCTCCAGGCACTGTCGGACAGCGGCCTGTCCCCGGGCGACAAGATCTCGGTCATCCTCCTCGTCACGGGATTCGTGCGGAACGAGGCCACGACGATGAGCGACGTCGCCGCCGCCGTCGAGAAGAAGGGGGTCTCCGCCGAGGAGTTCATGGCGGGGTGGGAGCGGACGGTGCGACGCCTCGTCGACCCCGTCCGTCATCCCGCGCTGTCCGGGCTGCTGGCCACCGAGGCCATGAGCGAGCCGGACGAAGCCGACTACGACTTCGTGTTCGGTCTCGAACGGATCCTTGACGGGATCGACGTGCTCATCCGGCGGGACGCACCGGCATGAGCACCGAGAAGCCCGGCCTGCGCGAACGCAAGAAGCGGCTGACCTACCAGGCCGTCTCCGACGCCGCCATCACGATGTTCCTCGAACGGGGCTTCGGCAAGGTCTCGGTAACCGAGGTGGCCGAGGTGGCCGTGGCGGCCGACATCTCGAAGCCGGCGCTGTTCCGGTACTTCCCGGCCAAGGAGGACCTGGTCCTGCACCGGTTCGCCGACCACGAGAACGAGGCGGCCCGTGTCGTCTCCGGCAGGCCTGACGGAGCCACCCCCTCGACGCACTGCGCCACCACTTCCTGGACGGCCTGGAGCGCCGCGACCCGGTGACCGGCCTCTGCGACGACCCGCAGGTGCTGGCCTTCCACCGGCTGCTCTACGGGACCCTGTCCCTCGTCGCCCGCCTGTACGCCTACCAGGGCCGCTCCGAGGCCGCGCTCGCCCGCGCCCTGGACCCCGGCACCCCGGTCCCCGGCCGGTCCGGGGCGTCCGCGGGGTCGTTCTCGGGCCGGTCCGGGGCGTCCGCAGGCGTGCCGGCGTCATGCATCCCGGCCGGCCTCGCGGGCGACGCGCTCCAGCCGGTTCCGGTGGTTCTCCCACCACGCCGTGTCACCCGGCGGAACGCTGTCGTTGCCCTTGTTCATCCCCACGGCGCCGTCCATGAGTTCCCGGAGGATGTCGGCGTGCCCGGCGTGCCGGTGCGTATCGGCGATGACGCGTACCACGGCGTGGTGCAGCGTCACCTCCGCCCGGTGGCTCGGCCACCACGGGACGGTGCCGACCGTGTCCAGCGGCAGCGCGTCGAGCGTCGCGTCCGCGTGGGCCCAGGCCCGGTGGTAGAGCCCCACGATCTGCTCGCGGGACTCGTCGGCGGTGGCCCACATGTCGGCATTGGCCTCGGCCCCGTCCTCGATCCACGGCAGCGGTTCGCCGGACGGCCGCCCGAAGGTGTCGCCGAGGTAGCCCAGTTCCACACCGGCCACGTGCTTGACCAGGCCCAGGAGATTCGTCCCGGTCGGTGTCAGCGGGCGTCGGGCGTCGTACTCCGAGAGCCCTTCGAGCTTCCACAGCAGGGCGTCGCGGGCCGACTGCAGGTAGGAGTGGAGGTCGGCCTTGGCGTCAGATGCGGTCATGGCGCCCAGCCTGTCCCTCCAGGGCCGTTCCGGGGAAGCCCGTCGGCCGGACTCGGAGATCACAGGTGCGGCTCACGGCCAGGAGGGCGGATTCGACCGGTTCAGCGGGTGGCGGACTTCGCGATGTGCCGGGCGGCCTGGGCGGGGGTGAGACGGGTGGTGTCGACGACCTCGGCCTCGCTGTGCAGCCATGTGCGGGCCGCCTCGGCGTAGGGATCGAGGTGTTCGAGGCGGAATGCGGAGGGACCGAGGACGGTGTCCCCCTCGATGCGCCTGCGGAGGGTGTCCTGGTCGGCGTGGAGCACGAAGTGCCGTACCGGGATCCCGTGGTGGGCGAGGCCCGTGCTGATCTCACGCCAGTACTGCTCGACCAGGACGGTCATGGGCATCACCAGGGTGCCGCCGGTGTAGTCGAGCACGTGGCGGGCGGTCTCGACCACGAGGGGCCGCCACGGCGGCCAGTGCTGGAAGTTGCCCGTCCAGGGCAGCCCCGGCGTGATGTCCATGAGCGTCTCGCCGACCTTTTCGGCGTCGAACACCCGTGAGTCCGGGATCAGCTGCTGCACGAGCGCACTGGTCGTCGTCTTGCCCGCGCCGTGGGTGCCGTTGAGCCATACGATCATGGGAGCCCACGCTAGCGCTGTGCGGGCCGCAGGGCGGGCGCACCGGGAATCCGGCGGCGCTCCGGGCAGCTCCCTCGCGCCCAGGGGCCTGAGGCGTTGCCCCCCGGGGGCCGCTGTCGCCCCGGTGTGCCAGGTGGCCCGGTACGGGTGGCACGGAACACTTTTGCAAGCATGCGCTTGCAAAAGTTAGCAAGGGTGGTGCACCATCGGGGCATGGCATCACTCAACGTCGGCAATCTCGGCGAGTACCTGCGTGAGCAGCGGCGTACCGCGCAGCTCTCCCTGCGGCAGCTCGCCGATGCCGCCGGGGTGTCCAATCCGTATCTCAGCCAGATCGAACGCGGTCTGCGCAAGCCGAGCGCCGAGGTGCTGCAGCAGGTCGCCAAGGCCCTGCGGATCTCGGCCGAGACGCTCTACGTGCGGGCCGGGATCCTCGACGAGCGGGAACGGGAGGAGCTGGAGACGCGGGCGGTCATACTGGCCGATCCGTCGATCAACGAGCGGCAGAAGAACGTGCTGCTGCAGATCTACGACTCCTTCCGCCGGGAGAACGGATTCGATGTCGCTCCCGACACCGGCGCCGAGGTCCACGGTGCCGCCGGTGCGGAGAGCAGAATCGATGCCGGTGCGGAAAGCGGCACCGGTGACGCGAACGGTGCCCGTCCGGACGCCCGCGGCCCCCGCACGGCCGGCGGCAGTGATGCAGACCCACCAGTGAACTGACTTCTGATGATCCGGGAGGACCACAGTCATGGCCATCACCGATGACCTGCGCAAGACCCTCACCGACCCCACCCCCCTCTACTTCGCCGCAGGCACGGCCGACCTCGCCGTGGAGCAGGCGCGCAAGGTCCCGGCTCTGATCGAGCAGTTGCGGGCCGGGACGCCCGAGCGGATCGAGGCGGTGCGCAACACCGACCCGAAGGCCGTGCAGGAGCGGGTCGCCACGCAGGCCAGGGAAGCCCAGGCCACCGTGCAGGCGAAGGTGACCGAGGTCTTCGGGGCACTGGACACCGACCTGAAGAAGTGGGGCGAGACCGCCCAGGACCTGGCGCTGCGGAGCGTGGGTGTGGCCGCCGAGTACGCCGTCCGGGCCCGGGAGACGTACGAGAAGGTCGCCGAGCGCGGCGAGCAGACCGTGCGGACCTGGCGCGGCGAGACGGCCGACGAGATCGTCGAGATCGCCGCCGTCATCGAGGCGGAGCCGAAGTCCGTCCCGAAGCAGAAGTCCGAGGCGGCGCCGGGAGCTTCCGCCAAGCCGGTGACCCCCGCCAAGCCGGTGACCTCCGCGAAGCCGGTGGCTCCCGCCGCGAAGAAGCCCGCGCCGAAGGCCGCCGAGTCCAAGGCCGCACCCGCTGCGGCGCCGAAGAGGACGGCGCCCGTGCGCAAGCCCGCGGCGAAGAAGACCCCCCCGCCCTCCGCGAAGTAGGCGGAAGCGGTTCCGGGAGTACCGGAAGAACGGGCCGGGCACCTTTGAAGGTGCCCGGGTCGTTGTCCCGGTACCTTGGCCGCGAGGCGCTCATCCACTGACTAGGCGGTGCTCACCGTGTTGCTCGAAGCATTCGGCTCGTTCCTCCAGCTGCTGTACCTGGCCATGCTCGTCCTGGCCGTGGTCGCGCTGATCTTCGCCGTGACGGCGCGCGAGGACGCCTACCGGGCCGCGGACAAGCAGAAGAAGTCCTTCTGGCTGATCATCCTCGGCGTCGCCGTCTTCGTGAACCTCGTCATCCCGATCCTGTTCCTGCAGATCGCGGGCGTCATCGCGTCCATCGTCTTCATGGTGGACGTCCGGCCGGCGATCAAGGCCGTGTCGGGCGGCGGCGGCCGTCGCGGAGGCTCCAGCAGCGACGGACCGTACGGCCCCTACAACGGCGGACGCTGAGCGCCCGCCGACGGGACGGCCCCGGGGCGGGAGCGCGTCGCGCTCCCGCCCCTTCGGCGTATCCGGGCCTCGTCGCGCTCCAGCAGCAGGACCGCCACGTCATCGGTCAGTTCGCCGCCGTTCAGCTCCTGCACCTGGGTGACCGCGGCCTCCAGCAGGGCCTCGCCGCCGAGCCCCTGGTCCAGTCGGCCATTAACCATCGCGACCATGCCGTCCTGTCCCAGCCGCTGGTTCCCCGTCTGCCCGACGCGTCCTTCGATCAGCCCGTCGGTGTACATCATCAGGCTCCAGGAGCCGCCCAGCTCGACCTGCCGCCGCGGCCAGCGGGCATGCGGCAGCAGGCCGAGGGCCGGGCCGCCGTCCTCGTACGGGAGCAGGTGCGCGGCCCGCCCCTGGCGGGCGATCAGCGGCGCGGGGTGGCCCGCGATGCACAGGCCCGCGCGGCGGCCGTCGGGGGCGATGTCGACGGTGCAGAGCGTCGCGAAGATCTCCTCGCTCTGCCGTTCGTGCTCCAGGACCTGCTGCAGCGTGGAGAGCAGGGCGTCACCGCAGAGCCCGGCGAACGTGAGCGCCCGCCAGGCGATACGCAGCTCGACACCGAGCGCCGCCTCGTCCGGGCCGTGCCCGCAGACGTCGCCGATCATCGCGTGGACCGTGCCGTCGGGCGTGCGGACCGTGTCGTAGAAGTCCCCGCCGAGCAGGGCGCGGCTGCGGCCCGGCCGGTAGTGGGCGGCGAAGGCGAGGCCGGAACCGTCGAGGAGCGGCGTGGGCAGCAGCCCGCGCTCCAGCCGGGCGTTCTCCTGGGCGCGCAGCCGGGACTCGGTGAGCTGGTGCTGGGCGATGTCCGCGCGCTTGCGCTCCACGGCGTACCGGATGGCGCGGCTGAGGAGGCGCCCGTCGAGCTCGTCGCGGAAGAGGTAGTCCTGGGCCCCCACCCGTACGGCTTCGGCAGCCCGCTCGGCGCCGTCCCCCGCGGTGAGCGCGAGGACGGCGTGGCGCGGCGCGATGCGCAGGATGTGCTTGAGGGCGGCGAGCTCGTCCGGCCGGCCGGTCCCGTCCTCGCGGCCGTCGGCGCGTGCCGCGGTGGGCAGGGCGGCCGCCTCCAGGTCGAGATCGAGCAGGATGCAGTCGACGTCGTCGGTGAGCAGCCGGCCGGCCTCGGTGAGGTTGCGGGCGGTACGGACGCGGACCCGCGCCCCCGGGAGGGACGACA
>NZ_DATMVN010000520.1:0-3195 GCF_035563135.1 Streptomyces sp.
CGTCGGCCTGGATGTCGTGTGCGGCATCGCTGCACCGCTGGACATCGAACGGCGCCCCCTGGTCGAGGAAGGCGTGGATCCGGGCGCCCAGCGCCTTGTCCCCGATCGGGATGACGGGCACCGGGACGCGCTCCAGGAGGACCCGGTTCTGGGCCCCATCAGGGTCCGGAACGAAGACCGTCTCGTCCGTCTGCGCCGAATCCAGCGGTTCGAGGACACTGGCTCGGTGGCCCAGCAGCCGGCGCGGCGGTGTGGCGGGCTTGTTGTCAGCAGTGCGTGTGCCGCCCTCGGCGGGCAGCAGCTGAGCCCACGCCTTCTCGTACTCCCGCCTGATTTCGTGCGCGTACCTGCCTTCACGCAGGTGCGGGCCGGCCCGCACCAGGTCGGGCAGGTAGCCGAGCCGGTCGAGCGCGGTGCCGGCATCGTCCCAGGAGCGGATGCCGAGCAGGCCCAGGCGCGCCACGAGCTTGGGGGACGGCCTGCTGCGCAAGGCCGCGGGCGCCACGCTGAGAAACGGGGGCGGAGACTGCGTGCCCTGCCACCACCAGGCCCGGCCCGCGGTCGCGAACACGGGTTCCTGCGTGGGGGCGCCCGGGACTGTGGTCTGCGGGATCCACGGCGCGTGGGTGAGGAAGGCGGCCAGCGGGGTGGGCCACGGGGTTCCGGCGGAGTCGGTGTGGCGTACGAAGTGCATCTCCAGCGCGGAGTCGAGCCAGGCGAAGGCGAGGCCGTGCACGATGAGTTCCGCATACAGCCTGCGGTCCTCCTCGCTGAAGGCGGCGTACTTCTCCTGTCCGGGCAGCACGACTGCGGTATCGGAGCGTGAGTGGTACTCAACGCTGATAAAGCCGACCCGCCGCCGGTTCGGCCAGTACTCGGCGGCCGTCCGCCACTGTGGCAACAGACCCTGCCTGCCCGGGGCCCAGAATCGGGCGGGCCGGTTGAGGTCCTCACCTCGCACTTTGGTGTGGAAGATCTCGTAGCGGGGGCGAAGGCCGTGAGCAACACGGTGCCGTTCGAGGAAGCGCAGCATGACCTCGACGGAGATTGTGCCCCCGCACAGTTCCTCGGGGCGCGGAAGGAGCCATTGCTCGGTCTGGGTGAGTGTGGGCGACAGTTCTCGGACATGCTCCAGGAACCGGGTCAGGGTGTCATCGATCGCGGAGTACTCTCCCGGCCATCCCGGCCCGAACATGGCAAAGCTCGCGTTCTGCCAGCCGCCCCGTGTCGGGACCCGGAGACCACGCAACCGCGGAGGCTTGCGCCCCTCCTTCTCCAGGGCGTGGGACACCGCGCAGGCGTAGCGGAGGCAGGCCATGCGCACGTTGTTGTCGTCTTTACCCTCTGCGTCCGCGCGCAGGGCCGCGGCCACGACCTCGAGCACTTGGTCGGCGCTGTAGTCGTGGACGAGGCCAAAGGTCTTGAGCCAGGTGCGGCCCTGCGCTCTGCGCTTGCGGTCTTTGCCGGTCCAGGCGATGTCCTCGTGCACGAAGTGCAGCCTGTCCGACAGCCCGGTGGGCAGAGCTGGAAGGGAGCCGCCCCGGGGGGACTCCCGGTCGAAGAAGACGCCTTCCGCGGCGGCCGGTGCCAGCGCCGGCCCGGAGGTGAGAATGATGCGCTTGCCGGCCACGTCCGAACCGTCAGGGAACTCCTGCGAGAGGTCGTGGTAGAAGTCCGCCCACCATCCGGGGTCGAAGGGGGCGCGGGCGCTCGCCTCGGCGAGCCGCTCGGCCCAGAAGGCGAGGTGCTCCGTGGACGGTACGAGACGCGTTCCCACACTCTTCGCCAAAGACACCAGCTCCCGCAGCCGTACGGGGTGCAGCTGCGGGTCGAGGAGATCGGTGACCCCCGTGGCGGCGACTGCGTGCGGGGTGAAGGCCGTGGCGTGCTTCTTGCCTTCCCACAGCACTGCCCGGTGCAGGGAGGTACGCGCGCCGGACACCGCGGCGATTACCGGGATGAACGGCACCTCAGCGATGCCGTGACCGAGCCGCCCGAACGCCGCGGTGAGCCGGCCCAGAGCCACTGGCGACCGCCAGCACATCAGGTCGACCAGCACCCCGGAGGAAATGGGGGCGCGTCCCTCCGTTGTGGCGAGCACCGCGCGGGCACACGTCTCGGCCACGGTGTCGAGCAGCAGGCCGTTCCACGGCACCCACGCGTTGAACGAGCGCCGGTTCATCTCGGCGAAGAACGGGGCATGGACGAAGCCGCGCAGAGGGGCTGTGATCTGCTCGCCCATCGGCAGGAAGGTGTACAGCCGCCCCTTGGGCAGGGGGTCGGCGACCGGTACGGCAATGCGTACCTCGGCCTTCTTCTCCCAGGCCATCCAGTCGTGCCGCATCCCGTTTTTCTCGATCGACGCGGTGAGCGCCTCCCGTGCGCGGTCCGGGTCGACCTTCCCGCAGACGACGATCAGTCGCATCCTCCGGCGCAAGGTGACCTGCTGCACCTTCAGGCCACGGGCCTGATGCAGCACCTCCACCTGGCGGTCGTACGTCCTGCGCTGGGTCTTCCCTGCGGCCCGCCACTCCAGTTGGACGCGTTCCAGTCGGTCGAGGAACAGCTCGAACGGGGCGCTGTCGTCCATGAGCTCTTGCACCTGCGCGGCTGCGGCCGAGTATGCGTCGGCGGACTTCAGCGGCAGGCGGACGACGGTGACGAAGCCTCGGCGTGTGAAGTTGTGGATGGTCTTCGGTGCCTCCTCCAGGAAGACCGGCACCTTCAGCGTGTGCAGGTTCGCCTTCAGGTAGTCGGGGAAATCCGTGCGTTCGGGTGCCACCTCGCGGGCGAGCGCGTCGTAGTCGTCGAGCCGGGCGAAGCGGAAGGTGAGCCCGTCGGGGACCCGGGATCCTTCCCTGTCGACGCTGTAGACCTCGGGGGCGCCGCATAGGTTCAGCACGCTCTTGAACCCGACGCCCTTGTGGCCGATTCCGGCGTCGGCACGCTTGCGGGACAGGGCGATGCTGCACAGGTCCTTGAAGTTCTTGCCGCTGAACGGCTTGCCCTGATTGGCCACATAGAGGGTGCCGTGCTCACCCTCGTCCTCGTCCAGCCGGATCTCGATACGTCCGTCGCAGGCGCCGGCCAGATGCGCGTCGTGGGCGTTCTGCAGCAACTCGATGAGCGCCCGGCCTTCGTACTCGGGTGTGATGATCGTATCGATGATGGCTTTGGCCTCGCGGGCCGCGTCGC
>NZ_DATMVN010000521.1:0-30741 GCF_035563135.1 Streptomyces sp.
CGAGACCCTGCGCGGCCGGCCCGAAGAGGTCCTGCCGCACGCGCCGCGCCCCGCCCGCCACGTGGTCCCGCTGCGCCTGGCCAAGGCCCTGCGCGGGCTCGGACGGCTGGTGCCGTCGCGCCACGGGAGCCGGCTCGACGAGGCGCGTACCGCTGAGAACGGGGTCATCGACGGGCTGTGGATCCCCTACCTCGATCCGGTCCAGGAACGCGCCTTCGACCTGATGCTGCTCGTCGACACAGCGCCCACCATGCCCGTGTGGGACAGCTCCTTACGCCAGCTGTCCGACGAGGCCGTGCGCAGCGGAGCCTTCCGGGACGTCCGTACGGTCGACGTCTCGCTGCCCGGCGGGGAGGCACCCGTGCTGCGCTGGCCCGGCAACCGGCGCGCCGACCCCGCGGAACTGCTGGACGGCCGGGGCTCCCGGCTGTTCCTCGTCGTGACCGACGGGCTGGCGTCCGGCTGGGCCGAAGGCGGCGCCGACGAACTGCTGGGGCGGCTGGCCTCCGCCGGACCCACGGCGCTCGTCCACCTCCTGCCGCCCTATCTGCGCCACCGGTCCTCGGTCTACCCCTTCCGGGCCCGGCTGGACGCGGCCGGGTTCGGAGCCCTCAACCGCCACATCCTCTGCCGCCCGCCGCACGGTGTGCCCGAACACGCGCACATCCTGCCCGACACGGGTGACGGATCCGTCGCCGTACCGGTCCTCAGCCTGCGCCCCGGTTCGTTCCGGGCCTGGGCGGACCTGGTCACCGGCGAACGCGGTGTACGACGGGCACTGCCGGTGGTCCTGGCCGGGGCGATGGCCAAGGGGGTCTCCGCTCCCGGGCTGCGCGCACCCAGGCTCGACGGGCCCCGTGCGGCGGCGGACGCCGTACGCAGGTTCTTCTCGCTGGCCAGCCCGCTCGCACGGCAGCTCGCCGTCCTGCTGGCCGTGGCGCCGCTGCGTTTCGACGTCATCGAGGAACTGCGGAACCGGGCCTTTCCCGAGTCGCAGCCCGAGCATCTGGCCGAGGTGATGATGGGCGGCCTCATCGACTGGGAACGGGACGGAGAGGGCGGCCCCGACTTCGCCGAGGGCATACGCGAAGCCTTGCTGGCCACCGGCAACCGCACCCAACTCGCCCGAGCCGTAAGCCTCCTGGCGGAGACCCGGGCCGGCGGGGCACAGGGCACACGGCTGCGCGCGGCACTGCGTGACCCGGCGAGGGCGGCGCTGCCGGACCGCGAGGGAGGGCCGGCGTGGCTGCGCATCGAGCTGGCCGTGCTGCGCGCGCTCGGAGGACTGCCGTACCGGCGCCGGGCGACGCACCTGAAGGGCGTGCTGTCGGACGGCGCGGGAGCGTCGGCGGAGGTGCCGAAAGATGATAAAGAGGCACCTGATGTGAATGAGAACGGCCCCGCTTCCCCGTCGCATTCGACGGTTCCACCAGGAGGATCTGTGTCGCCCACGACACCACCCGTAGACACCGAGCAGGAGCGGGCCGACGAGCGCACGCCCACCACAGCCCCGGAGCTACGGTTCGTCCGCACGGGCCAGCCGAAGATCATGGGCAACGTGCCGCCGAAGAATCCGAACTTCACCGGGCGGGAGAGTCTTCTGGCGGCCGTGGAAAGGCAGTTGCGGGAGGACGAGACCACAGCCGTCCTCCCGCACGCGCTGCACGGCATGGGCGGTGTCGGGAAGTCGCAGATCGCCGTGGAGTACGTGTACCGCCACAGCGGCGAGTTCAACGTCATCTGGTGGATCCCCGCGGAGCAGGAGAACCTGATCCTGGGCGCTCTCGCCGACCTGGCCCGCAGCCTCGGCCTGGAGGTGGGGCCGCAGGCCAACGCCGCGGTGCCCGCCGTGCGTGAGGCACTGCGTACGGGCAAGCCGTTCGACAACTGGCTGCTGGTCTTCGACAACGCCGAGGACATCGAGGCCGTCCGGTCCTACTTCCCCAACGGCGGGCCCGGGAAGATCATCGTCACCTCGCGCAACCGCGAGTGGGAACGCGTCGCCACGCCCCTCAGCGTCGACGTCTTCGACCGGGAGGAGAGCATCGCGCTGCTGCAGCGCCGCGCCCGCGGCCTCGGCTCCGGGGACGCGGACCGGCTCGCCGCGGCGCTCGGAGACCTCCCGCTCGCGGTCGAACAGGCCGGCGCCTGGCACGCCGCCACCGGGATGCCGGTCGACGAGTACCTCGGCCTGCTGGAGGAGCGCAGGCCGGAGATCCTCGAACTCGATCCTTCTCCCGACTACCCCCTGCCGGTCGCGGCGGTCTGGGACATCTCTCTCGGGCGCCTCTCGCAGGACAACCCGGCGGCACGCCAACTCCTGGAGATCTGCGCCTGCATGGCGCCGGAGCCCATCCCGCTCAACCTCTTCAGGGGCGGACGCAACGTCGAGGTCACACCCGAACTCGACCCGGTCCTGCGTGACCCGCTGCTGCTCGCCCGCGCCACCCGGGACCTGAGCAAGCTGTCGCTGGTGAGACTGGACCACAAGACCGCCACCCTCCAGATGCACCGGCTGATGCAGAACGTGATCGTGGCCAGGATGGATCCCGAGGAGCGGGCCAGGATGACGCGGGCGGCCCATCTGCTGCTCACGACGGCCAAGCCGGGCGCGCCCGCCTCACCGGACCAGTGGCCCGCCTACCAGGCGATCCTCCCGCACGTGATCGCGTCCGGAGCGGTGGAGAGCTCCGACGCCTGGGTCCGGGACCTCGTCTACGACATGGTCTTCTTCCTCTACTACTGGGGCGCGCACGAATCGGGTGCCGCCCAGGCCCGGCTGGCGTGGTCGGCGTGGCGCGCCCAGTCCGGTGACGAGGACCTGCACGTCATCAGGATCACCAAGCTCCTCGGCTTCTATCTGCGGCTGCTCGGGCGTGCCGACGAGGCGGTCGTGCACAACGAGCGGGCTCTGACGATCTCGCGCGGCGCACAGATCCCCGATGAGGAACTCATCGACTCCATGTGGCAGATGGCGGGGGCGCTGCGGCACCGGGGCGAGTTCGTGCAGGCGCGCGAGCTGGCCGAGGAGGCGTTCACCCGGGCGAGCGACCTGTTCGGGCCGGAGGACCCCACGACGCTGAGTGCGGCGCACGACTACGGTGTGACACTGCGGCTGAACGGCAGTTTCGCAGCCGCGCGGGAGATCGACGAGGAGACCGCACGGCAGAGGGAACTCCTTTACGGGCCGGTGAACGGACTCACGCTCAACACGTTGAACGGCCTGGCCATCGACATGCGAGAGGCGGGCGACTACCTGGGGGCCCGTGCACTGCAGGAGTCCAACTACCTTCCTTATGTCACCCACTTCGGCGAGACCAACGCGGCGACCATCCGCGCGGCCCTGAACCTCGCGGTGTGCCGGCGCAGGGCCGGTGTGGTCGAAGGAGGGGCCGCCCTCGCCGAGCAGATCCTCGAACGCTTCACCACCCGCTACGGACTGAACAACACCGACGCGCTCGGTGCCGCGATCCACGCCACGGTCGAGCGCCGGCTGAACGGGGACCTCGTCGGCTCCCGGGAACTGGGCGAGCAGACGCTGGCCGCGTATCGAAAGGTGCTCGGCGATCACCACCCGTACACCCAGTTCGCCAGGGTGAACCTTGCCGCGACGCTGCGGGCGCAGGGCGACACGGACCGGGCGGAGGCCTTGGACGCACAGGCGCTGGACGGTCTGGAAGCCACCCTCGGGACGGAGCACATCAATACGCTGACTGCGGCGATGTGCCGGGCCAACGACCATTACGCACGGCTCGACTTCGCGCTCGCCATGGCTGCCGACGCGGACCTGCTCCCCAAGCTCACGGAGACGGCGGGGCCCGAGCATCCCCTGACTCTCGCGTGCACAGCGAACCTGGCGCTCGACCGACGCGGGCTCGGCGAGTCGGAGGAGGCCGACCGGCTCAACCGCGTCGCGGTGGAAGGGCTTCACCGTGTGCTCGGGGGCAACCACCCCTGGCACACGGCCGCCAGGCTCCACCAGCGCATCGAATGTGACATCACGCCCCTGCCGATGTGACGCCGGGGACAACCGGGTAGCCGTAGGCCCGGACCCGCCGCCCGCGTGGGCGGCGGGCCCGGGTGCAGTGAGAGACAACGGGGGCGCAGACATGACCACGGTGGTCTTCACACACGGCACGGGCGTGCGCGAGCCGCATCTTGCCGCGTTGCTCGCGCAGGTCGCTTCGGGCCTCGCGGCGACGGCCCCCGGTGCGCGCCTGACCGCGTACGACTGGGGCGGGGAACACGGAGCGAGGCTCGCCGCGGACGGCGCCAGCATTCCGGCCGCCCCCGGCGCCGGGACCGGCCGGAGCACCGGAGGTCCCGAAGACCCCGACGAGACGGAGGAGTGGGCCCGGCTGTACGAGGACCCCTGTGCCGAGCTCGCCGCAGCGGCCGCCGGAGGGGGTCCGCGCGTAACGCCGCCCGGCGCGGCCTTTCCCGAAGAGCGCCCGAAGACCCTCCTCCGTGAGCTGGCCGCACACGGCGAGCCCCGGGCAGGCGCGATCGGCCCCGGTCTTCCGGAGGCGGCGGCCGGGCTCGCGCGCAGTCCCCTCCTCAAAGCCGCCGCCGAGGCACTGGACCAGGAGACGCTGGCGTGGGTGCTCGCCCGGGCCCTGACCGCCACGGTCATCGCCTCGGAACTCGCGGCCGACAACCCGGTGCAGAGCGGCGGTGACGCCAGGGACACCGCCGTCGCCGCACTTGCCGAGCGCCTCGGCGCCGCGCCGGCAGGCACCAGCCGCGGTCCGCTGCTCCGGATGGCGGGGAAACCGCTCGTACGCCTCGGGTCCCGCTACGCCCTGCGCCGCCGCCGCGCGCTCACCGACGCCGCACACCCGGCCGCCGGCGACATCCTCAAGTACCTCGCCCGGGGCGAGGACATGCGCCAGGGCCTGAGGGACCTCGTGGCCGCTCTGGAGCCGCCCGTCGTCCTGCTCGGCCACAGCCTCGGCGGCGTCATCTCGCTCGACACCCTGATATCAGGCCCGCTGCCAGGGGTCGAACTCCTGGTGACCGTCGGCTCGCAGGGCCCCTTCCTGTACGAGACGGGCGCGCTGCCCTCGCTCGCCCACCCGGATCCGCTGCCCGCCCATGTCCCGCCGTGGCTGAACCTCTACGACCGCCGTGACCTGCTCGGGTACGCCGCCGAACCGCTCTTCCCCGGCCGGGCCCATGACATCGCCACCGACAGCCGGCAGCCCTTCCCCGTGGCGCACAGCGCCTACTGGACCGACCCGGCCGTCCACCGGGCGATCGGGGAGCGGCTGCCATGACACACCGGCCGGTCCGGCCGGACCGCGTCTTCGCCCTGGTCGTCGGCATCGAGCAGTACGCGGCCGGCTCCGGCTGGGACCTGCCGGGGCCCGTCAGGGACGCCCTGCGCTTCCGCGACTGGCTGCTGGCCCGCGGAGTCCCCGACGGCAACATCCAGCTCCATCTCGCGCCGCTGACCACAAGCGCCCCGGACGTCCCGTTCCACCCGGCCGATCACGCTTCGCTGAGGCGCGCCTTCATCGAGGACATCCCCGAGCGCCGGGACGACGCGCTGTGGGTGTGGTGGGGCGGGCACGGCGTGCTGGACACGGACGAGGACATGGCGCTCTACACCGCCGACGCCACGCTCACCGACCGCCGTGCCATCGACGTCGAATCCGCGCTCACCCGGCTGAGGAGCGACGCGACGCAGGGACACGGAGCGCAGATGTGGGTGATCGACGCCTGCCGCACCTTCGACGAACAGCACCACTTCCCGCAGTCGCTGTCCAAGGAACGCTTTCCCACCGGAGCGAGGGCCGCCGCACACGAGCAGTCCCTGATGTTCGCGGCCGGTCGCGGGCAGCGGGCGGGCAACGATCCCGGGCGTCGCCTCGGCCTGTTCTCGGACATCGTTCTGCGCGAGCTGAGGGACGACCCCCTGCCGCAGCCCCTGCCCCTCTTCGAGGCGGTGAAGGCGCGGATGAGCGCCCTCAGGGCGGCGGGCCGCACCGACCAGGTCCCCGGCCTCCGGCTGGAGGCGCCGGGGTACTCCGAGCGCATCCCCGGGGGCGCCCCACCCGGCGGGCGGGGGCCCGGCGGACCGACGGAGCCCCCGACCGCCAGGCTCATCACGGCCCTGATGGCGTATCCGCTCATGAACGACCGTGACGAACGGCAGACCCTGGTCAACGAGCTGCCTTCCGCCGTCGTCGCCCGGATGCCCAGACACCCCATGCCGCGTACGGACGTGATCGGGATCTTCCGTGCCCTCAGGGCCCGGCCGGACGGGCTGTGGGAGCTGTACGACGCAGTGACACTGATCGACGACGATCCTGCCCGTGCGTCCGAACTCCGAGCGGCCGTGCAGGACTTCCTCACGGACCCGGGACCCACGATGTGATCAGCTGGCGTGATCACACGGGTTTCGGGAAGGGGTCGGAGTCGTCATGATGGAGTAAACGGTGGCATCCTGTGCCACCGCTCGCGAAGGGGGAGCGCGCCTTGTACCAGCCGGTGCCCGCCGACGGCACATCCGATCACCTCGAGTCCGACCTCATGGACCTGGCCTCCGTGGGCGTCGCTGAGCTGAGGCACCTGCCCGCTCCGGAGGGGGCAGCACGGCTGCTCGCCGAACTCCGGCGCGTGCGCACCAACGCGATGGGAGGCGGTGAACCAGGGCGGGCCGAGTGATGAGTGCCGATCAGGCAGCCGCCGATGAGAGCGTCCACGACTGGGAGCGATGTGTACGAGCCGATCCGTATGCCCGGCCCGTTGTTCGACGAGATCGCCGCCGGCGGCGGTTCGCCCGAGGCCGTCGCCTTCCTGGCACGGGGTGAACGCACGCGCCGCCTTCTGCTGCTGCGCGAGCTGCTGGACCTCCTCGACGCGGACCCCGGCATCCTCGGCCCTCTGGACGCGCCGGCGGTCTGGCCCGCGCTGGAGACCGCCGCCGCCCTGGCCCCCGAGGCGGTCGACGAACTGCTGCTGAGCCCTCAGGTCGGCAGCTGGCTCGCCCACACACTCCGCAGGCTGCACGGAACAGCCTCCGGGCCGCCCCTGTGGGCCGACGCCGGACAGCTCGCCGGTGTCGCCGCGACAGCCGCGGTCCACGCCGGTACGGACGCCGAACTCCTCCTGCCCGCCCGGGGCAGGGCCGTCAGCCTGCCCACCCTCGGCATGATCCTGCTGCCCGGCCCCGATGACGACGCATTCCGTGCGGTACAGGCGTCGGTGTCCGGCGGGGCCCTCACCGTGTGCACCGGGCACGGGCCGGACACCACCGTACGCCCGCTCACCGAACCGGAATCCGCGCACTGGCTGCCGGTGCACACGCTCGACACCGGTCCTGGTACGCGCCCCGTGCAGCTCGACGACCTCGATCCCTACCGCGACCTGGACGAGCCGATAGCTCCCGGCCGGCTCGATCCCGGGGAACTGCGGTGCTGGCGCGAGCTGTTCGGGGAAGCGGTCGCCATCCTGCGCCGAGGGGGCACCGGCCCCGGCAGCCTGCGGCCCGAGGAGATCGGCCGCATCGTGCCCTGGCACGCCGAGGACAGTGCCCCAGGGCTCCCCGTACCGGCCGAAGGGCTCAGCGCCTCCACCGGTGACGCCTTCGCCTCCATGGTGATCGCCCGGCCCCCGGACGGCCTCGCTCTCGCGGAAACCCTCGTCCACGAATTCCAGCACAGCAAACTCGGCGCCCTGCTGCACCTCTTCCCGCTCCTCGACGACGACCGGTCCGAGCGCCACTACGCGCCCTGGCGCGCCGACCCCCGTCATCTGCCGGGCCTCCTCCACGGTGCGTACGCCTTCGTCGGGGTCACCGGCTTCTGGCGGGAGCGGATGAGGGACCCCGGAGCGGACCCGGCGGGACGGGCGCCGTTCCTCTTCGCGCTGCGCCGGCTCCAGACCCGCATGGTCCTGCGCACCCTGGCGACCCGCGCCGGACTCACCGGACCCGGCCTGCGGCTCGTCACCCGGCTGTCCGGGACCGTCGACGGCTGGCTGAGGGAGCCGCTCGAACCCGGGACCGTGGCGAGGGCACGGGCGGCGGCGGCCGGCCACCGGGTGGAGTGGCGGCTGCGCAACCTGCGCTGCGCCGAGGAGGACAGGGACAGCCTCGTCAAGGCGCTGCGCTCCGGCGCCGCACCCGTACCGGGTGGTGCTCCGCTGGTCGCCCCGGAGCCGGGCGGTGCGTACTGGCAGGACGAGCGAGTGCGGCTCCACCAGCTGCGGGGCTCCACGGCGGGCCGGCCGCGGACGGCCGACGAGCTGCTGGTCTCGGGGGACCCGGAAGCGGCACGCGCGGCGTACACCGCGCAGCTGAGCGGTCCCGGCCCCCTCGACCCGCACGCGCTGGCGGGCTGGCTGCTGGCGCATGCCGCGCTCCACCCGCGTGACCGCCGGCTGCTGGCCCGCCCGGAGCGGTTCGCGGCGCTGCTGGAGGCGATTACGCCCGAGACCTGGACGCGGGCCGCCCACTGGCTGGCCGAAGGCCCCGCCGAGCGCTGAGGAGGGGCGCGGCCTCCGGCAGGCGGGCCGGGGGTGCCCCCGGCCCGTCGTCCGTTCCCGTCAGCTCGACGAGACGTTGAACCCGTTGGTCACGAAGTTCAGCCCGCCCGAGGACGAGGTGATCTCGTAGCCGAACTGGACGTCACCGATGGTCTCGTCGCCCCACCAGCCCTTGTCCTTGATCCACTTCAGGACCGGCAGGATGTTCACCGTCCCGGCGGACGAGTCGGAGGTCCGCAGGAACGAGAACACCTCGTTGGCACCGTTGTCGCCCTTGTAGACGGCCCAGGTGTGCCCGCCGAGGGTGACGGTCCCCTGGGAGGTGCCGAGGGGGCCGACCGCACCGTTGTGGTTGACCCAGAGCATGACCTCGTAGTCGTAGTCCGTGTCCCAGATGTCGTACGACGTGTTGTACGCACCCGACGACGGGACGGTCACGTTGTAGCCGCTGGTCAGCGAGGAAAGCGACGTGATCGGCTTGTTGACGATCTTCTTGGCGTTCGGGTACGACTTGATGCCACCGGTGTTCGGGTGGTTCGCCGTCACGCCCCAGTTGCTCGACGAGTTGGCCCAGATGGTCTGGGTGCCCGCACCGGAGCCCCAGATGTTGTTGTAGAGGATGTAGTTGTCGGACGTGGTGTAGTTGCCCCACTGCTCCGACGAGGTCCAGATCGCGGCGTGGGCGGGAGCCGCCGCGAAGCCGATCAGTGCGGCCACGGCTGCCGCCGGGGCCAGGAGCAGCCTGGTCAGGGTGGATCGTGCCATGAGGTGTTCCTTCCATGTGGGGATGGAGGAGTGCTACCGCGTCCCCAGGGTGAGGACGCGGTCCACGCCGGCCGTCAGCTCCAGCGGAGCCGGGGGGTTTCCGGCGGAGGTCTCGGTGAGGGTGAGCCCGTCACCCGTACGCAGATCGACGCGGGCGTCGCGGGTGGGGCGCAGCACGGCGGTGGCGCCTTCCTCCGACCACCGGAGGTCCAGGTGCGCGCCGAAACGCGTGCGTATGCCCCGCAGTTCACCGGCCGGGTACGCCGCCGGGACTGCGGGCAGCAGCACCAGGCGGCCGGGCGACGACTGGACCAGCGACTCGATCACGGCAGCGGGCAGGGTGTGGGCCGCGTCCGCGTTGTAGACGTTCCGTGACGGGTAGTGCGCGCTCATCAGCGAGTCGTGGAAGAAGTCGCCGCCCAGCACGGCGTCCAGCGCCGCCGAGACCCTGGCGGGGTCCCGCAGCCGGGCGGCGATCAGGGCGTGGTGCAGATGGCCGTGGGCGGAGTCGTTCTCCGAGCCGCGCAGCTCCAGTGCGCGGTGCGCGGCCGCGGCCGGCTCCGGGGTGTCGTACGGATTGATCGCGTCCAGCGGCCACACCGGGTAGAGGTGGCTCAGGTGGCGGTGGTCGTACGTCTCCCGCAGGCCCGGCCAGGCCCACTCGGCGAGCGCTCCGTCCTCGTTCACCAGGTAGGCGGGGAGCCGGTCCGCGAGTGACCGCCAGCGGCCGGCGGACGGGTGCCCGGGGGCGTGCTCGGCGGCCGTCGTCAGGGCGTGACGGGCCGCGGCGATGTCCATGGTGGCGTTCACCGTGACCCAGCCGGCGTTGGCCGGCCGGTTCTCCGGAGAGTAGGAGGGCACGACCGCCAGGTTCCCGTCCGGGTCCTCGCGGCTGAGGAAGTCCTCGTAGAACAGCGCCACTTCGACGAGGGCGCCCGTCAGGGCGGCGTCCGGGGCGCCCGTCGTGACCTCGGCGTGTTCCAGGAGCGGCTGCAGCAGCCAGTCCGCCCCCGCCGTCCACAGGTGCAGCGGGTAGGCGCGCTGGAAGTGCCGGGTGTGGCCCGACGCGCCGTCCGTGTGGGACGGCGCGACGATGCCACGGGCCCCGAAGATCGCCCGGGCGTTGTCCTGCCAGTCCGGCAGCTGCCCGTGCACCAGGGCCGCATGGGCCTCGGTGACTTCGGGAAGGGCTGCCGCGGCGGCAGAGGCGATCTGGAGGTTGAGGTTCGCGTTCGTGGTGAAGGCCCCGGACCAGGCCGTGTCCCAGTCGCCGGTCCACAGGCCCGTCAGCCGGGGCGGCAGCAGCCCCGAGGAGGACAGCAGGTGGTAGCGGCCCGCGGCGAAGAGCCGTTCCAGGAGGGCGGGGGACTTCGGGGTGCGCAGCAGCTCGCTGCCGGACAGGGCCCGCTCCGGCGCCGCGTCCCGCAGGGTGAAGGAGGCGCGCCCGTAAGCGGTCCGGTGCAGCAGCCGGTGGCGGTCCAGCAGCGTCGCGTAGTCCTCGTCCGGGAGAGCCGCCCACAGCTCCGCGAGGTCCGGCCGGCCGGGCCCGCGGACGACCCGGGTCGTCAGGGTGAGGCCCCGCGCCCCCTCGATGCGGACGCCCTCACCGGCCACGGACACCGTGCCGTCGTCCACCCGCACCGCGGTGACGCCCGTGTATCCCGTCCGGCTGTCCGGATAGCCCACCCGCAGTGCCAGGTGCGCGCCGTCCGGGGTCAGCACCGTGGAGCGTCCGACCGCCAGCCGCGCGGGAGCGCCGGGCAGCAGATGGTCCAGGACGAGGTCGGCGCTCAGCCCGGGATCCGTGACGTGCTGCACGATCACGTCGTCGGCCCGCGACACGAAGACACTGCTGCGCCACGCCTCGTACGACGCGGTCACCTCGCCCGTCGTGAAGTCGACCTCGCGCCTGTATCCGGCGACCGCCTCGTGCAGCCCCCGGGTGCGGCGCACGCGCGACCGGAACGCCGGGTGGAAGGGCTGCACCCATGCCAGGGAACGCCCCGAGCCGAAGTCCTCGGCCGCCGTCGTGTCACCGGACAGGAGCGCGTCCTGGAGGCGGTCGAGCCGGTCGGCGAGCTCCGGCGCGCGGAGGTCCTCGCTGCCGTTCGGCCGCACCAGGGTGTGGTGGTTGACGATCACCTGGTCGTCCGCGGGGTCTCCGAACACCATCGCCCCGTGGTGGCCGTTGCCGCTGAGGAACGCGTCCTCCCAGCGGGCGGCGGGGCAGGGCTCCCACGTGCCGTCGATCATGCGGAGACGTCTCTGAGCACGGCGACGCCGTAGCGGTCCAGCTCCACACCGCCGTCGGCCTCGGCCCCCGTGAGCAGGTCGAGGTGCCGGCCCGGCAGCTTCACCACGGCCGGGGACCGGCCGTGGTTCAGCAGGAAGAGCAGCTCACCGCGCCGTACCGCCTCGACCCCGGCGGGCAGGCCCTCCAGCACCGGGCGTACGCCGGCCCCTGCCGCCGCCCGGCCGAGCAGGCCGCGCAGCGCCTCGGGCCCGGGCAGCGTCGAGACGTACCACGCGCTGCCCTTGCGGAGCACCGCGGGAAGCCCGTCCAGTTCGCCCCCGCGGTACGCGGCCACCGTCTCCGCACTGCCGTCGGGCTCCAGCTCCTCCGACCACAGGGTGCCGCGGAAGCCGTCGCACTCCACCGTGGCGCCCGCGTCCAGGGGCCACCACTCGTGCACCGTACGGATGCCGAACAGCTCACGCAGCCTGCCGTCCATGCCACCCGGCCTGATCCGGTCGTCCACGTCCGCGACACCGGTGAAGAACCCGCACACGAGGGTGCCGCCGCCCCGCACATAGGCGACGAGGTTGTCGGCCGCCGCGTCACCGAGGAGCTGGAGCTGGGGCACGAGCACCATCCGGTACGCGCTCAGGTCGGCGTCCGGGCGGGCGAATTCCGTGGCGATGCCGCTGTCCCACAGCCCCCGGTGCCACGCCTGGAGCAGCTCCGTGTAGGAGACCAAGGAGGAGGGACGGCCCTCCTGGGTGCTCGACCACCAGGCGTCCCAGTCGTGCAGCACGGCGACCTCGGCCGGCACCACGGTGCCGCTCACCTCGGGGCCGAGCAGGGCGAGTTCGGCGCCGATGCGCTTGACCTCCCGGAACGTACGGCCGTGTTCACCGGCGTGGCTCAGCATCCCGGAGTGGAACTTCTCCGCGCCCTGCCGGGACTGCCGCCACTGGAAGTAGCAGACGGCGTCCGCTCCCCGGGCCACCGCCTGGAGCGACCACAGCCGGTTCAGGCCGGCCGGCCTGGGGTGGTTGACGTCCCGCCAGTTGACCGCCCCGGCCGCCTGCTCCATCACCATCCACGGCCCGCGGGCCTGCGAGCGGGTCATGTCGGCGAGCATCGCGTTGTACTGGCCGCCCCGCGGGTCCGCCGGATCCGGGTAGACGTCGACGGAGACGATGTCCTCCTGCTCCGCCCAGGCCCAGGCGTCCTGGCCCGACCACAGCGGCATGAAGTTGGTCGTCACCGGGATGTGCGGGGTGTGCCGGGCGACGATGTCCCGTTCGGCGACGTAGCACTCCATCAGGGCGTCGGAGGTGAACCGCTTGAAGTCCAGCTCCTGCGCCGGGTTGCGCAGGTACTGCGCCCGGCGGGGCGGCAGGATCTCGGCCCAGGTGCCGTAGCGCTGACTCCAGAACGCCGTGCCCCAGGCCTCGTTGAGCGCTTCCAGGGTGCTGTGACGGGAGGCCAGCCAGCGGCGGAAGTGGGCGGCGGTCCCGTCGCACCAGCAGTGCGTGCAGTACTCGTTGCCGATGTGCCACACGGTCAGCGCCGGATGGTCCGCGTACCGTGCGGCGAGGTCCTCGGTGAGGGAGGCGGCATAGCGCCGGTACACCGGTGAACTCGGGCAGAAGTGCTGACGCGAACCGTAGTTGACGAGCGCGCCGTCCTCGGTGCGCGGCAGCGTCTCCGGGTGCAGGGCGCCCATCCACGGCGGGGGCGAGGACGTCGGCGTGGCGAGGACGACACCGATGCCGCCCGCGTGCACGAGGTCCAGCAGCCGGTCCAGCCAGCCGAACTCCCGTGCACCCGGGCGCGGTTCGATCATCGCCCAGGAGAAGACACCGATGGTGACGGAGTTGACCCCGGCCTCCTTCATCAGCCGGATGTCGTCGGCCCACACCTCCTCGGGCCACTGCTCGGGGTTGTAGTCGCCTCCGAAGAGGATGCGGCCACGGGTGGCGTCGTGCAGGGACGGCATGGACGTCTCGTTCCTCTACTGGGGGTCTGCGTACTGGATGCCGCGGCCGTTGGTGCCCAGGTAGACACGGCCGTGGACGCGGGGGTCGCCGGTGATGACCTCACCGGTCCACCCCCACCGGTGGGCGTCGTCGTTGATGCGGACCCAGGTACGGCCCGCGTCGTCGGAGCGCAGCACGGCCACACCGTCGTACGTCGCGGAGACCCGCCCGGTCTGGAAGACCGCCGGGTAACCGGCCCGGCCCCTCCGCGGGGCGGCCTTCCCGAAGCCGAGGGCGTGCGAGGCCTGACAGCCGGCCACCGGGGCGAACGTGCGTCCGCCGTCCGTCGAGCGCAGCAGCCCGTTGTCCTTGGCGGACAGCCACAGGTCGCCGGAGCGCCCCGGAGCCGCAGCGACGCGGAACTGCACGTCTCCCGAAGGGAGCCCTGTCGCACCCTCGGTGAAGGTCGCCCCCCTGTCGCCGGAGAAGAAGACGGCGCCCGTGTCCGTGTCGTACACGTAGAAGCGTGCCGGGTCGAGCGGGTCGGCGACCGGAGTGCCGCCCTTGGGGAAGGTCGCCACCTCGGCCCACGTCGCGCCGCCGTCCGTGGAACGGTGTGCCGCGTACTTCGTGCCGTCCCAGTGGACGAACGACCACAGCAGCGTCGCCCCGTCGGCGGAGACCGCCACCGGGCCGGGGGCCGAGGGGGCGATCGCCGGCTGGGAGACGAACGGCTCCCAGCTCGCCCCGCCGTCGTGGGAGCAGGCGCCCGCCGAGCCGGAGCCCGAAGGCCAGCCCGTCCGCACCACGTACGACGGTTTCAGGGTGGCCAGGGCGAGTCCGGTGGCCGTGCCGAAGACCGGGTTCGAGGCCATGCCGCGCGAGGGTGACGCCGTCAGGGAGTCATGGCGCATGACCCCGATGTCCCCCAGGCCGCTGAGCAGCCGGGCCCCCGAGGGCGGTGCGAGCAGCTGGCGTACCGAGGACTCCTCCAGGCCCCGGATCTCCGGTGCCCAGTGCACCAGGTCGCGCGTGCCGTAGATCGTCGCGCCGGTGCCGTACACGAGGTGCTGCGAGTCGTACGGGTCGAGGGCCACGGCCTGGATCCACCAGCCGAACTTGGGTTCGCCGCCCCACTTCAGGAACGGAGTCTCCGACACGTCCAGCACCGCGGTGTCCTTCAGCGAGGTCCAGCTCGCCCCGCCGTCGGTGGAGCGGAACAGGGTGTCCACCGGGCCCCAGCGGTTGTTCGTGGAGACGACGACCGTGCCCGGGCGGCGCGCGTCCACGGCCACCCCGCCGTACCCGAAGGCGTCACCGCCGCCCGGCGCCACCGGAGTCACCTCGGTCCAGGTGCCCGTGACCGTGTCCAGGCGGTGGACCGAGCCGTCGGCCTGGTTGTTCGGGCCCGGCCGGTCCGCGTAACTCACGTACAGCGCGCGGGTGCCCGCGTCGTACGCCGCGCGGACCGGTACCCTCGCCGCTGCTCCGGACGGCTGCCCCGGAACGGCTTCCCAGCCGCCGGAGCCGTCCGTACGGTAGAGGGCGGTGCCGCCGTCACCCCAGCCCGCGTACACCGTCCGTCCGGCCGCCACCAGCAGGGTGACGCCCTGGCCGCCCGCCGACGCGGCGGCCGGGAACGAGGTGTCCGCGGACCATGAGGCACCACGGTCCGTGGAGCGCAGCAGCCCGTCGTGGCGCGTCCCGAGCCAGAGCGTCCCGCTGTCGCGCGGATCGACCAGGAGCCGCTCCCCGCAGCCCCGGCCGTCCTCGTTGGCCCCGAGACGTACGGTGAGATCGGTACGCGCCCAGGTCGCGCCCCGGTCCTCGGACCGGAGCACCGCCCCCGGGGACGCGTACGCCTGTGTGTACGTCCCCAGCGCCAGGTAGAGCCGGTCCGGGTGCGCCGGGTCGACGGCCATCGCCTCGACGCCCATCAGATTCCAGTCGTCCCAGCCGATGTGATCGGTGAGAGCCGTCCACCGGGACCCGCGGGCGTCCCAGCGGTAGGCGCCACCGATGTCGGTGCGGGCGTAGGCCAGCCCCCGCACGGCCGGATGGAACAGGATGCCCGTGACGAACCCCGTCCCGCCGATCGCAGCGGTGCGCCAGCGGTGCGGCTGGGCCTTCGCGGGCCGGCGGGCGGCCGTGGCCGGCGCCGCCGCCGGCAGCACGGAGGCCGAGGCCGCGACCACCGCCGCACCGGCCAGGACGGTCCGGCGCCGGGGGTGCGGGGCGGGTTCTGGCTGCGGGACGGACGAAGTGCGCATGACGAAGACCCTCCGGTGGGGGAGTGACGGGTGAATGCGGGGCGGGGGCGGGGCTCAGCCCTTGACGGCGCCGGTGAGCATGCCTTCCTTGAAGTGCTTCTGGACGAACGGGGAAAGGAACGCGACCGGGATCAGTGCCAGCACCATGACCGCCATCTGGATGGCGAGCAGCGACAGATGGCCCGTGTTGATGACCTGCGTCAGACCGGTGGGCCGCTCCTGCTTGAGGACCAGCTGGTTCATCACGTTCTGCAGCGGCATCATCTCCGGGTCGCTGATGTAGATGGACGCGTTGAACCAGGCGCTCCAGTAACCGACCGCGTAGAAGAGCGTGATCACCGCGATGACCGCGCGGGACAGGGGCATGATGATCTGCCACAGGATGCGGAAGTCGCCCGCCCCGTCGATACGGGCACTCTCGACGAGTTCCTGCGCCGTGCTCATGAAGAAGGCCCGGAGGACCAGGATGTTGAAGACGTTCAGCGCGCTCGGAAGGATCAGCGCCAGATAGGAGTCGGTGAGGCCGAGTCCCTGGACCACCAGGTAGGTGGGGATCAGGCCCGCCCCGAAGAACATCGTGGCGAGCATGAACAGCAGCAGCGGCCGGTGGAGCACCGACCCCGGCCGGGACAGGCCGTAGGCGCACATGATCGACACGGCCATGCTGAAGAGCGTCCCGACCACGGTCACGCAGATGCTGATCACCGCTGCCCGGGTGACCTGGCCGCCGCCGAGGAGCTCCTGGTACGCGACGAACGTGATGCCGCGCGGAATCACCACCAGTCCGCCCGCGTCGGTGATGGCGCTCACCGAGGACAGACTGGTGACGATCACGACCCAGAGCGGGAAGAGCACCGCCAGGCAGGTCAGGACCAGGACCACGCCCTTGGTGGCGAGCCCGGCCTTGGAGGGCTCCTCCTCCCACACCGGCCGCAGCCGGCCACGGGTACCCGGCTTGACCCCGGCCACGCCGGTCATTCGGTAGAGCAGGCCGCTCACTTCTTGTACACCCCCTGCTCACCCATGAGATGGGCGACCTTGTTGGCCCCGAGGACCAGCAGCAGACCGAAGATTCCCTTGACGATTCCGACGGCCGCCGCATAGCTGAAGCCGCCGTTGGTGATGCCCACGTTCCACACGTAGGTATCGAGGACCTCGGAGGCGCCCGGCCCGACGGCCGTGCGCTGGAGCAGGATCTGCTCGAAGCCCACGGTGAGCGCGTTGCCCACCTGGAGGACCAGCAGCAGGGCCACGACCGGGCGCAGGGCGGGCAGGGTGACGTGCCACATCCGGCGCCAGCGGTTCGCGCCGTCCATGGCGCTCGCCTCGTAGAGCTCCGTGCTGACCGAGGCCAGCGCGGCGAGGAAGACGATGACGCCCCAGCCGGCGTCCTTCCAGATCATCTCGAAGGTGATCAGGAACTTGAACAGACCGGGGTCCGTCATGAGGTCGAAGCCCTCGTAGCCGTTCTCCCGCAGCGTCTGCGCGATGAGTCCCGCGCCGCCGAACATCTGCTGGAACACCGTGATGACCAGGACCCAGGAGAAGAAGTGCGGCAGGTAGAGGATCGCCTGAGCCACCGCCCGGACCCGGGGGCGTACGAAACTGTTGATGAACAGGGCGAGCAGGACCGGCACCGGGAAGAACAGCGTCAGCTGCAACAGGAAGATCGTCAGCGTGTTGCCCAGGGCCGACCAGAACAGCCGGTCGTTCACCATCTGCTGGAACCACTCGAGACCGACCCAGGGGCTCTGCATGATCGCCTGGAAGGCGTTGTCCGCGATGTACGGGTCGTAGTCCTGGAAGGCGACGACGTTGCCCGCCAGGGGGATGTAGGCGAAGACCAGCAGCAGCAGCATCGCCGGCAGGGTCATCAGCAGCAGCGTCCGGTCGCGCCGCAGCCGGTGCCGCAGGGGCACCTTCGTGCTCACCCGGACCTGCCCGCGGGCCGCCCCGTCCTTGTCGGCCGGCGGCGACGCGGGGGACCCCTGCGTGCGCCGGTCATCTGTGCTCAGAGACATGTCAGGAAGCCGACTCGCCGGTCTCGTCGAGCAGCTTCTTGTACCAGTCGCGCAGCTTGTCGCCGCCCTTGGTCCTCCAGTCCGAGACCTGCTGCTGCATGTCGCTGACCTTCTTGCGGCCGCGCACGATGTCCTTCTCCAGGGCCTCGAACTGCGCGTTGAGCTCCGTGTACCGGTTGGGCTCCTGGATCTGCATGCCGTGGAACAGCGGCTTCTTCAGGTGCGCGCCCTGGCGTTGCTGCCACTCGATGACGCCCTTGGCGACGTCCGGGTAGTCCGGGTAGGCGCGGTACGGCTTGGAGGTGGCGACGTACTCGTAGGTGGCGAAGACCTCGTTGTTGCCCTGCTCGTTCTTGACGAGGACCCCGTCCTTGAGGGTGTGGTGGGTGCCCTCCAGGCCGTACGCCCGCAGACGCTGCTCCTTGCTCCCGTACGGAGCGGCGGTGAAGTTGGCCAGCGCGAGAATGTCCTCGATCGTCTGCTTGTCCGCCTTCTTGCTGACGAAGCACCAGATGTTGGAGGGCGCCGCCTCGTAGATCACGGGATCGCCGCCGTCGTGGGCGAAGAAGTCCATCGCCCCCATCCGGAAGTCCGGCTTGTCGAGCCGCTGGACGGCGGTCGCCGCGTACCAGTCGGAGATGTCCGCGTTGTACATCAGGACGTTGCCGGAGGAGAAGGTGGTGCGCATGTCACCCGTCTCCGCCTTGGCGTCCGGGTGCACGAAGCCCGCCGAGTACAGCGAGCGCGACCATTCCAGCGCCTCCAGGTACTCCGGGGTCTCGTAGCGGTTGACCAGCTTTCCGTCGACGAGCTTCCAGTAGTACGGCTTCTCCGGCAGCACCCCGAAGAAGACCCACGCCGACCAGGTCATGTCACTGCACGCCCACACCTTGCTCTTCGGAGCGTTGATCTCCTTGCAGAGGTCGTAGAACTCCTGCGTGGTGGTGGGGACCTCGTACCCCTTCTCCTCGAAGATGTCGGCGCGGTAGAAGGGGGTGATGTTCGGCGTGGCCTCGGCGGGCATGGGCAGGCCGCGCAGCTGCCCGGCGAAGATGCCGCGCTGCCAGGCACCGGTGGGGATGGCCGCCAGGTTGGGGTACGCCTTGACCTTGTCGCCCGACAGGTAGGGGCCGAGGTCGGCGAACTTGTTGGCGATGGCGCTCGGGATCTTGCCGCCGAGCTCCCAGCCCGGGACGACGACGGCGTCGGGAACGGCGCTGGACGCGAGCACCGCGCCGAGCTTCTGGCCGTAGACATTGCCGTCCTGGTTCTGCCACTTGACCTTGACGCCGGCGGCCTCGTCCATCGCGGTCCAGTAGGCGTTGCCCTCGCCGGGCGAAGTGCCCCACAGCGGCGCCATGATGCTGATCTCGCTGCCCTTGCCCAGCTTCTTCGGCACCGACACGGCCAGCTGGTCCGCGGGCAGCGCCGTGGTGAAACCGTCGGCGGAACCGTTCCTGCTCGGGATGTCGGGGGTGACGGCCTTCGAGGGCACATAGGCGGGAAGGATGTCCTTCAGCTTCTTGCCCGTGGTCGCGCCCTCGTTCTTCGAACCGCCGGAACCGCCGCCGCAGGCGGTCAGGAGCGGCATCCCGCCGCCCACGGCTGCCGCGACAACCACGGAGGAGGCGAGGAATCGTCTCCGGCTGGGAGCGGAGGGGGAGTTCGGCGTCATTGCGTCAACCCTTCGTGGTGCAACAGGACGGCCCGCGGCGGCGACTGCCGCTCGGCCCTGTGTCTGAGGTAGGGGCGTTACCGGCCGAGCCGGCGGCACTTCACCGGCTGAGCTGAAGCGGTCAACGGGCTGCCTCGTCGAAGCGCTTCGATGTTGCAGCGAGGTTAAGTGAAGGGTCTCGGCCGCACAAGAGTTCGTTTCGATATTCCTCCGACCTGTTTCCGAACCGTTTCCCGATGTGGTGAGGCCTTGATGTGCCCGGATGACCCTCTTCGGGGCGGTAGGACCCTTGACACCTGCGGGGTTGGCCGAAGAGCATCGAAGCGCTTCGAAAGATCTTCTCCTCGCGTCGAAGGACCACTCGGCGCCCGTAGACCGGAAAACCTCCCACCTCTTCAAGGGGACCCGCACGTGACGGACCATCCGCTTCCCTTCCGCGACCCGCAGCTGTCCTTCTCCCGGCGCACCGACGATCTGCTCGGACGGCTCACGCTCGACGAGCGGATCGCGATGCTGCACCAGTTCGCCCCGGCGGTGGAGCGACTGGGGCTCGGCCCGTTCCGTACCGGACAGGAGGCCCTGCACGGAGTCGCCTGGATGGGGCCCGCCACCGTCTTCCCGCAGGCGGTCGGTCTCGGCGCCACCTGGAACGACGACCTGGTCCGCCGGATCGGCGAGGCCGTCGGCAACGAAGTACGGGCCAAGCGCGCCCAGGACGACCGGGTCGGGCTCAACGTCTGGGCACCCACGGTCAACCTGCTGCGTCACCCGCTCTGGGGCCGGGGCGAGGAAGGGTACTCCGAGGACCCGGCACTGACCTCCGCCATCGCGGTGGCCTACACCCGCGGGCTGCGCGGGGACGACCCCCGCTACTGGCGTACCGCACCCGTGCTCAAGCACTGGCTGGCGCACAACAACGAGACCGACCGGGACACCGCCTCCTCCTCCGTCCGCCCGCGCGTCCTGCACGAGTACGACCTGCGGGCCTTCCGCGACGCCGTGCGGGCCGGGGCGGTGGCCGGCGTCATGCCCGCCTACAACCTGGTCAACGGCCGGCCCAACCACGTCTCCCCGCTCCTGGAGCAGCACCTGCGGCGCTGGACCGACCAGCCGCTCGTCGTCTGCTCGGACGCGGGCGCGCCCTCCAACCTGGTCGATTCCGAGCACTACTTCGACACCCATGAAGAGGCGACCGCCGCGGCCCTGAAGGCGGGTGTCGACAGCTTCACCGATCACGGCACCGACTCCACCGTCATGACCGGCCGCATCCGCGCCGCCCTCGACAAGGGCCTCATCGGCGAGAGCGACATCGACACCGCGGTCCGCCGGCTGCTCGCACTGCGCTTCGCACTCGGCGAGTTCGACCCGGACCTCGATCCGTACGCGCGGGTGGACGACCTGGACACCGAGGAGCACCGGGCGCTCGCCCTGGAAGCCGCGGAACAGGCCGTCGTCCTGCTCAAGAACGACGGCCTGCTGCCCCTGGAGCCGGAGCGGGGCCGCACCGTCGCGGTGGTCGGACTGCTCGCGGACGCCTGCAAGCTCGACTGGTACAGCGGCACGCTCATGCACCGCTCGACGCCGCTCGACGGAATCCGCGAACGGTACGGCGCCGAGAACGTCCTCTTCGCCGAAGGTGTGGACCGGGTCCGGTTCAGGTGCTCCGGCGGCTGGCTCCAGGTGCCCGCCGCCGACGGGACGGCGGACGCCGAGGCGCGGGGCTCGGAAGGAGCCCTCGACCCGGCGCTCCTCGCGGGCCGCACCGACCTGCCCCCGCTCACCTGCGGTGACGAGGCCACCGAACTGGCCCTGGTGGACTGGGGCGACGGCGTCCTCACCCTGCGGACCGACGAGGGGCTGTACCTCTCGGTCGCCGGTGACGGATATGTCAGGGCGTCCGCCGACGAGCCGGGCGGCTGGGTCGTCCAGGAGACGTTCCGCCTGGAAGCGGTGGAGGGGCACGACGGCGGGCACCGCCTTCTGCACATCGGAACCGGTGGGTACGTGTCTGTCGCCGCCGACGGCGCCAAGGTTGCCGCATCCGGCGAGAAGATCTCCCGCGCGGACGCCACGGTCTTCGAGCCGGAGACCGTCGAGCACGGCGCCGACGCCGTGGCCCGGGTCGCCGCGGCCGCCGACACCGTGATCGTCGTCGCGGGCAACGACCCCCACATCAACGGCCGCGAGACCGAGGACCGCACGACCCTCGCCCTGCCCGCCCAGCAGGACCGGCTGTGGCGCGCCGCGCACGCCGCCAACCCGCGTACGGTCCTCGCCTTGACCTCCGCCTACCCGTACGCGGTCGGCGACGCGGCCGACGGGCTGCCGGCGCTCCTGTGGACGGCTCACGGCGGTCAGGCCGCGGGCACCGCGCTCGCCCGCGTCCTCGCCGGCGACGTGTCCCCGGCCGGCCGGCTTCCGCAGACCTGGTACGCCAGCGACGGTGATCTGCCGGATCTGTTCGACTACGACATCATCGGCTCCCGGCAGACGTACCTCTACTTCGACGGCGCGGTGCTCTTCCCGTTCGGACACGGCCTCGGATACGCCGGCTTCAGCTACTCCGGACTCCGGGCCGAGGTGGACGGCGAGCGGCTGCGGATGTCACTGACCGTCACCAACGACGGCTCCGTCGCCGCCGACGAGGTGGCCCAGTTCTACGTCCGGGCGGTACAGCCGCCGGTGCAGGACCCGCCCGCCCGCGAGGGACTGGGACGCAGGCTCGGGTCCGTGCCGGGCCAGGGTGCGCCGGCGGCCCTGCCCCTGCGCAAGCTGGTCGCCCACCGCCGGGTGCACCTCGCACCGGGCGCGGCGGAGAAGCTCGCATTCGAGGTGCCCGTGGAGGAACTGGGTCACTGGAGTGTGGCGCACGGACGCTGGGTCGTCGAGCCCGGAGCGTACGAGGTCCTCGCGGGCGCGTCGAGCGCCGACATCCGGCTCACCGCCGCGGTGGCCGTCGACGGCGCAGCGCAGGGCCCGCGCCCGGTGGTCTCGCGCGGTCTCGACGCCGCCGACTACGACTGGCAGCGAGGCACGGTGATCGTCGACCGCGCGAAGACGGAGGGCGACGCCGTCGCGCCCGCCTCCGCCGGCGAGGAGGGGCAGCTCAGCTACGGGGCGTGCGACTTCGGGGACGGCGTGGACGGTCTGACGCTCCTGGTCTCGGGGGAGGGGCGCATCACCGTGCGCGGGGGCGGGCACAGTCTGGTGGTCCAGTTCCCGGACACCGGCGGCCCGTACGACTACCGCGCCATCGAGGCCGAGTTCGGCCTCCGCGGGGTGCACGAGCTGTGCATCGGCCTCACGGGGTCCGTACGCCTCGCCCGCATCGAAGCCGTCACCGGCAGGGAGTCCGCATGAAATTCACCGACGGTTTCTGGCTCATGCGTGAGGGCGTCCAGGCGTCGTACGCGACCGAGATCCGTGATCTGCGTGTCGACGCCGACCGGTTCACCGCCCACGCGGCGGTCAAGCGCGTCGCGGCGCGTGGTGACACGCTCAACACCCCGCTGATCACGGTCGAATGCTTCTCCCCGGCCGAGGGGGTCATCGGCGTACGCACCACCCATCACGCCGGCAAGGCCCGGCGGGGACCGGACTTCACGATCCTGCCGGACGACGCCACGGCGCCTGCGGCACGCACCCGGCGGGACGGCGCGGTCACGGAACTCACCAGCGGGCCCCTGACGTTGCGCATGGACGGCGACGGGCCCTGGGGCATCACCTTCCTCGGCGCCGACGGGCGGCGCCTCACCGGGGTGGATCCGAAAGGCACGGCGTTCGCGACCGCACCCGACGGCACCCACCACATGATCGCCCAGCTCGCCCTGGACATCGGTGAGAACGTCTACGGCCTCGGCGAGCGCTTCACCCCGTTCGTGAAGAACGGCCAGAGCATCGACATCTGGCAGGCGGACGGCGGCACCAGCAGTGAGCTGGCCTACAAGAACATCCCCTTCTACCTGTCCTCCCGGGGCTACGGCGTCTTCGTCAACCACCCGGGCAAGGTCTCCTTCGAGGTCGGTTCGGAGTCCGTCGGGCAGGTGCAGTTCAGCGTCGAGGACCAGTCGCTGGAGTACTACGTCGTCGCCGGCCCGACGCCGAAGGACGTCCTGTCCCGTTACACGGCTCTGACCGGCAGACCCGCGCTGCCGCCGGCCTGGTCGTTCGGTCTCTGGCTGACCACGTCCTTCTGCACGTCCTACGACGAGGAGACCGTCACCTCCTTCGTCGACGGCATGGCCGAGCGCGGCATCCCGCTGAGCGTGTTCCACTTCGACTGCTTCTGGATGCGCGAGTACCAGTGGTCGGACTTCCTCTGGGACCCCGAGGTCTTCCCCGATCCGGAGGGGATGCTGGCCCGCCTGAAGGAGCGCGGGCTGCGCATCAGCATGTGGATCAACCCCTACATCGCCCAGAAGTCGGCCTTGTTCACCGAGGGGGCGGAACACGGTTACCTGGTGCGGCGGCCCAACGGTGACATCTGGCAGTGGGACCTGTGGCAGCCGGGGATGGCGCTGGTCGACTTCACCAACCCGGCCGCCCGGGCCTGGTACAACGACAAGCTGCGTGTCCTGCTCGACCAGGGCGTCGACTGCTTCAAGACCGACTTCGGCGAGCGCATCCCCACGGACGTCGTCTGGCACGACGGCTCCGACCCGGAGCGGATGCACAACTACTACGCGCAGATCTACAACCGCACCGTCTTCGAGCTCCTGGAGAAGGAGCGCGGGGCAGGGGAAGCGGTGCTCTTCGCCCGGTCCGCGACGGCGGGCGGGCAGCAGTTCCCGGTGCACTGGGGCGGCGACTGCTTCGCCTCGTTCACCGCCATGGCCGAGTCCCTGCGCGGCGGTCTGTCGCTGAGCCTGTCCGGCTTCGGTTTCTGGAGCCACGACATCGGCGGCTTCGAGGGAACGCCCGACCCGGCGGTCTTCAAGCGCTGGCTCGCCTTCGGCCTGCTCTCCTCGCACAGCAGGCTCCACGGCAACGTCTCCTACCGGGTCCCGTGGGAGTTCGGTGAGGAAGCCGTCGACGTGGCACGGAAGTTCACCCTGCTCAAGCACCGGCTCATGCCCTACCTCTACGGAGTGGCCGCCGAGACGCACCGCACGGGCATCCCGATGATGCGGCCCATGTTGGCGGAGTTCCCCGGCGACCCCGCCTCCCGCACCCTGGACCGGCAGTACATGCTCGGCCCGGACCTGCTGGTCGCGCCGGTCTTCACCGAGGACGGGGAGGTGGAGTACTACGTCCCCGAGGGCACCTGGACCTCGCTGCTCACCGGTGAACGCGTCACCGGCCCCGCCTGGCGGCACGAGACGCACGGCTTCGACAGCCTGCCCCTGCTGGTCAGGGACGGTGCCGTACTGCCGTGGGGCGCCGACGACCAGCGCCCGGACGGCGACTGGCGGGACGGCCTCACCCTGCGGGTCTTCGGGTCCGCCACCGGTGAGCGGTCGGTCGTCGTGCCGGATCGGACCGGCGGTCCGGCGGCGGAGTTCCGCGTCGTACGCGACGGAGCGGGCGCGCGGGTCACGGCGCAGGGCACGGACCGTCCCTACCGCGTGGTCATCGAGGAGACCGGGGCGGCGGAGGAGGGGACTGGGACCGTTACCCTCGCCTGACCCGCGCATTCACCAAAATCCGATGGCCCGCCGTCAGCCCTCTGCCCGGGGCCGGCGGCGGGCCGGGCCGTCGACGCCGGTGATCCCGATGTGCACAGCGTCGTCGTGCACGAGCCCCGGCCCCACCGGCCGGCGTACGGCGGCCGGCTCCCTCCCGTGCCTGTCGCGGCACCGGGGAGGGAAGCCGGCCCGGCCGGCCCCGGCGGTCAGCGGGCGGACCGGGCCGCCGGCTCCGCTCCCGGACGCTCGAACTGGGTCCGGTGCAGTTCCTCGTACCGTCCGCCGGCGGCCAGCAGCTCCTCGTGCGTGCCCCGTTCGACGATCCGGCCCGCCTCGATCACCAGGATCAGATCGGCGGCCCGCACCGTCGACAGCCGGTGGGCGATCACGAGCGCCGTACGGCCCTCCAGAGCCTCGGCCAGCGCCTCCTGGACGGCGGCCTCCGAGGTGGAGTCGAGGTGAGCGGTCGCCTCGTCCAGAATCACCACCCGCTGACGGGCCAGCAGCAGCCGGGCGATCGTGAGCCGCTGGCGTTCGCCGCCGGAGAGCCGGTAACCGCGCTCGCCGACCACCGTGTCCAGCCCCTCGGGCAGCGACGCGATCAGGCCGTCGAGGCGGGAGCGGCGCAGCGCGTCCCAGATCTCCTCCTCGGTGGCTTCCGGCCGTGCGAGCAGGAGGTTGGCACGCACCGACTCGTGGAAGAGGTGCCCGTCCTGCGTGACCATGCCGAGGGTGTCCCGGATCGAATCGGCCGTCAGATCGCGTACGTCGACGCCGTTCAGCCGCACGGCGCCCGCGTCGGTGTCGTACAGCCGGGGGAGGAGCTGCGCGATCGTCGACTTGCCGGCTCCGGACGATCCCACGAGCGCGACCATCCGGCCGGGCTCCGCCCTGAAGGAGACGTCGTGCAGTACCTGTGTGCCGCCGCCGGAGTCGAGTGCGGCGACCTCTTCGAGCGAGGCGAGGGAGACCTTGTCGGCGGAGGGGTAGCCGAAGGAGACCGTGTCGAACTCCACGGACACCGGCCCGTCCGGCACCCGGCGGGCGCCGGGCTTCTCGGCGATCAGCGGTTCGAGGTCGAGGATCTCGAAGACCCGCTCGAAGCTGACCAGGGCGCTCATCACCTCGACCCGGGCCCCCGCCAGTGCCGTCAGCGGAGCGTAGAGCCGCGTGAGCAGCAGGGCCAGGGCGACGACGGCCCCGGGCTCCAGGCTGCCACGCAGCGCGTAGTAGCCGCCGAGCCCGTAGACCAGGGCGAGGGCCAGCGCCGACACCAGGGTGAGCGCTGTGATGAAGGTGGACTGCAGCATCGCCGTACGGATGCCGATGTCGCGCACCCGGCCCGCGCGGGCGGCGAATTCGGCGGACTCGTCGGCGGGGCGCCCGAACAGCTTGATGAGCGTCGCGCCGGGAGCCGAGAAGCGCTCGGTCATCTGGGTGCCCATGGTGGCGTTGTGGCCGGCGGCCTCCCGCTGGAGGCCCGCCATCCGGGCGCCCATCCGGCGGGCGGGGACGACGAACACCGGCAGCAGTACCAGGGCGAGCAGCGTGATCTGCCAGGAGATCGTGAGCATCACGGCCAGGGTCAGCAGCAGGGTGACCAGATTGGAGACGACGCCGGACAGGGTGTTGCTGAACGCCCGCTGGGCGCCGATCACGTCGTTGTTGAGCCGGCTGACCAGCGCGCCGGTCCTGGTGCGGGTGAAGAAGGCGACGGGCATCCGCTGGACGTGGTCGAACACGGCGGTGCGCAGGTCGAGGATCAGGCCCTCGCCCAGGGTCGCCGACAGCCACCGGACGAGGAGCCCGAGACCCGCTTCGGCCACGGCGATCAGGGCGATGAGCAGGGCGAGCCGTGCGACCGTCCCCGCCTCCCCGCCCTGCACGATCGCGTCGACCACGCGCCCCGCCAGCACCGGTGTGGCCACCGCCAGCAGGGCGGTGACCACGCTGAGGAGCAGGAAGCGGAGGATCCGGCCCCGGTGGGGCCGGGCGAACGCCGCGACGCGGCGCAGTGTGGCCTTCGAGAAGGGCCGGCGGTCCTTCTGCGCGTTCATCGAGCTGTGCAGTGAATGCCACGCCGTGACTTCCATGTCCATGCGGTGCCTCCGGAGTCGGTCGGTATGCATGGCACGCTAGGACCTCAAGCAAGGTTGAGGTCAAGCGTTCCCGGTCGGCTTCACCCGCGTGTGCGTTCAGCGCGCCCGTACGGTCGCCATGACCTCACGGTCCGGCTGCAGGGTCAGCGTCGGCACGGGGCCGATGGTGCCCGGGTCCACCTCCAGCTCGAAACGGCGCGCCAGGACGGCGAGGACCAGCACCGTTTCGACCATCGCGAACCGTGTGCCGAGGCAGACGCGGGGGCCGCCGCCGAAGGGGTACCAGGCGTACTCGGGGATCTCGTCCCCGTCCTTCGCGTCCCAGCGCTCCGGGCGGAACGCCTCGGGCTCCGGGAACCACCGCTCGTCCCGGTGCGTGACCCACTGGCTGCTCCACACCCGCGTCCCCTCCGGCATCGGGACACCGCCGATCCGGGCTCCCTCCTTGGCGATCCCGGTGATCAGCCAGATGGTCGGGTACAGCCGGAGGGTCTCCTTCACCACCGCCTGGGCGTAGGCCAGGTGTGCGTAGTCGTCGATGCCGGGATCCCGGTCGCCGAGGACCCGGTCCAGCTCCTCGGTGAGTGCCGCCCGCGCGTGCGGGGAGCGGGAGAGCAGATACCAGGCCCACACCAGCGTCGAACTGGTCGTCTCGTGGCCGCCGATGTAGAGCGTGACCGTCTCGTCGCGGATCTCCTTGTCGGAGAGGTGCGTCCCGGTCCCGTCCACCGCGGTGAGCAGCCGGCTCAGCAGGTCGGGCCGCTCCCCGTCGCCGTCGCGATGGCGGGCCACCACGCGCCCGACCTCGGCGTCGATCACCGCGGCGGCCTTCTTGATCCTGGCCCGCCCCGGCGTCGGCACCCGGTCGGGCAGGACGGCGCCGAGTCCGCTGAACTCCTTGCCGATCTCCTGCTGGGCGATGTCCATGGCGCGGCCCATCGACTCGGCGTCGGCCGGCGTGTCCACCCCGAAGACGGTGCGCACGGCGATCTTCTGCGTCAGCGCCGCCATCTCCCGCTTGATGTCCACGCGCCGGCCCTCCGACCAGGTGCCGGCCAGCTCCACCGCGCACGCCGTCATGGTGGAGGCGTACGCCTTCACCTGCTTGGGCCGCACCGAAGGCTGGACCAGTGACCGTTTGCGCCGCCAGTCGGTGCCGCGCGCGACGACGACACCGTTGCCCATGACCGTACGGAAGGCGATGCCCAGCAGCGGCTGGTCGAAAGTGCGTTCCGTCTCGGTGAGCAGCTCGCCGATGCACTCGGGGTCGGCGATGAAGACGCAGTCGTTGCGGCCGAAGCGCCACCGCACCATGTCCCCGTACCCGCGCAGGCGCTCGAAGAAGGCGAGGGGGTCCCTGCCGAACTGCGGCAGGCTCCCGAGTAAGGGAAGCCCCCTGGGCCCCTGGACGAGCCGGTGACCACGCGGCTCGGCGCCCAGGGCCGCATCGGTTTCCGTGGACATGAGGACTCCCGTCATCTGCCTTGCCCAGTAGGTGAGTTGCAGAGCCTATGCCGGTTGCCCGCGAGTTCGAAGAGGGATCTCCGGTGCCGGTCCACGGCATGACCGAGGGCCGCGGACGGTGGTCTGCGGCCCTCGGTCACTCGCTGATCACCGCCGGATCCTGCGGAAGATCCGCAGCCGGCCTCGAAGCGGGTGTGATCGCCCTCTGGCTCATCCGCCGAGCAGTGGCTCCGCCGCCCTGTCCAGCACCGAGGCGACGCGCTCCCAGGTCTCGGTGTCCCTCTCCGTCGCCGGGAGTTCGGCGTCCGTGCCGCCCGACTTCGTGTTCCAGCGGGTCGCGACGGCGACCGGGTCGCCACCGCCCGCCGCGGAAGCGGCCAGCGCGGCCGCGCCGAGTGCGACCAGTTCCCCGCTGCCCGGCACGATCAGAGGCCTGCCGGAGAGCCGGCGCACGGTCTCCACCCAGGTGCGGCCCTGGGCGCCGCCGCCGACCAGCCGGAGCGGCCGGCCGGCGACCTCGGGGTCGGCCGGGTCGAGACCGCACGCCCGCAGCAGCTCGTCGAGCGCCCGCAGCACGGTGAATGCCGCGCCCTCGTACGCCGCGCCGAGGAGCTGCTGCGGGGTCGTGTCGTGCCGGAGTCCGGTGAGCAGTCCGGAGGAGCGGGGGAGATCCGGGGTGCGTTCGCCGTCGAGGTACGGGAGGAGGACGGCTTCACCGCCGGGTGCCGCGTCGTCGCGGTGCAGGCCGAGCAGGCCGGCCACCTTGTCGACGGCCAGGGTGCAGTTGAGGGTGCAGGCCAGGGGGAGGTACGTACCGTCGGCCGCGGCGAACCCCGAGAGGGCCGTGGACGTGGGGCGGGCCCGCGAGGCGGCGAAGACCGTGCCGGAGGTGCCGAGGCTCAGGACGGGATGGTCCAGCAGTCCCGCGCCGCCCAGGCCGAGGCCCACCGCGGCGCTCATGTTGTCCCCGGTGCCTGCCGCGACGGCGATCCCGGCCGGCAGGCCGAGCGCCTCGGCCGCCGCCTCGGTGAGGGAACCGATCCGGGTCCCGCCCGTGGCGGCGACCTCCGGCAGCATCGAGACGTCCAGGCCGAGGAGGTCCAGGAGCACCGGGTCGTACGCCCCCGTCCCGGTGGAGTACCAGCAGGTGCCCGAAGCGTCCCCGGGGTCCGTCGCCGCGACGCCCGCGAGCCGCTCCGTGAGGAAGTCGTGGGGCAGCCGCACGGACGTGGTCGCCTCGGCGTTCGCCGGGTCGTTCTCGCGCAGCCACCGCCATTTCGTCGCGGTCATGGACGCGACGGGTACGGAGCCGGTGCGCGCGGTCCACGCCTCGGGCCCGCCCAGCTCGGTGACGAGCGCCGCGGCCTGCGGCGCGGACCGCGTGTCGTTCCACAGGAGGGCGGGGCGCAGCGGCCGGCCGGTCCGGTCGAGAGTCACGAGACCGTGCTGCTGCCCTGCGACGGCGATGCCGGTGACGGTGGAGGAGGAGAGTCCGGACTCCTTGAGGCCGGCTGCGACGGCGTCGCACAGCGCCCGCCACCAGATCTCGGGGTCGGTCTCGCGCGCCCCGCCCTCACCCGTGACGACATGCGGGGCGCGGCCGACGGCGAGCAGCTCGCCGGTCTCGGCGTCGGTGACTGCAGCCTTGGTGGACTGGGTGGAGCTGTCCACGCCGATGACGACGGTACGCGGCGGCATGGGCTACCTCTTCTCGTGCGGTGTCCGGTGGTGCTGGTTTTGGGAGTGCGACAAACAAATTACGTGATCGACGGCGTGCCGAACAGGGGCTGCCCTCGTTTCGTCATCCGGGGGGTTACGTCCGCGCGGCACTCCGTGCATAATTAATCATGCCAGTGAACAAATAGGCCCGGGGTACTGACGACGGCTCCGGTCCCCAGGCAGGCGAAGGCGGACACACGATGACGGAACGCTTCACTCCCACTCCTGCGGACAGGTTCACCTTCGGTCTGTGGACCGTGGGCTGGTGTGGCAACGACCCGTTCGGTGACGCGACGCGTCCCGCGCTGGACCCGGTGGAGTCGGTGGAGCGGCTCGCGGAGCTCGGTGCGCACGGGGTGACCTTCCACGACGACGACCTGATCCCGTTCGGGTCCTCCGAGGCCGAGC
>NZ_DATMVN010000522.1:0-23017 GCF_035563135.1 Streptomyces sp.
CCGCAAGAACCCCACCAGCAAGTACGGACCGAACGCCGGACAGCACCCCACGACCAGCCAGAACTACACCATCCGCACCACCGTCACGTTCTTCGAGCACGGGCTCGCGAACCGTTCACAGAGATAAACGCAACGGTGTTGGCCAACAGCTCGTAACACGATCATGTGAATCGGCCCTGACGGCCGTGTCGTGGCCAGCACGCGAGGGAAGAGCACGGAATGTCCCACGTAACGAACATGGTCAAGGGAAGGGACTGCTGCATGATCGGATGACAACCAGGTTTATGCAGCCAGCGCTGCGGCTGGGGTCATGATTGCCTCGTACTCGACGGGGGCCGATCGGGTCAGGCGTCTCCGACATCGGCGCCGGTGGCATGCGCGCTCGATCCAGGTCACGATCGCGATCCGCGACTCCTGGCGGGTGGCCCACGTACGGCGGTCGAGGGCGTTCTTCAGCCTCCTTTTGTCAGGAGCCGTCAGCCGCCACGGACCGGCGGTGGGCCGATCCGTGAAGGCGGCATCATGCCGACTGCCGGTCGTGTCAGGACACCTGGTCCCACATCCGGATCATCGGCGTGCGGTCCTCGACGGCCTGGGCGGCGTCGAGGATGAGGTCTTCCTCGAAACGGCCGCCGATGAGCTGCACTCCCACCGGCAGGCCGTCCTCCAGTGCGACCGGCAGGGTGACAGCGGGGAAACCAAGGACCGGGACTGCGGTCATCGGCCACATGGCGGAGAACAGCTCGCGGGTACGTCCGGGCCCCGCCTGGTCCGCGTCCTGCTCGAAGGGAAGTTCCGCGCAGGCCGGCGTGAGCAGCAGCCGGTGCTTGCCGAGGAGTTCCTGCAGTCGGGTGATCAGGGTGGCGCGTCGTGCCCAGCCGTTGATGTAGGTCTCCAGGGAGGGACGCTCACCCCACACCTCGGCGGCGTATCCGAAGTGGCCCTCCAGCGCTGTGCGGATCGCCTCGTCGCCCATCTCCTGCACGACCGGCAGGATGAGGCGGATGTCCTCGGTGATCAGCAGCGCCCACAGCCGTGATGCTTCGGTGAGCAGGGACAGCTGGTTCACTTCGTCGACGACGTAGCCGGCGTCCACCAAGCGGTTCACGGCCGCGTCCAGGGCCCGGTCGACGGCCGGATGGTTCTTGACGTCGACGTTGCCCCGTACCACGGTGACGGCGACCGGGCCGGCGGGCCGCGCTGCGGCGGGAAATGCCGGGACACCCTGCGGTATCCGCACGTCAGGTGCGCTCATCGCGTGCAGTGCCAGGCGGGCGTCGGCCACGTTGCGGGCCAGCGGGCCCTGCACGGCGCAGTAGTGGACGGTGGGCGGGAAATCCAGTTCCACCGGTCCGCCGGGGGTGTCGGCGAAGGCGGGCGGACCGTAGTCGGAGACACGGCCCACGGTGGGCCGCACGCCGACCACGCCGCAGCAGGCGGCGGGGAAGCGGATCGAGCCACCGATGTCGTTGCCTTGGGCGATCGGCGTCATACCTGCGGCCAGGCTGCTGGCGGATCCACCGCTGGAGCCGCCCGGCGTACGGTCCTCGTCCCACGGGTTGAGCGTGCGGCCGTACAGCTCGTTGGTGGAGAACCAGCGGAACGAGAAGCCGGGCGAGTTGGAACGGCCGAGTGGAACAGCGCCTGCCTCACGCAGCGCGGTGACGCACGCCGCGTCGCCGGTCGCCGCCTTGTCAGCCAGCGCGGTCACCCCGTTGCTGGTGGCGTATCCCTCCTGATCGGTATTGATCTTGATGGACACGGGGATTCCGTGCAGCGGCCCCAGCTCTCCGCCCGCAGCCACCTCCGCGTCGGCACGACGGGCGGCGGCGAGTGCCTCCTCCGGACGGATGTCCACCAGCGCGTTCAGCTGAGGGTTGGTCTCGGCGATGCGGTCCAAACAGGACTGTACGAGTTCTTCGGAGGAGACCTCGCGGGTCCGAATGACTTCAGCCAGGTCGGTGGCGGAACGCTGCCACAGGGCTGCGGACGGTTCGTACTTACCCAAGGAACACCTCTTCGGAAGGGGCCGGCTCACCGATGGCACGAGGGGGCAGGGTGAGAAGGAGAAAGCAGACGGTGCTCGGTGGACTGTGTCCGGCCGAGGGCGACGCCGTACGCCACGCCGTGATGAAACGGCGTTTTATTACGGCGTCAGAGTGCGTTCTTGCCGCGCGCCCTGTCAACCCCTGACCGGTGCGTCACGGGGACGAAGGGGTGCCGATCCGCCGCACGGCCGACGAATCGATGAGGCGTGACACGGCTGGGCGGAGGAGTGCCGAGCGCCGCGAGGACGGCCGTCATCACTTGGCTGTCGCGCCTGACGGCCGATCCCTGAGCGTCCGTGCGGGAAGCCGACGCAGCCTCGCGCATGGGAGTGACGTGTCCGAGTTGCCTTCCCGGTACGCCTTGACGCGGCTCTGTCCTGCCGTTCACGAAGCCCTCCATCATGATGGCTGCTCGAACGGTTCGCCGGTCGGACTCGCGGCCGAGAAGGCTCGCTTCAGGTGCCGATGAGGGCGTCCACCATAGCCTGGGCGACGCGGTCGGCCCGCTCCGCCGTCCAGTAGGCCGGCTCCTCCATGGCGGAGACGTAGTAGCCGCGGGTCAGCAGGGACAGGACGTCTGCGGCGAGATCGGCGTCGGGTACTCCCGCGGCGGCGGAAGCGTCGAGGAGCTCCTGGCGCGCCTCACGCGGTTCGCGCCGGTCGACCCCGTTGGGGTCGGTGTGCGCCGACGAGAGCATCTCGACCCAAAGGGTGCGGAGCAGCCGGTCCTCAGGTTCGGTGCTGAGGTGCCATTCCACCGTGGCGCGCAGTCGGTCCGCTCCGTCCAGGTCGCCCAGGTGTGCTTCCAGGTCGGCCCGCCAGCGGGATTCGGCAGCGCGTACGGCGTTGGTGATCAGTGCCGTGCGGGTGGGCACGTAGTTGGTGACCATGGCCGTGGATCCGCCGAGTTCCTTGGCCACGGCACGGATGGTGATGGCGCGCGCCCCGTCCCGCGCCGCGACGGCAAGGGTCGCCTGGGCAATCGCGCTGCGCCGCTGAACTTCGTCGACATCGATCGGCATGGCAGCAACCTAGCGCAGAGGGGGTTGACGACGAACGCATGTAGATGCAACGTTGTTATATAACAATGTTTTCCAAAGATTTGTCTTCGTGGAGGCTTCTGTGAGCCCTGCCGTCCAGCGCGTCACACCAGAACCCGCCCCTCCGCACGCAGAGCAGCACATGGTGCGCATGCGTGACGGGGTGCTTCTGGCCACCGATGTGTACGGTGCCACCCCGGGAAGGCCCGCGCCGACCGTGCTGGCCCGTGTCCCCTACGACAAGAACAGCCGGTACGTCTTCTTCGACAAGATCGCGGAGAGGTTCACGGCGCACGGTTATGTCGTCGTGGTCCAGGACGTCCGCGGCAAGTTCCGCTCGCAAGGACAGACGCTGGGCTGGACCGGAGAGGTCGACGACGGCTACGACACTATCGAGTGGATCGTCCGGCAGTCCTGGTCCGACGGGATCGTGGGCATGTTCGGCGACTCGTACTACGGGTTCACACAGTGGTCTGCGGTCTCCAGCCAGCACCCCGCCCTGCGCGCCATCGTGCCCCGGGTGACCTGCACCACGAACGCCCCCGGTATCGCCACCTACGACTCCGGCTCCGGCCGACAGCCTCTGTGGCTGGAAGGGGCCACCTACCAGGCCCAGGTATGGGTGGACAACGACACCTACGAGTTCGACGTCGATCTCACCAGGCGCCCGGTTATCGCCGCCTATGAGGAGGTGTTCACCGCGATCGGGAAGCGCTCGGCCGGTTTCGACCTCGTCCTCGGCGGCATCCCTCTCGCCCCGTACAACGGCCCGCACCCTTACGACGCCCGCCCCGTACCCGTGCTGCACTGCGTGGGCTGGTTCGACAACCTCGGCATCGCCCACATGCGCGACTACACGGAGCTGGCCGAACGCCCCGGCTGGGCAGCCGTCCAGTATCTGATCGCCGACACGATCGACCACGAGAACTACTTCCTGGAAGACGCCCCGGCCACGCCCGAGACCGATCACCTGGCCGATGCCGCCGCCCTCGAACGCATGCTGGACTCCTACACCGGCCCCGCGATCGAGTTCTTCGACGTCTTCCTGAAGGGCACCGCACAGCCCGATTCACTTCCCCGGGTGCGCTGGAAGCTCGGCCACGAGGGCTGGCGCACCTCCGAGGCCTGGCCCCTGCCCGAAGCCACGACGGCTGAGCTGTACCTGGCAGAGCCGGACGCCGCCGCCGGGAGAGCACCCGGCGGGACGCTCGCCCCACGCCCGGCCGCCGGGGCGGAGTCGGCGGAGTGGCGGTACGACCCCGACGATCTCGTGCCGTCCGCCGCAGCCGACACCTTCCTGCAACTGCGCGACCACGTCGATGAGCGTCCCACCCTCGATCGGGACGACGTCCTCGTGTTCACCGGCCCTGCCTCCGACCGGCCACTCGACCTCGCCGGTCCCGTCCACGCGATGCTGCACGTGGAGAGCACGGCGCACACGTTCGACGTGTTCGTCCGTCTCCTCGATCTGGCCCCGGACGGCACGGCACGCCTGATCGTGCGCGGCTGTGCCCAAGCCGACGAGCCGGGCGAGGTGGAGATCGCTCTTGGCCACACCGGCTACCGGATGCGTCCGGGACACCGCCTCGCGCTGATGATCGCCGGCAGCGACTTCCCCAACCATCTGCCCAACTCCGGCTCCACAGAGAACCCGTGGCTGACGACCGCTCCCAAGGCGAGCCTGCAGAAACTCCGGACCGGTTCCGCCCACCCCTCCCGCCTGTGTCTGACCGTCCTGCCCGAAAGCGGCGAATAGCCCCCGCACCCTGGAGGGCCCATGCTCCCTCTGCGACACCTCCCCAGCACGCCGCCGACAGACTCGGCAGCGCACCACCCCGCCACGGGCCGGCACCGTGAGCGAGGTGGCCCGGAATGAGCCTCCGCTTCGTCGCCACCCGCCTCAGCATGCTCGTCGTGACCGTGCTCGTCTCCAGCGTGGCCATCTACGGCGCGATGTTCCTCACCCCGGGGGACCCCGCCACGTTGCTCGTCGGCGGCAGCCGCAACCCCGATCCCGCCGTGCTGGCGCAGATCCACCGTGAGTACCACCTGGACGATCCGTTCGTCCAGGGCTACTGGCACTGGCTGAGCAACTGCCTGCAGGGGGACTTCGGGAAGTCCCTCGTCTACCGCGACTCCGTCGCCGGCCTCATCGGCGCGCGCGCCGGCGACACCCTCGCGCTCGTCGCCTACGCCGCCGTCCTCGTCCTCGTCGCCGGCACCGTCATCGGTACGGTCGCCGCCCTGCGCGGCGGACATACGGAAACCCTGGTGACGACCCTGACGGCGGGTGCGATGGCGGTGCCGACCTTCGTCATGGCGGTCCTGCTCATCTGGCTCTTCGCCGTCCAGCTCCCGTGGTTCCCCGTCTACGGATCCGGCGAGGGCTTCACCGGCACCCTGACGCACCTGACGCTCCCGTCCGTCGCGCTTGCGCTGACCTGGATCGGCTACGTCGCCCAGGTGACCCGGACCGCCGTCCGCGCGGAGATGCGCTCCGAGCACGTGGAGACCGCCCGCAGCCGCGGCGTCCCCGAACGCACGGTGATCAGGCGGCACGTGCTGCACAACGCCTCCGGCCCCGTCTTCGCCGTCTCCGGCGTCGGCATCGCCGGACTCATCGCCACCGCTGCCGTCGCCGAGCAGGCGTTCGGCACCGGAGGGCTCGGAGCCCTCATGATCGAGGCCGCGTCCAAGCAGGACATGGCCGTCGTCCAAGCCGTGTCGCTGATCTTCGTGGTCGTCTTCGTCGTCATCAACACCACCGTCGACCTGGTCAGCGAGGCCCTTGACCCCCGTACCGCGCAGAAGGGGGTCCGATGACCACCGCCCTGTCCGTCCGTGCCGCCTCCAAACAGAGGACCGGACGCCCACGTGACCACCTGACGCTTGGCGCGGGATGCGTCGTCACCCTGTTCGTCCTGCTGGCTGTGCTCGGGCCACTGCTCGCCCCGCACGACCCGAACGCCGTCGACCCCCTGAACGTCAACGCCGGACCGTCCACCACCCATCTCCTCGGGACGGACGACACCGGACGCGACCTGCTGTCCCGGCTGATCGTCGGCACCCGTGCCAGCCTCGCCGCCCCCGCCGTCGTCATCTTCGTCTCCACCACGCTCGGCACCCTCCTCGCGCTGGCCGCGGCCTGGTTCGGAGGCTGGACCGACCGGTTCGTCTCCGGGGCCCTCGACATTGTCTTCGGCTTCCCAGGGCTCATCATGGCCGTCCTCGTCGCCGCGGTCTTCGGCGCCGGGCTCACCGCACCGGTCGTCGCCCTGTCGATCGCCTACCTCCCTCTGATCACCCGCGTCGTGCGCTCGGCCGCGATCAAGGAACGCAACCTGCCCTACGTGTCGGCGCTCCAGCTCCTCGGCGCGCCCACCGCCCGCATCTGGCTGCGGCACCTGCTGCCGAACCTGCTCCCCCTCATCCTCGTCCAGGCCACCATCGGATTCGGATACGCCCTGCTCGACGTGGCCGCGATCTCCTTCCTCGGGCTTGGCAGCCAGCCGCCGGACCCGGAGTGGGGACTGATGGTGTCCAGCGGGGCCCCCTCCATCCTCGCCGGCCAGCCGCAGCAGTCGCTGTACGCGGGCATCGCCATCCTGATTGTCGTCGTCGCGTTCAACCTGCTGGGAACGGGACTGTCACGACGTCTGCTCGGAGAGAACGCATGAGCACACCACCTCTGCTCCGGATCGACGCGCTCGGCGTCGACCTGCCCCTCGACGGAACGCCGCGCACCGTCGTCCACCACGCCGATGTGACCATCCCCGAAGGCACGGCCGTCGCCCTGGTGGGCGAATCCGGATCCGGCAAGTCCCTGATCGCCCGCTCCGTCATGGGACTGCTTCCCGGAAACGCCCGGATCCACGGAGACGTGCGGTTCGCCGGGGAATCGGTCCTGCGGATGAAGCCCGGGCGCCTGCGCGCCTTCCGCGCGACCGAGGTCGCCATGGTGTTCCAGGACCCCCGTGCCCACATCAACCCCGCCCGCAGCGTCGGCGACTTCCTGATCGAAGGGCTGACCACCGCGCGGCGTGTCCCGACCGCCGAGGCCGTTGGGAAAGTCACGGGAATCCTGCGGGAGGTCGGCATCGCCGACGCCGAACGGCGGATGCGCCAACGGCCCCACGAACTGTCGGGCGGCCTGCTCCAGCGTGTCATGATCGCTGCCGCACTGGCTGCCGAACCCTGCTTGCTCCTCGCGGACGAGCCGACCACCGCCCTCGACGTGACCACCCAGGAGGAGGTGATGGCCGTCATCGGCGAGGCCCGCGAAGCCCGGGGGCTCGCCATGCTGTTCATCACCCACGACCTGGAACTCGCGGCAGCCGTGTGCGACCGGGTCGTGGTGATGTACGCGGGCACGACCGTGGAAGAGCTCCCCGCGGACCGTCTGCGCGGGCACGCCGCCCATCCCTACACGCGCGCCCTGCTGGCTTCCCGTCCCCCGGTCTCCGACCCCACCGCGGAACTCCGCTCCATCCCCGGAAGACCCCTGTCCGGCTTCGAGGTACCCGACGGATGCGCGTTCAGCGAACGATGTCCCCACGTCCAAGACCTGTGCCGCAGCGACCGGCCGGAACCGATCTCCACCGGTGACGCCACGGCGGTCTGCCACTTCCCCCGCCCGCTCCCGTCCGAGGGGACCGGAAGCCATGCTTGAGGTGCGCAATCTCCGCAAGGAGTTCGGTGACTTCGTCGCCGTGGACGACGTGACGTTCTCACTCCCGGAGCAGGGGTCCCTGGCGATCGTCGGCGAATCGGGATCGGGCAAGACGACCACCGCCCGCATGATCGCCGGACTCGAGACGGTCAGTGGCGGACACGTCGCCGTCGGCGAGCGCGGGTCCGGCCCGCCGCGGTCACACGAGCGCCGCGCCCGCGGTCGGCGGATCCAGATGGTGTTCCAGGACCCCTACTCGTCCCTCGACCGGCGCCAGCGCGTCGGCGACGCCGTCGCCGAGGCGGTCGCGCTGCACAGGGACCTGCCGGCGGACCGGAACCGCGCCCGCGTGGCCGAGCTGCTCGACATGGTGGGCCTGGACGACCGGCAGGCACGTTCCCTGCCGAAGGCGCTCTCCGGTGGACAGCGCCAGCGCGTCGCCATTGCCCGCGCCCTGGCCGCCGAGCCACGGGTACTGATCCTGGACGAGGCCATCGCGGCCCTGGACGTGTCCATCCAGGCGCAGATCCTGGCCCTGCTCGCCCGCGTCCGGGCGGACACCGGCACGGCCCTGCTGTTCATCACGCACGATCTCGGCGCCGTCCGTCACATCAGCGACGACGTCCTGGTGATGCAGGCGGGAAGGGTCGTCGAACACGGCCCCGTCGCCACCGTCCTCGGTGACCCGCGGGACCCCTACACCCGGCGCCTCATCGCTTCCATCCCGAAGCCGGGCTGGAAGCCGCGGAGAAGGGCGGACGAAGCCGTCACCTGACGTCCTGTACACCGCGCGGCCCACCGAACGAAGACGGCTGTCCCGGCGAGGGGCGGGGCAGCCGTCTTCCTCTTGTCCCACCCGGAACACCGAGCCCGGAGAAACAACCCCTCCACGTCTTCTGTGCTCGACGAGTCGGCCCTTCACGTCCGTGGCCCCCTCTCCGCTCAGGGCGCTTCCACCAGTGGGGGTTCCCCTGTGGGAACGGTCGACGCTTCGCGCAGGGCTCCGACGGCATCGGCGCCGATGCGTTCCGCCAGGACGCTTTCGATGACGGCGATGGTGTCCTGGGCGCGCCGGTGTACACGAGAGCCCTCGGCGGTGGGGCGGATCAGGCGGCTGCGGGCGGCACCATGCTGTCGTAACCGCTCGGCGCGACCGTGCCGATGGGGCTGAGCAGAGCGGTCACCGGAATGCAGTCGCCGCACAGGGACAGAGCGCTGCGTACGGCCGGCAGGGAAAGCTCTGCGGCGTAGAAGCCGGAGGCCGTGTCGCTGGCCATGCCTGAGACGAGACACAGCAGGAAGCAGAGGCAGACGACGGCCAGGAACAGGGCCGAAAGTTTCCTTCCGGCGCCGTGCAGCGCGCCGACGTGAGGGTCGTACCGCCGACGGCAGCCGTGGTCGTACCACAGGGCGGAGAACATCATGATGCCGGCCTGAAGGCTCAGCAACAGCATTCCGGGTGTGCAGGCGCCGGCCACCACCGTCGCCGCGAGGCCGTCCAGCGTGAACGTGACCAGGGAGACGAAGGTGATCACGGCCGCGTTGACCACGAGGAGCCGGCTCCTCAGGCGCCTTGCAGTGCCGCGCAGTCGCGCATGTGCCGGTCGCTCGGCGGCAACGCCTCCCGAGGAGCCGCATGACGTGGGTTCGGACAAGGACAGGGGGTGATTCCGACGGGCGGGTGCGTGCAAGGAACGGGAGGGGGAAACGGCGTGTCCCGGTGGTCGGTGAAGACCGCCGGGACACGCCGTCAAAGGCTTGTGCGGAAGGTGATCAGCCGGTCTGCGCCCGGGAGAGGGCCGGCCGGGTACGCACGGCCCGGGCCAGGTTCTCCTCCGGCCGGACGTCCAGGAGGGCGTTGAGAGCCGGGGTGGTCTCCTCGGCCCGTGCGGGGAATGCCTCGGTGCCCGAGCGGTCCCGCAGTGGTGTGCCGTCGGTCATCTTCGTCCCCTGGTTCGAAGGAGCGGCGGTTACTTGCCGGTGCCGCCGAGGTGAGCGGCCCACGGCATGCTCATGTAAGCGAAGGAGGTCGGTGCGCCGCTGATGCGCTTGTTCATGAACATCCGCTCGTGCGTGGTGGCCAGGAACACCGTGGGAGTGGTGGGGGTGAACAGCGTCTGGGCCTCGGCGTACGCCTTGGCCGAAGCCTCGGGGTCAGAGGAGGTGCGGGCTTGGTCGAGCAGCCGGGTCACCTCGGGGTTGTCGTAGCCGGTCCAGTTGAAGATGCCACGGGGAGTGAGGCTCTCGGCCACGTAGGACGCCGGATCGGGCATCGTGACGTAGCCGAAGGTGAGGATGAGGTCAAGGCCCTTGCGGACCGAGGGGTCGTAGAAGAGCGAGGACATCTCGGTGGGCTGGAGCTGCTTGATCTCGATGTCCACGCCGATCTTCTTGGCCGCGGCCTGGATGAACGTCAGCGCCTGCAGTCCGCGCTGGTCGCCGGCGGGAATGGCGGCCATCAGTGGACGTGAGACCGGGCGGGCCTGTGCGATCAGCTTCTTGGCCTTCTCCACGTCCGGCTCCGGGACGTCCGGAAGTGCCGCGTAGGCACCGTCAAACTGAGCGGCGGCCTTGTCTCCGCGCCAGGTCAGGGGCGGGACGAGTGACTTCAGGGGGGTGGCGTCACCGCCGAAGACGTTCTTGATCAGAGCGTTGCGGTCGATGACCAGGGACAAGGCGTCCAGGAGCTTGCGGTCGGCCGCGGGCGATTCGGCGTTGCCGGGAACCAGCAGCACGTTCTGGGTCGACGGGCCGAGATGCACCGCACCGTTGTCCGCCTTGCCCAGCGCTGTGGCGCTGCTGGGCGGCAGCTCGTAGGTGCCGTCCACCTCACCGGACAGCAGTGCGCTGGTCAGCGTGTTGTTGTTGGTGATGAACCGGAACTCGATCTGCTTGGCCTTCGGCTTCAGTTCGGTGTCCCAGTAGGTCCCGTTGCGTTCCAGGGTGATGCCGCTGCCGGACTTCCAGGCGCCCAGCTTGAACGGCCCCGTGCACATCAGGCCGCCCTTGGCGGTTCCGTAGGCGGGGCCGGCCTTCTCGGCGTACGCCTTCTGGTTGACCGCGCCGAAGGTGGTGGACAGCGCTTTGGGGAGCGTCTGGTCGTATCCCTTGGTCCGCAGTGTCACCTGGTGGGGGCCGGTGGCCTTGATCGAGGTCACGGCGGCCAGGTAGTTGCCGTACAGGGCCTGCGTCCTCGGGTCCCGCTGCCGTTCCAGGCTGTGGACCACGTCCTCGGGGGTCATGGGCGAGCCGTCCCAGAACTTCACGCCGGGGCGCAGGTCGAGCACGAGAGTGCGCTCGTCAGACCAGGTGACCTTCTGGGCGAGACCGGGACTCAGGGAGAAGTCCGCGTTCATCCGGGTCAGCGTGTCGCAGAGGTTGGCTTCGACCGTCTGGGGGGAGTAGTCACCGATCTTGGCGGGGTCCAGCGTCGTCGGTTCGCCGTAGGGCAGCGCCCAGGTCACGCGGTCCACTTCGGAGTCGCCGGGTGCCGTGGTGGTGGTGAGACGTTCGGCCTCGGAGGACGTGCCGTCTCCGGCCGGCGTGGCGCTGCAGGCTGTGGCGGCCAGCAGCCCCACGCCCGTGAGCACCGTCAGCACCGTTTTCTTCGCAGCCATGGCTGATGCTCCTTGCCGGGAGGAGGGAGAAGGAGGGGACGCTCGACATGGGGGGTGGGAAACGCCGACGAGCCGTCGTAAACGAACGTCATATAACGCTGTTGCATGTCACGCTTGCATCTGGTGAGCTGACGCGTCAAGAGACAAGACGTGACCATCTCGCGAACCAGTCGTCCGCCCGCCGGGATCGGCCCGGCGCGGATCCGCGCCCGACCCGTGGCGATGTTTCGAGGTCCCGCGACGGTCGCCGCCCCCTCTCGCAGAAGCGGAGAACCACCATGTCCTTCACTCCCGCCCTCGACTTCGCGTTCGAGATCCGTGCCGAGGTGTCCGGCACGCTGCACATCGGCAACGGTGACGGGGAGGTCACCGAGTTCACCCCCATCACCGGAGGCAGCGTGGACGGGCCCCGGCTGCGCGGGAAGGTCCTTCCCGGCGGAGGCGACTGGAGCAGTGCGCGTGGTGAGGTGTGCGAGCTGGAGGCCCGCTACCTGCTCCAGGCGGAGGACGGCGCCGTGATCGACATCGTCAACCGCGGCTACTACCGCCCCAAGGCCGACACCCCGGACCAGTTCGAAGGAGAGGTGCAGGTCTCCGAGGCCGGGCACTACTACCGCACCTCGCCGGCCTTCCGCACGGATGCTCCCGCCCACCGCTGGCTCACGGAGACGGTCTTCGTGGGCCTCGCCCGGCCGGACGGCGACGACGCCGTGGTCATCCGCATGTACGTGCTCAGGTAACAGCTCGCCGTCACGGCTCGCGCGCCGGCCGCGCGGGCCCGTGGCGCCCCCGGTTACGTGAGGGAGCGCCACGCCCCGGTCAGGGCCTCCCGCAGTGCGTCGACTTCTTCGGCGTCCAGGCCGACGACCACGCGCTCCTCCCGTGCGCGGGCCGGTCCGGCGTACTCGGCGAGCAATCGCCGCCCCGGCTCGGCGAGCAGGACGAGGCGTTCGCGGCGGTTGGCGGGATCGGGCTCGCGGCGGATCAGGTTACGGCTCTCCAGTGCCCGGACCGTGTCGGCCACCGACCGGGCGGTGACGAAGGAGTCGCGGGCGAGCCGTGCGGCGGAGATGCCGTCGTGCCGTTCCAGGACCGTCAGGGCGGTGTACTGCAGTGCCGTGATCCCGGCGGGCCCGAGCAGCTCCTCCAAGCGGGCGCGCACCGCCGGCTCCGTCCTCTTGAGCAGGTAGAGGGGTGAGGTGCTCACGTCCGTCCTTCCGTCGTGTCGGCCCGTGCGCGGCGACCGGGGTCCGCCGTCGTACCGGGCGCCACCCGGCGGCGACCGTCCCACCCTGGAACATTGACAGGAATCCTGTTGGTTGTGCAGACTGCCATTCATCAGGATTCCTGTCGGTTCCGGCCCGCGCCGGCCTTTCGGCATCCCTCTTTCACCTCTTCTCCACTTCCTGCGAGAGGCATCCCTCATGGATCTCCAGGGCAAGGTCGCCATCGTCACCGGCAGCGGACGCGGTCTCGGACTGGCTTACGCGCAGGCACTCGCCGCGGCCGGCGCCGCCGTCGTGGTCAACGACGTCGACCAGGCCGTCGTCGACGCCGCCGTCGCCTCGATCACCTCCGGGGGCGGCACGGCCACCGGCGTCGTCGCGGCGGTGGGCGGCAGCGAGGCGGCCCAGCGACTGGTCGACACGGCGGTGGAAGAGTTCGGCCGCCTGGACGTGCTCATCAGCAACGCCGGCATCCTGCGCGACCGCGTGCTGTGGAAGATGACGGACGACGACTTCGACGCCGTCGTCCGTGTCCATCTGCGCGGCACCTTCACCTGTGCCCGCGCGGCGGCCGTCCGCATGCGCGAACAGGGCACCGGCGGCCGGCTCGTCCTCATCTCCTCGCCCGCCGGACAGCGCGGCAACTTCGGCCAGACCAACTACGCCGCCGCTAAGGCCGGCGTCGTCGCCATGGCCCGCACCTGGGCCATGGAACTGGGCCGCGCCGGCATCACCGTCAACGCCGTCGTCCCCGTCGCCGCCACCGAGATGACCAAGACCATCCCGGCGTTCGCCCCGGTCATCGAGGAGTCCGAGCGCACCGGCAGGCCGCTGCCGGACTGGCTGCGCAAGGACGAGGGCCTCGGCACCGTCGAGGACGTCGCCGCCCTGATCACCTTCCTGGCCTCGGACGGCTCCGACGGAGTGACCGGCCAGGCGATCGGCATCGGCGGCGACCGGCTGGCCCTGTGGGCACACCCCAAGGAGAAGGCCGTCGCCTTCGCCGACGGCGGCTGGAGCGCCGACGCCATCGCCTCCGAGTGGCCGGACGGCGTCGGAGCCGAGCCCGAGACCTACGGCATCCCCGCGCCCAAGGCCCCGGAGGCGTAGACATGGCCGACCTCGCGCTCGGCCTCGACCGGATCACCGCCATCGACGTGCACACGCACGCGGAAGTCTCCAAGGACGGCCACGGGGCGCTGAGCCCGGAACTGTTCGGTGCCTCCGAGAAGTACTTCAAGGCCCACGGCCATCGGCAGCCGACCATCGAGGAGATCGCCGAGAGCTGCGCCGCCCACGCCGACCTCCTGATCCCCTTCGCGAGCATCGACCCGCACAAGGGCCGTGCGGGCGTGCGCGAGGCACGGCGGCCGGTGGAGCAGTACGGCGTCCGCGGCTTCACGTTCCACCCCAGCATCCAGGCGTTCCTCCCGAACGACCCTCCCGCCCACCCCCTGTACGGGGCCATCCAGGAACTCGGCGTGCCCGCCCTGTTCCACACCGGCCAGACCGGCATCGGCGCCGGCGTCCCGGGCGGCGGCATCCGCCTGAAGTACTCCAACCCGATGCTGGTCGACGACGTCGCGGTCGACTTTCCCGGACTGCGGATCATCCTCGCCCACCCGCCCTTCCCCTGGCAGGACGGGGCCCTGGCGGTGGCCACCCACAAGCCGCAGGTGTCCATCGATCTGTCCGGCCGGTCCCCGAAGTACTTCCCGCCGCAGCTCGTGCGCTACGCGAACGCCCTGCTCAAGGACAAGGTCCTCTTCGGCTCCGACTACCCCGTCATCACCCCCGACCGGTGGCTCGCCGACTTCGAGAAGTTCGACATCAAGCCCGAGGTCCGGCCGAAGATCCTCAAGGAGAACGCCGCCCGCCTGCTCGGCCTCCTCACCGACTGAAGGAACCGCTCGTGTTGAACCAAGGCATCGGCTCCTGGCCGGCACGCAGGGCCCGTAAGACCCCCGACCGCACCGCCGTCGTCCACGAGGGCCGCACCTGGACCTACCGGGACCTGCACCGGCGCGTCCTGCGTCTCGCCCACGCCCTGCGCGCCCTGGGCGCGGAACACGGTGACCGCGTCGCCTACCTCGCCCCCAACCACCCGGCTTTCCTGGAGACCCTGTTCGCCGCAGGGACGCTGGGGGCGGTCTTCGTCCCGCTCAACACCCGGCTCGCGACAACAGAGTTGGCTTACAACCTGGCCGACTCGGGCAGCGCCTTCCTCGTCCACGGACCCGAGCAGGCCGAAGCGGCCCGTGCTGCGGCGGCCGAGGCGGGCGTACGGCGCCGGATCTCGGTCGCAGGACCCGACCAGGACGGAGCCCTCGGCTACGAAGAGCTGCTCGCCGGAGCCGGGACCGGTCCGCTGGACGAGACCGTGGCGCCCGATGACCCATGCATGATCATGTACACCTCCGGAACCACGGGCCGTTCCAAGGGCGCCGTCCTCTCCCATGCCAACATCACCTGGAACAGCGTCAACATCCTCGTCGACACCGACCTGGCCGGCGACGAGGTGACCCTCGTCGTAGCCCCGCTGTTCCACACCGCCGGCCTCAACATGACCTGTCTGCCCACCCTGCTCAAGGGCGGCAGGGTCGTCCTCCTCGGTGCCTTCGACGCCGAACGCGTCCTGGAACTGATCGAGGACCTGCGCGTCACGTACATGTTCGGCGTCCCCACCATGTACGACGCCATAGCCGCCCGGCCCCGCTGGGAGACCACGGACCTGTCCAGCCTGCGCACCCTCAACTGCGGCGGCGCCCCTGTGCCCGCCCGCACCATCGCCACCTACCTCGACCGCGGCCTCGCCTTCAGCCAGGGCTACGGCATGACCGAGGCGTCCCCCGGCGTCCTCTTCCTGGACCGGGAACAGACCTCGGCCAAGGCCGGCTCCGCCGGGGTGCCGCACTTCTTCACCGACACCCGCGTCGTCATGCCGGACGGCAGCGAGGCCGGGCCGGGCGAGCGCGGCGAGATCCTGGTCCAGGGCCCCCACGTCATGACCGGCTACTGGAACCGGCCCGAGGACACCGAGGCGGCCTTCACCGACGGCCGCTGGCTGCGCACCGGCGACATCGCCCGGACGGACGACGACGGGTACGTCTACATCGTCGACCGGGTCAAGGACATGTTCGTCTCAGGCGGCGAGAACGTCTACCCGGCCGAAGTCGAGGACGTGCTGCTCACCCATCCCGCCGTCGCCGAATGCGCGGTCATCGGCGTGCCCGACCCGGTCTGGGGCGAGGTCGGCCGCGCCGTCGTCGTCCTCAGGCCCGACACCCGCGCCGACCAGGACGACATCCTCGGCCACCTGCAAGGCCGGCTCGCCAAGTACAAGATTCCCAAGTCCCTGGTCCTGACCGAAACCCTGCCCCGTACGGCCTCCGGAAAGATCATCAAACCCGCCGTGCGCCACACCTACGCGCCTGCTCCCACCGAGCGTCCCCACCCGTGACGGACGCCCGGACAACCCCCTCTCACCGGCAGCGCCCCCTGCTGCCCGTGCCATCGAAAGGATCTTCCATGCCCTCCGTCGCCGACGGCCCCGACGGACTCAAGGCCCTCAGCGGAACCGACCTCGGCCGCACCGAATGGCTCGACATCACCCAGAACCGAGTGAACACCTTCGCCGACGCCACCGACGACCACCAGTGGATCCACACGGATCCGGAAAGGGCCAAGGACGGACCCTTCGGCGGCCCCGTCGCCCACGGCTACCTGACCCTCTCCCTCATCATCCCGCTCTTCGGCGAACTGCTCACCATCACCGGGATCAAGATGAGCGTCAACTACGGCCTGGACAAGGTCCGTTTCCTCAGTCCTGTGCCGGTCGGCGCGAAGATCCGCCTGCACGGCGCCGTCGGCACCGTGGAGGAGGTCAAGGGCAACGGCGTGCAGATGCCGCTGACGTTCACCATCGAGGTCGACGGCAGCGACAAGCCGGCCTGCGTCGCCCAGGCCGTCTACCGCCACTACGCCTGACCGACCCCGTGTCGTGAGGTGACGGAACCTGCCGCACCCGGCCAGGAACACAGTCGTTCACCGGCGAACCGGAGCAGCAGGCCACCGCCCCGGGCATGCGATGTACCACCTTCATGACAGTGGGCCACCTGCGGATGTACCGCTCCACGTCAGCCACCACGATACGAAGCACCACCTCGTGTCAGCGGCCGGCCACGGGCCTTGACCCAAGGCCCGTTCGGCTTGCAGAAAGACCGCTCCGACGCGGGCGCGTCGAAGACCGAGTCCAGTGAGGAGTTCGCGTCCCGTGTCGGCGAGGGCCGGGGTGCGGGCGGTGGATTCGGCGAGCGATCGGGTGCGGCTGGTACTGGTGCGGTCGGCGCTCCGGGTGTTGGCGTACGCTGCACCGTCCGGCAAGGCGGTCTCTCAGCAGAAACCTTCCCACGCGTTGCTCGCGCTCGCTCCGGTGAAGGCGACTGGCTGACCGGATGCGTTACGCACGATGGCCATGGCTGTGATGCACGTGGCGCCCGGAGCAAAGACCTGCATGCCGAACGAGCTACCGGTTGCCGGGTCGTACTCGTAGTTCTCGTAGAACCCGAGCCAGCCGCCCTGCCCGTCAGGCTGACCGGAAATACGCCGGACCCCCTTGGTGACCACGTTCGAGGCGTTCGAAACACTCATGACGGCACGCACCCAGTTGGTCTGGCAACTCGGTGAGTAGCGCACCTCCATCGTCCCGAACACCGCCTGAGGGCTGCGGATCTGGCGGGTGCCGATGGTGACCGCGTCAGCCGCGCATCCGGTGGTGTACGGATTCGTTCCCGTGTAGGGGTCGTAGGGCGCAGCGGCGGCGCCTGTGGTCGACAGCATGACAGCGCTCATGGCCGGCGCGAATACGGCCAGCACCCGCGGTCCGATTTTCCCCATAGCTCCCCAGTTTGGGTAGACAGTGCGCGTATCGGTTCGTGTCAGCCAACAGGGGACTCGTCACGAACACGAAGGGCCTTTCAGGCCATATGCCATAAGCAGAGGTGAACGGGCCGTCCCGGTCACCGGTGTCACACCCGCGGCTCCGGACCGGTACGGCCGCCTCGACGACCTGACGGCCGCGAACGCCGCCGTGGGGCCGCACCTGGTCAGGTCAGCCCGAGCGACCGCAGAACGCGGTGCTGAGCCGGTGCCGGGCCGACGGGCCAGAAGACGTAACAGACCCCTCCCGTCCCCCCTCTGACCTGCCCGTTCGCGTCGTAACGCTTGGTGCGTAGCCAGATGTTCTCCCACTCGCGCCGCTGGTAGACGCGGCGCACCGCGTCGTTGGACGGTGATGCGGGGTCGTTGGCGATCACGTCGCCGTCGGCCGTGAAACCGATGACGGTCATCAGGTGGCCCGAGGTCCCGTAGCCTGCCCCCGTCAGCTCGCCCTTGAGGAACGACTGGGACGTGATGACCGGGATGCCCACCGCGATCAGCTTCTCCAGGTCGGTCAGCGACCCGAGCCGGGTGACCACGGCGTTCATGTCCCTGTACGTCGTGGCATAGGCGGTGTTGAAAGGCCAGTTGCCGCAGCCCTCGTACTGGTGGTCGAAGGTGTAGCGGGCGGCGTGGCAGACCTGCGGGTCGGCAAGGCCCGGTTTCACCCAGGCCAGATCCTCGGAGGTCGGTTTGCGGCCCCAGTATTCGATGATCATCTGCGAGGAGGTAGGGCTGCACCAGGCCTCGCCCCCGTTGTCGTACTCGGGGTACTCCCCCACATGGACGTTCTGCGAGTAGCGGGGCACCGGCAGCTCCCGGACGGTGCGGGGCGCGGCGGCGGGGACGGTGAAGCGGTCAGGGATGTCCGAGGCCATGGCACCGGCCCGGTGGACCGTCGGAGTGAGGCGGGAGCCGGGGGTGCGGTGCAGGGTGAGCCTGAGGCGGTAGGACACCAGCCGCAGCCCGCTCGTCGTGTCGTCCAGCGAGAGGGTGTCGGTCCAGACCGTGCTCCTGCCGTCGCTCTGGTCGTCCACCGAGGTGCGGCGGATGTCCGTGTCGCCGGAGGCCCAGCGGCCCATCACGTACCAGGGGGTGTCCGTGCCGTCCGAGTAACTGCCGCGCAGTTCGATCTGGATCCAGGTGCCCTGCGGGGTGTGGGCGTTCCAGGAGGCGATCACCTCGGTGGCGGGAACAGCCGGGCGGTGGGCCGGTGAGGTCCAGGTCGCGTACTCCCAGGTGCTGGTCGTGCCGGTGTGCGGGTCGGTGTAGGCGGTGCTGCCGGCGGGAGTGGAGATCACGAGGCCCGGCCGTCGGCCGGTGACCGCCCTGGTCCCGGCCGAGGAGCCGCAGCGCCAGTCGGCGTACGCGGCCCAGAATCGGTTGTCCACGAGGGAGGCTGTCGCCGGGGACGAGGGGGCGAGGGAGGGGGAGGTGAGGGAGGGGGAGGCACTCGCCGGGCCGGCGGAGGCCACAGTACCTGCCCCGGCCGCTGCCGCGAGCGCGGCGGCGAGCACGGTTCTGCGTGAAGTCGGTCTGGTCATGGGCGAGACCCCCGGTCGTTGAGCGGATTGGGGCTGCGGGCGCCGATCGGTGCGCCAACTATTGCGGGTCGGGGCCGGATCCGGCCAGTGATTCGGCCCGTGCCGCCGGAGCAATATTGGTCTGGCCCACTGGCATCATCCGCGCAGGACCTGGAGCGGGTCCGCGTCCTCGCGGGGCAATCCCACCGGCTGATTTCGCGGGGCAGCCCCGCCGGCCGGCCTCGCGGGACGGCCCCGCCGGCCGGTTCTCTTAGGGTGGAGGGATGAACGACCTGGCCGTCCACGCGCGCGGGCTGCGCTCCCTGCCGCCGTCCTGCGGACCGGTGCGGCTGATCGCGGTCGACGGTCACGCGGGGTCCGGCAAGAGCACCTTCGCCGGCCGGCTGGCCGCGGCGCTCGGCGGCGCCCCCGTGCTGCGTCTGGACGACCTGGCCACGCACGAGGAGCTCTTCTCCTGGACGCACAGGTTCCGCGGTCAGGTCCTGGACCCGCTCTCCCGGGGCGAGCCCGCGCGGTACGCCCCGTACGACTGGACGAACCGGTGCTTCGGGCCGGCGAGGACACTGGATCCCGCCCCCGTGATGCTGGTCGAGGGAGTGGGGGCGGGCCGCCGCGCGGTGCGGCCGTTCCTCGCCGGACTGCTGTGGATCGAGGGAGGCAGCGAGGCGTCCTGGGAACAGGGCAGGCGCCGCGACGGTCCCGGACTCTCGGAATTCTGGGACGGCTGGACCGTCGCCGAGCAGCGGCATTTCGCCGTGGATCCCTCGTACCCCTTCGCGGATTGCGTGATACGGCGGATGCCCACGGGATACGCGTGGCTGGAAGGGCCTCATCCGACAGCGGTGGCGAGTCGAATCGTCACGGACGGTGAAGCCTGAGCATCACCGTCCGGGCTCACCGGAAAATGGCCGGGAGGCACCTCAACTCGGCTTGACCGAGGGCCCGTACAGGTCTTACGTTCTCAATGTGCGGCTTTTCGGAGCCCCCGCAGACACGAAGCCCCCGGTTGTTCCCCCGTGACCGGGGGCTTCGTTCTGCCCTCGCGCCCCGTCGGGCCGAGCCCTTCACTCACCGTGGGTCACCAGCGCCGAAGCGCCGGTAACGCCCTTAACCGCTCACTCCCTGTGCAGGTACGATGCCTCTCGGGTGTGGTCAATTCCCGTCCCCGGCACGGTGATTAGGTGCGCCGCGCTGGGCATGCTGTGCGGGCAGGGCATTCTGGGGGCACGGTTTGTGGGGGACCTGATGGACATCGGCACGCCGGGCACGCTGGCCCCGGCCGACCTTGCCTGGCTTCGCGGGGTGGACGCCTACACCATGGGCGCGTACCCGCAGGCCGAGGAGGAGTTCAGAACGGCGGTGCGTTTCGATCCCGGCATGGCTGACGGCTGGCTGGGGCTGCACGCGCTGCGGATCGACACGGCCACGGCGCTGTTGCGCATGTACCGCCATCGCGACCGCTTCGGTGAGCAGCGCGCCCGCCATCGCCGCACGCTCAACTCGTGGTACTGGCTGGGGTGGTGGGTGCAGCCGGTGCTGGAGAGTCCGCGCGATCTGCTCCTCGCGCACGCCTCGCACTGGCTGGACGGCCGTCACGTGCCGGAGCTGGACCGGGCGCTGGCGGGCCTGCCGCCGGTCGACACCGACCCCCAGGTCCGGTTCCTGCACGCCTGCCGCTCCTACCTGGTCAAGGACTGGGAGCAGCTCGTACGCACCACGGAGCAGCTCATCGACGATCCGCTGCTCGGCATCGAAGCGGGGCTCTTCGGCGGCATGGCGCGGGTGCGCCTGGAGATGTACGGGCAGGCGGAGCCACTGCTGTCCGCCGCGCTGATGCGCTGCCGCAGCGAGCAGCCGCAGCGCAAGGAGCTGCGTTACTGGCTGGCGCGGGCCCACGAGGGCACCGGGCGCAGTGCGGCGGCCCTGCCGCTGTACCGGGCGGTGCACCGCGTGGACCCGGCTTTCATGGACACCTCGGCCAGACTCGCGGCGATCTCCGAGGGGGACGGTTACGACGAGGCCGCCGACCTCGCCGCGGTGTCGCTGGCCGGCATCGGTTCGGACGGCACCGGCACGGGTGTGGAGGCCCGGGCGGACGGGGACCTGGTGCTCGGCACCGATCTCGTGGACGGCCGTGAGCCCCTGCTGGGCGGCGACCCGCAGGCCGTACCCGGCGCTGTGGTGCCGCCGTCCGCGGCCGGCGGCGGTGACGGGACACGGGCGAAGCTCGGGGCACCGCGGGCCGCCGTCTTCCCTGCGGGGCCGAGCGACCCGGTGATGCTCGCGGAGGCCTTGGCCGAGCTCGAACGCATGGTCGGGCTCGAACCTGTGAAACGCCAGGTCAAAGCCCTGTCCGCCCAGCTGAACATGGCGCGGCTGCGTGCGGAGCAGGGGTTGCCGGTGCAGCCTCCGAAGCGCCATTTCGTCTTCTCCGGCCCGTCAGGGACGGGCAAGACCACGGTGGCCCGCATCCTGGGCAGGGTCTTCTACGCACTCGGGCTCCTCGGCGGCGACCACCTGGTGGAAGCCCAACGGTCCGACCTGGTGGGCGAGTTCCTCGGGCAGACCGCGGTGAAGGCCAACGAGCTGATCGATTCGGCACTGGGCGGCGTGCTGTTCGTGGACGAGGCGTACAGCCTTTCCAACTCCGGCTACAGCAAAGGCGACGCGTACGGCGACGAGGCACTGCAGGTCCTCCTCAAGCGGGCCGAGGACAACAGGGACCATCTGGTCGTCATCCTCGCCGGCTATCCCGAGGGCATGGACCGGCTGCTCTCCACCAACCCGGGGCTCTCCTCGCGCTTCACCACGCGGGTCGACTTCCCGAGCTACCGTCCCCTCGAACTCACCGCGATCGGCGGGGTGCTGGCCGCCGAGAACGGCGACGCGTGGGACGAGGAGTCCCTCGACGAGCTGCGCAGCATCAGCGGCCACGTGGTCGACCAGGGCTGGATCGACGAGCTGGGCAACGGCCGTTTCCTGCGCACCCTGTACGAGAAGAGCTGCGCCTACCGCGATCTGCGGCTGTCCGGTTACGTCGCCGCCCCGACCCGGGACGACCTGGCCACCCTGCGGCTGCCGGATCTGATGCAGGCCTACGGCGAGGTGCTGTCCGGGCGCGGCCCGGCGGACCCAGGGAAGCAGGAGCCCGGAGCCCTGTGAGCCGGCCGCCGGACAGTCCCCGAGGGGGCCGCCCGGCGGCGGAGGGTCAGCCCAGCGGGGCCATGGCCTTCGTCCTCGGCGCCTCCACCGTGCGGCGGGGCGCCGAGACTCGGTGGGCCGGGTCGCGGACCTCGCCCACGAGCATCTCCAGGACGTCCTCCATGGCGACCAGGCCGAGCACCCTGCCCGACGCGTCGGCGACCTGGGCGAGATGCGTGGCAGCGCGGCGCATGACCGTCAGGGCGTCGTCCAGGGGGAGTTCGGCCCGTACGGTCGCCATCGGGCGCCAGACCTGCTGCGGCACGGCCCGGTCGCCGTCCTCGAGATCCAGGACGTCCTTGACGTGCAGGTAGCCCATGAACGGGCCGCCGCCCTCCGAGCGGACGGGGAAGCGGGAGTAGCCGGTCCGCACGGTCAGCTCCTCCACGCGGCGCGGGGTGACGGAGGGGTCCACCGTCACCAGGGACGCCCGGTCCAGCAGCACATCGGTGACGGGCCTGCTGCCCAGCTCCAGGGCGTCCCCGAGGCGTTCCCGCGCCTCGGGTTCCAGCAGGCCGGCCAGGCCCGCGTCCTCCACCAGACGGTTGAGCTGCTCACTGGTGAAGACGGCCTCGATCTCGTCCTTCGGCTCCACCTTGAAGAGCCGCAGCACGAGTGTGGCGCAGGCTCCCAGCGCGGAGGTCACGGGCCGGCAGAGCCGGGCGAAAGCGACCAGGCCGGGGCTGAGCCACATCGCGGTCCTCTCGGGGGCGGCCATCGCCAGGTTCTTCGGG
>NZ_DATMVN010000523.1:0-3775 GCF_035563135.1 Streptomyces sp.
TGCGCCCGGCGGCCCCGCCGCTGCTCGGTGAGCGCCCGCAGGCACACCCATCTGGCCAGGGCGTACAGCCAGGATTTACGTTCCTCCTCGGCCGTGGGGCACCGGCCGTCCTGCCGCTCGGCGATCGCCAGGGCCGAGCCGAGCGCCTCGGTCGCCGCCTCGTGGTCGCAGAGCACGGAGAGGCAGTAGGTGAACAGGCCGTCGAGATACGGCTCGTCGCCTGCGGGCGTCCGCTGCGCCGAAAGGCGGGCCTCGCGACGGTGCGCCCGGTGTGCGCCGGTGGTGTGCGTGGAGGTCTCCAGACTGCTGCTCGTCACGTGGCGACCGTAGGCAGCCAGGGGCGGAACTCTGCCAGTACTTTCCGACATTTAACCCTTACGGGTGACGCTCTCTCTCGAAAGGGGACAGGAATCCCTGATTCCGCCGAAATCGTCGCATCGGGCACGCCTTCATCTCCCGTGCCACGGCCAGGACTGCCGGACCCCGCCCGTTCCGGAGCTGCCGGACCCCGCCCGTGCCGGGGCTGTCAGACCCCGCCTATACGGTGACGCCATGGCTGCCCGTACGAAATCCGCGAAGGACCGCCCGTCCTACCGCTGCACCGAATGCGGCTGGACGACCGCCAAATGGCTCGGCCGCTGCCCCGAGTGCCAGGCCTGGGGGACGGTCGAGGAGTTCGGCGGCGCCCCCGCGGTCCGCACCACCGCCGCGGGCCGGGTCTCCACCGCCGCCGTGCCGATCGGCCAGGTCGACAGCCGGCAGGCGACGGCCCGCTCGACCGGGGTCGGGGAGCTGGACCGGGTGCTCGGCGGAGGCCTCGTGCCCGGCGCCGTCGTGCTGCTCGCGGGCGAGCCGGGCGTGGGCAAGTCGACGCTGCTCCTGGACGTCGCCGCCAAGGCCGCGAGCGACGACCACCGCACCCTCTACGTCACGGCCGAGGAGTCCGCCAGCCAGGTGCGGATGCGGGCCGACCGCATCGGGGCGATCAACGACCACCTGTATCTGGCCGCCGAGACGGACCTCTCCGCGGTCCTGGGGCACCTGGACGCGGTCAAGCCGTCCCTCCTCGTCCTCGACTCCGTGCAGACCGTCGCCTCGCCGGAGATCGACGGCGCGCCCGGCGGCATGGCACAGGTCCGTGAGGTCGCGGGAGCACTCATCAGGGCCTCGAAGGAGCGCGGCATGTCGACGCTCCTGGTGGGCCACGTCACCAAGGACGGCGCGATCGCGGGGCCGCGGCTCCTGGAGCACCTCGTCGACGTGGTGCTGTCCTTCGAGGGCGACCGGCACGCCCGCCTCCGGCTCGTACGGGGCGTCAAGAACAGGTACGGCGCCACGGACGAGGTCGGCTGCTTCGAGCTGCACGACGAGGGCATCACCGGCCTCGCCGACCCCTCCGGACTCTTCCTCACCCGGCGCGACGAGCCCGTCCCGGGCACCTGCCTGACGGTCACCCTGGAGGGCAAGCGTCCGCTCGTCGCCGAGGTGCAGGCCCTGACGGTCGACTCGCAGATCCCTTCGCCACGGCGCACCACGTCGGGCCTGGAGACCTCCAGGGTCTCGATGATGCTGGCCGTTCTGGAACAGCGGGGCCGGATCAGTGCGCTCGGCAAACGGGACATCTACAGTGCGACGGTGGGCGGCGTGAAGCTCACCGAGCCGGCCGCCGACCTCGCGATCGCCCTCGCGCTGGCCAGCGCGGCCAGTGACACACCGCTCCCCAAGAACCTGGTCGCGATCGGTGAGGTGGGTCTCGCCGGGGAGGTCAGAAGGGTGACCGGGGTCCAGCGCAGGCTGGCGGAGGCGTACCGTCTCGGGTTCAAGCACGCCCTGGTTCCGAGGGACCCGGGGCAGGTCCCGGCCGGTATGAAGGTCACAGAAGTGGCCGACATGGGCGACGCCCTGCGAGTCCTCCCCCGCCGGTCTCGGCCGGACGGACCACAGGAGGACGGCGCACGCCGGTAGACTTTGCCCTGGTCTCGCCCGCCCCTACGAACGGTATGAGGGACGCAAGGGCACCCCGAACCTGTGACCGGAGGAGTGCAGTGGCAGCCAACGACCGGGCAGCATCGCCCGGAAAGTCCGGCCAAGGCACGGGTAACGAGGCGCTGATGCGCGCCTCGTTGAGCGCGGTCGCGCCCGGAACGGCCCTCCGCGACGGCCTGGAGCGCATCCTCCGCGGCAACACCGGCGGGCTGATCGTCCTCGGCATGGACAGAACCGTCGAGTCCATGTGCACCGGCGGCTTCGTGCTCGACGTGGAGTTCACCGCGACGCGCCTGCGTGAACTGTGCAAGCTGGACGGCGCGATGATCCTCGACAAGGACATCACCAAGATCCTGCGGGCCGGTGTGCAGCTGGTCCCGGACGCCTCCATCCCCACCGAGGAGACGGGCACCCGCCACCGCACGGCGGACCGCGTCTCCAAGGCGTGCGGTTTCCCGGTGGTGTCGGTGTCCCAGTCGATGCGTCTGATCGCGCTGTACGTGGACGGGGAGCGGCGGGTCCTGGAGGAGTCCTCCGCGATCCTGTCCCGCGCCAACCAGGCGCTCGCCACCCTTGAGCGGTACAAGCTCAGGCTGGACGAGGTCGCCGGCACCCTCTCCGCACTGGAGATCGAGGACCTGGTGACCGTGCGGGACGTGACGGCGGTCTCGCAGCGGCTGGAGATGGTGCGCCGCATCGCCACCGAGATCGCCGAATACGTGGTGGAGCTGGGCACCGACGGCCGCCTGCTGTCGCTCCAGCTGGACGAGTTGATCGCGGGTGTGGAGCCGGAGCGCGAGCTGGTCGTGCGCGACTACGTGCCCGAACCGACCGCGAAGCGGTCCCGTACGGTCTCGGAGGCACTGGGCGAGCTGGACACGCTCACCCACACCGAGCTGCTCGAACTACCCGTGGTGGCACGGGCCCTGGGCTACAGCGGCTCGCCGGAGACGCTGGACTCGGCGGTCTCCCCGCGGGGCTTCCGGCTGCTGGCGAAGGTGCCGCGGCTGCCCGGGACGATCATCGAGCGGCTGGTGGAGCACTTCGGCGGCCTGCAGAAGCTGCTGGCCGCGAGCGTGGACGACCTCCAGGCCGTGGACGGGGTCGGCGAGGCGCGGGCCAGGAGCGTGCGGGAGGGCCTGTCGCGGCTGGCGGAGTCCTCGATCCTGGAGCGGTACGTCTAGGACTTTCCGGGCAGCGGCCGGGGCCCGGCAGCCGGGGCGCGGCCGTCGCCCGCCGGGCGCCCCGGCTCCGGCTCCCCCGGCCGTCGTCCGGGCGGTCAGTCCTTGGCCAGCACGAACGAGGCGCGCTGGACGGTCTCGCCCGGGATCTCGGCCTCCAGCAGATACGTCCCCGGGGCCGCGGCCCGGACGGGCGGCGTCGCGCACCGGGGTGCGCTCCCCCTGCGGTCCCACTCCACGGTGTGGACGACCGTCGCTCCCGCCGGGACCCTCAGGAAGAAGGCGCCGTTCTTCGGGCAGTCCTCGGAGGACCACACCTGCTTGTCGTCCTCGCCCGCCTCGGAGACCGTGAGCACCGCGCTCTTCGGGCCGAAGTCGGCCTTGCAGTCGGCAGCCGAGGTGTTCCTGGCGCTCAGCCGGAACTCCGGCTCTTCGGCGGGTCCGTAGCTGATGTCCGTCTTCAGGCTCAACTGCAGTACGGCGGGGGTGCAGTCGGGGATCGGCGAGCCGGCCGGCACCTGCTGGCCGCCCGTACTGCCGCCGCCCGCGCCCGCGTTCGTACCCACCGGTCCGGAACCGTCCGATCCCGCGGCGCCCGCTCCCGCGGC
>NZ_DATMVN010000524.1:0-19654 GCF_035563135.1 Streptomyces sp.
CTCCTCCTCGGGCCGGTCGTCACCGGGCGCGCGGTGCGCGACATGCAGGTCGATGACGTGCTGCCGGTAGTTGGCGCCGGACTGGAACACCTGGCGCGGCTCGACCGGCGCGTGTACCCGGAAGTCCGCCAGCGGACCGCGGACCGGGCCCGGGTCCTCGGCGAGCGCACGCAGCCGGGGCAGGGTCGCGTCCCAGTCCTCGAACAGGTCTCGGGCGGACAGGGATGCGTCGGCGAAGGCGACGCGCAGATCGACGACCTGGGCGTCGGCGGTGACGAGGGCGGGGAACGCCGGTCCGCCCGAGGCGGACAGGGTGCCGAGGGCGAAGGGGCCGGCGAACGACGCGGACGAGGAGGCAGGTTTCACGGACATGTCCTTCTGATTGCGGTCTCACCAATGTGGACCCGTCACCCGTGATCAGGGAAATCGATTCGGCGGATATTGTGCATCTGTTGCGTTTATAGTCCCTGGTCAGAGATGTACGGCAAAGGAAAGACCCATGAATCTGGCTCGCCTCGACCTCAACCTCGTCGTAGCCCTGCGTGCCCTGCTGGAGGAGCGCAACGTCACCCGCGCCGGTCAGCGCATCGGACTCAGCCAGCCCGCCATGAGTGCTGCCCTCGCCCGGCTGCGCCGCCACTTCGACGATGACCTGCTCGCCCGTGCCGGTGGCCATTACGAACTCACCGCCCTCGGTCAGGTCCTCCTCGGCCGTACGTCCACGGCGTACGACCTGCTGGAGCGCCTCTTCGCCAGTCAGGCCGACTTCGACCCGGCGAGGGAGAGCCGCGAGTTCGTACTCGCGGGCTCCGACTATGCCGTTGCCGTCTTCGGCACCGAACTCGCCCGTGTGGTCCACGAGGAGGCCCCCGGCATCCGGCTGCGCTTCACCCAGACTCCGGCAACGGTCGTGGACGACACGGCAACGTTGCTGAGTGCCACCGACGGACTGCTCATGCCGCACGGCGTCATCAGCGGCTTTCCGGCCACCGATCTCTACGACGATCGCTGGGTCTTCCTCGTCGCGGAGGACCACCCGGGTGTCGAGGACAAGCTCACCCGGGGGGACCTGGCACGACTGCCCTGGGTCACCTACCAGCGCACCTATGACGCCCCCGCTGTGCGCCAGGTCGGCATGCTGGGCGTCGAACCGCGGGTGGAAGTCTCCGTCGACAGCTTCCAGTTGCTGCCACTGCTGGTGGCCGGAACCCGGCGCGTCGCCCTGATCCAGGCGCGCTTGGCACGGCTCCTCGCGCCGCTCTCCGCTGTACGTACGGTGGAGCCGCCGTACGAGGCGGTGCCCCTGCGGGAAGCGCTGTGGTGGCACCCCGTGCATACGCATGACGCGGCCCACATCTGGCTGCGCGAGACGGCTGAGCGGGTCGGTGCGGGGCTGCCGCGGCAGGGATGAATCAACACGGGAACCTCCGAGATCCAGCGCAACGGCATCGCCAAGTCACCGGTGACGCTCGCCTGAAGGGGTTTCCGGCTCACGGACGGCCCCGCCCGGCGCGGCACCGCGCCTGCTCCACCGGCGCGGCACCGCGCCTGCCCGCTCCCGGCCCGAGAAGAAACCGAGGACATGGCCGGCATCCAGCAGAAGAACCCCGCCGCACCGCAGAGCCCCCGTGACCGGGCCCCCGCCGGATTCCTGGGGCACGCGGCGAGCGAGAACGTCATGACCGGGACGGCCATGGGACGCCGGTCCGGATACATGTACGGCGCCGCGCTGCCCGAGGGGCCCGCGGGACAGATCGGCTGCGGTCCCCGGCAGACCACCTCGCTCGGCAGCATCGGCCTGATCGCCCCCACCCTGGACATCACCACCACGGGCCATACGGAGACCGCCGACGGTGTGCGCATGGTCTTCCAGCTCACCCCCGGCACCGAGGCCCCGGCCGGGATGAACTTCCGCCTTCCGGAGCTCGGCGTCCTGTGCGTGACGGAGAACGCCTGCCACACCCTGCACAACGTGCTGACCCTGCGCGGCGCCCTGGTCCGTGGCCCCAGCGCCTGGGCGCGCTGCCTGACCGGGACGCTGGGCCTCTTCGCCCCTCGGGGGCGTCAGAACGCGTAGCGGACCGGCAGCCACGGAGCGTGCGTGTGCACCAGCTGGCGCACCGTTTCCACCGCCGCGGCCTTGGTGGCCTCGCGGTAGCGCACGTTCCAGCTGCCGTTCTGCGAAAGTTTCGCCTGCTGGATTTCCGGACGCCAGATGGTGTCCTCGGCGCGCGGGTGCCAGGACATGTTGACGTCATGAAGCTCCCGGTTGTGCGTCAGCATGATCACCTCGGCTGCCGCCTGTTGCTTGACCGTGTCCGGGAGGACGTCGTCCATGTGCTGGAGCAGCAGGCCCCAGGCCTGTTCCCAGCCGGGTCTGATGACGACGGGGGAGAGGTTGAAGTGCACCTCGTACCCGGCCTCGGCGAAGTCCGCCGCCGCCGCGATGCGCTCCTCGACAGGACTGGTGCGGATGTCCAGCAGGCGCGAGTCGTCCGGTGGCATCACGGAGAACCGCACACGGGTGCGCCCGCGGGGTTCGAGCAGGAGGAGATCCGGATTGACGAATTTGGTGGCGAAGGACGCCTTGGCCGTGCGCCACCGCGAGAAGGCCCGCACCAGATCAGCGGTGTTCTCGCTGATCAACGCATCGACGGAACAGTCGTTGTTCTCCCCGATGTCGTAGACCCAGGCCTCCGGATCGCACTGGTTCGGCTCCCTCTTGGGACCCTGGCCGGCGATGTGCCGGTGCAGCCGGGCAATGATGCGGTCGATGTTGGTGAAGACGGTGATGGGGTTCGCGTACCCCTTGCGCCGCGGTACGTAGCAGTAGGCGCACGCCATGGCGCAGCCGTTGGAGGCCCCGGGGGCGATCCAGTCCGCGGACCGGCCGTTGGCCCGGACGGTGAGCGTCTTCTTCTCACCGAGCACCAGGACCGTGCTCTTGATCCGGACCCAGCGTTCGGCGTTCCCCCTGTTTCCGTGCAGTTCCGGGATACGCCAGTGGGACTCGATCGGCAGCACGTCGGCGTCCGGGAACCGCGCGAGGACCTGCAGCCCTCTCGGTGAGGCCGCGGCACCCGGTTCGGCATGGATCTCGCGCACCGAAAGCATGCGGCGCGCCCGGTCGGAGTCGCGGAAGGAGGGCCCGGCGGGCTCGTGGCCCTCAGGCCGCTCGCTCAGGTCCTCGAAACCGAACAGTCCGTCCTGCACCGGATCGGCGTCGCCGGGAAACTCGGGGGTGTGCATGGCTCCCGCCTCCGGAATGGGTCACGTCTCCTCCAACGGTACGAGAACGAGGAGAGGTGCGGGTGCCGGCGCGGTGGGCCCGGGGTGTCACGGCACACCGGGCTCGGTCACAGGCCCCCTGTTCGCACAGACCCGCTGTCCTTACGGGCCCGCTGTCCGTACGGAGTCCTCCTGGCCGTCCCCGGGATCCGCGGGAGCGGAGGCCGTACCGGGAGTGCCCGGTACGGCCTGCGAGGCGTGGTCGGGATCCTCAGGCCGTCCGGCCGGAACCGGAAGCCGAGCCGGTTCCTTCCGCTTTCTTGATGCCCTTGGTGATGTCGTCCAGGACCGAGAGCTTCGGTGCCTCGGCGTTGATGTCGAAGCCCGAGCGGACGACCACCAGCATGCTCTTGATGCGGGGGGAGGGGAACGCCAGCGATTCGACGTATCCGTCGTCGCCGTTCTTCGTCACCACCTTCCAGCGCACCAGGTAGCCCTTCTGCCCGGCGACCGTGACCGCCTCGGACTTGAGCTCCTCGTGCGAGGTGATGCCGCCGTAGATCTTCTCGCCGTAGGACTCCTCGGCGTTCGCCTCGATGTCGGCCTCCGCCGCCGCCTTCGCCGTGGTCGCCTCGACCTCCAGGGCCTGAGCCGGTGCGGAGAACACCCCGCCGCGCACACAGGTCTGGGCCTCGTCGCCGGGGCAGGCGTACTCGCCGGTCGTCACTCCCGCGCCGACCGGCCCGGACCGGCCGGTCCAGCCGTCGGGCACGGGGATGCTGATCCCGCTGGCCGCGTCGGTGGCGTACCCCTCCTCCGTCTGCGGCATCTGCTGGTCCGGGCTCAGGCCTTCGCCGCCGTCCTGCCCGCCACCGCCCGGAGCACCTGGGAGACGAGGGCTCTCCGAAGGCGCGGGGGCTGTGGCCGACGTGTCGGTGCGGCTGTCCGAACTGTCGCCCAGCAGGTAGGCGCCGCCGCCGACCGCCGCCAGGACGACGGCTCCTGCGGCGATGCTCGCGCCGATGCGTATGCGACGGCGCCGGACCGTCGCAGGCGGTATCCGGAGGTGGTCGGTCCAGCGGCTCCCGTCCCACCAGCGTTCGTGCAGGGGGCCGATTCCTGAGTGCCCGGGGTCTGGATGCCAGCCGGGCGGTGTCGTCTGGGTCACAGGAGCACCGTAGGCGCACCGGGTGAGAATCGCATGAAACGCGCAGCACGGCCGCAGCCGCGCCCCGGGTCGCCGGGCAGCGCGTCGGCCCCCGCTGGGCCGTCCTCGGGGTTTTGGTCCGACCACATACCCTCTGTGACATAGTCGGACCATGCTGATCGTCCGGAACAGGGAGTAGCGGATGCCCGTGGAGTGGCAGCCCGTACGGCAGTCCCGCACCCACGAGCTCGTACTCCAGAGCATCGAGGAGCGGGTCTTCACCGGAGAGCTCAAGGCGGGCGACCGTCTGCCGCCCGAGCGGGAGCTCGCGCCCGTGCTCGGCGTGAGCCGGTCCGCGCTGCGCGAGGCGCTCAGGGTGCTGGAGACCATCGGTGTTCTGGTCGCCCAGCCCGGCCGGGGCCCGGACTCCGGGGCCCGCATCGTCCGTAACCCGGACGACGCGCTCGGCCGTCTGCTGCGCCTGCACTTCGCGCTGGGCAGTTACGGTCTGCACGACGTGCTGGAGGCACGCGTCGTCCTGGAGCGGTCGAGCTGGGAGGCCGCCGCCCGGCACGCCCGGGCCGAGGACCTGGACGCGGCGGCGGAACTCGTCCGGAGGATGGGCGAGCCGGATGTGAGCGCTGCCGGTTTCAACGACCTCGACACCCGCTTCCATGTGCTGATCGCCGGGAGTTCGGGCAACGCCCTCACTTCGACGCTCACTTCGGCGGTGCGCGAATCCGTCCGCCCGCTGATCCTGCGGGCGCTGGAAGAGGCCGAGGACTGGCCGGCGACGGCGGGCGCCCTGAACGCCCAGCACGCGCAGCTGCTGCGGCTGGTGCGCGAGGGGCGGGGCGGCGAGGCGGCGGACCTGGTCGAAGAACACATCCGGGGCCTGCACGGAACGCTGGTCGACGAGAACGACGCCCCGTAGGGCGAACACGCTGCTGTCGACGGGAGCGGGGACGGTGCGGACGCACCGTCCCCGCTCCCGTTTCCGTATTCCTCCACCGGGCGCGCCCACGGACTTCCCCACTAGGACCGAGGCTAGTATGGTCGGACCATAAAGCGACCGGGGAGGCCCCATGCGTATCGGACTCTTCGCCACCTGTCTGGGAGACACCCTCTTCCCGGAGGCGGTGAGATCCACCGCGGTACTGCTCGCCCGCCTGGGCCACGAGGTGGTCTTCCCGCCGGACCAGACCTGTTGCGGCCAGATGCACGTCAACACCGGCTACCAGCGTGAACCCGTCCCGCTGGTGCGCAACTTCGCCGACCAGTTCGGCGACGCCTCGATCGACGCGGTCGTCATGCCGTCCGGCTCGTGCGCCGGCTCGGTCCGCCACCAGCACGAGATCGTCGCCGAGCGCTACGGGGACGCCGTGCTGCGCGCCGGGGTCGCCACGGTCAAGGCCAAGACGTACGAGCTCTCCGAATTCCTCGTCGACGTCCTCGGGGTCACCCAGGTCGGCGCGTACTTCCCGCACCGCGTCACCTACCACCCCACCTGCCACTCCCTGCGCATGCTCCGGGTCGGTGACAAGCCGCTGAGGCTTCTGCGAGCCGTCGAGGGGATCGACCTGGCCGAGCTCCCCGAGGCCGACTCCTGCTGTGGCTTCGGCGGCACCTTCGCGGTGAAGAACGCCGAGACCTCCACCGCCATGCTCCAGGACAAGATGCGTCACGTCCTGTCCACCGGCGCCGCCGTGTGCACCGCCGGTGACTCCTCCTGCCTGATGCACATCGGCGGCGGGCTCTCCCGCATCAGGTCCGGTACCCGCACCCTGCATCTCGCCCAGATCCTCGGATCCACCCGTACCGCGCCGTACGCCCTGATGGAGGCCGCCCGATGAGCACGTTCCTCGGCATGCCCGCCGCCCCGCCCCGCTCCCCCTACGGCACGGGAAACCTGCGCGGCGACCGGAAGTTCCCCGAGGCCGCCCACGACGAGCTCCGCAACGAGCAGCTGCGCCGCAACCTCGGCAGGGCCACCCGCACCATCCGGACCAAGCGCCTCCACGTCACCGGTGAACTCCCCGACTGGGAGCGGCTGCGCGACGCCGGATCGGCCATCAAGACCGACACCATGAACCGGCTTCCCGAACTCCTGGAACAACTGGAGCAGAAGGTCACCGACCGCGGCGGCACCGTCCACTGGGCGCGCGACGGCGTCGAGGCCAACGAGATCGTCACACGGCTGATCAGGGCGACCGGCAGCAGCGAGGTCATCAAGGTCAAGTCGATGGCCACCCAGGAGATCGGCCTCAACGAGCACCTCGAAGCGGCCGGCATCACCCCGTACGAGACCGACCTGGCAGAGCTCATCGTGCAGCTCGCCGACGACAAACCCTCACACATCCTGGTGCCCGCGATCCACCGCAACCGCGACGAGATCCGGCAGATCTTCCTGGACGAGATCCCCGGCGTCGACCCGGATCTCGACAACGTGCCCGCGCACCTCGCCGCCGCGGCCCGCGCCTATCTGCGTGAGAAGTTCATGACGACCAAGGTGGCCGTCTCCGGTGCCAACTTCGGTATCGCCGAGACCGGCACCCTGACGGTGGTCGAGTCGGAGGGGAACGGCCGGATGTGCCTGACCCTGCCGGAGACCCTCATCACGGTGATGGGCATCGAGAAGGTCCTGCCGCGCTATCAGGACCTGGAGGTCTTCCTCCAGTTGCTGCCCCGCTCCTCGACCGGCGAGCGGATGAACCCGTACACCTCGATGTGGACCGGCGTGACACCGGGCGACGGACCGCAGGACTTCCACCTGGTCCTCCTCGACAACGGCCGCACCGCCGCGCTCGCCGACACGATCGGCCGTGAGGCGCTCAACTGCATCCGTTGCTCGGCCTGCCTCAACGTCTGCCCCGTGTACGAACGCGCGGGCGGCCATGCCTACGGATCGACGTACCCCGGCCCGATCGGCGCGGTACTCACCCCGCAGCTCGCCGGGATGCACGCGGTGAAGGACGACCCCAACAGCTCGCTGCCGTACGCCTCCAGCCTCTGCGGAGCATGCTTCGACGCCTGCCCCGTGAAGATCGACATCCCCTCGATGCTCGTCGAACTGCGCCACCAGCACACCGAACAGACCGGGACCACGGCGGAGAAGCTGGCCATGAAGGCCGCCGCCACCGTGATGAAGTCACCCAGGATCTACACGGCCGTGCAGAAGGCCGCCTCCTTCAGCCGCTCCGTCGGCGTCGGCGGACGCGACCGCACCGTCTCGCGCCTGCCCGCACCGTTCGACGGCTGGAGCGACAGCCGCGACACCGCAGCCCCGCCCGGGCAGTCCTTCCGCTCCTGGCTGGCTTCCGCCGAGGGGGCGGCGGCCCTGCGGGCAGCCGCGGAGGAGGGCGCCGCCCGGCGCGCCGGCGACCACCAGGAGGAACAGTGACGACCACCGCCCGTGACACGGTCCTCGGCCGCATCAGGGACGCCCTGGCCCTCGCCCCCGCTCCCGGCACCGCGATCCCCCGCGCGTACCGCACCGGCCGCTCGCTCCCGGACGATGAGCGCCTCGCGCTCCTCACCGACCGCCTGGTCGACTACAAGGCGCAGGTCCACCCCTGCACGGCCGGCCGCACGGCCGAGGTGATCGCCGGGATCCTGCGCGAACGCGGTGCCCGGCGGATCGGTGTCCCGGACGGACTGGACGAACGGTGGCTCAGCGCCTACGACGGCGAGGTCCAGCGGGACTCCGCGGACGTCTCCGCGCCGGGCCTCGACGCGCTGGACGGCGTGGTGACGGCCTCCGCCGTCAGCTGCGCCGAGACCGGCACGGTCTTCCTGGACGGATCACCCGACCAGGGCCGGCGCGCGCTCTCGCTCGTCCCCGACCTCCATGTGTGCGTCGTCGACCTGTCCTCGGTCGTGGCGGGCGTCCCGGAGGCGGTCGCCCGCCTGGTGCCGGAAAGGCCGACGACCCTGATCAGCGGTCCGTCCGCGACGTCCGACATCGAACTGGAGCGGGTGGAAGGAGTCCATGGTCCCCGCACCCTCGCCGTGGTGATCCGTACCGACGCCTGAACGAGGACCACCGCCCCTCCGGAAGCCGGGGCGCGCTCCCACCCGGCGCTGTTGGTCCTGTACCGCCCACGGCCCGGCGGGCGGGGCAGAGCCCTTCTCGTCCGGGCGGCGGCGCGGGAAGCACCGTGCGCGGCCGGTTCAGCGGCGGGCCGGCGACTCCTCGCCCTGCGAGCAGGCACCCGCACGCGCTGTGACGGGCCCGCCCCTGGTGTCCGCGCCCCCACGCGGGCACCAGGGGCGGGTGTGCCTCAGGCGCTCAGGTCGTAGAGGACGAACTCCTCCCAGGACCCGGTGATGTCGGTGGAGCGGGCGCGCAGCGAGTACTGGAGCGACCCGGTGTAGCTGTTCTCCATGGCGACGAAGAGCCCGTTCAGCGTGGACTGGAGCGCCCAGCGGTCCAGGTCCTCGTTGTAGTACAGGACGAACCGCTCCCAGCCGCCCGCACTGGTGGAACGGGCACGCAGCACGTTCTGCGCGCTGCCGGTGAAGTTCTTCTCGACCGCCACGTAGAGGTTGTTCGCCAGGGACTTGATGGCGTACGTCTGGGAAGCCTCGTCCCACTCGAAGCCGAAGCCCTCCCACGCGCCGCCGACCTCGGCGGAACGAGCCCGCAGCACACCGGTGTTCGGGGCGGCGTAGTTCATCTCGGTCGCGACGAACTTCCCGTTCCGGGCCGACTGGAGGGCCAGGAGCTCGGTCTCCGCGGCCGTGGCGGAGACACCGTCACCAGCCGCGAGCGGAGCCTGCCGGGTGGCTGCCTCCTCGGAGACGCGTGCCAGCTCGGTGCCGTCCACCGCCTCCCAGCCGCTGGGTACGGCGGCCGGCCTGTCGGCCGTGGGCGCGGCTCCGGCCGCGGGCGAGGCCAGTACGGAGACCGCAAGAACGGCACTCAGGGACAGAAAAACGGACGTAATGCGTCGCACAGGTCTTCCTCGCTTGTCATCAGAAGAATTCCGGGTCTGCGGAGAAAAGGTTCGCGATGGATACGCGGTGGCCCTGCCGGGCCATTCAGCGAATGAACGGGACGGGCGGACGGGTGCGTGCCGCCTACCGTTTCCACCGCAGGGCAGAGCCGTCCCCCCAGAATCCCCACAACCCCCGAAGGCTGAGGCCGACGCCCTCCCCGGGCGTTTCCGCAGCCGCCGCGCCACTCGGCGAAGCGGCTTCAGCGTAACCTCGCGACACGCTTTCCGGAAATGATTTGAGGGTATTTCGCGAAGTCCCGTCCACCGTTTCACCGCATTACCGGTCCTGCGGTTTTCCGTTAAGGTGATTGACGCTTTCTGTTTCCCTCGTGGTCGTGACCTCCAGCGGGCCGAAGCCGATGCGGGTCGTCGCGCCGTCGTCGGCCCAGCGCACCGCGACCGTCTCCCCGGTCACGTCGACTCCGCTCACCACCGGGGCGAGAGGGCCGGGGGCCGGCTCCGCGGTGAGCGAGGCCAGGGCGACCAGCACGTCGGTGCCCTCCACGTCCGCGGCCAGCCGGGGCAGCACCGCCCAGCGGGTGAACGCCGTGCCCTGCGGGGCCCGTACGTCCTCCGGTTCCGCCCAGCCGTACAGCCCGTGCAACGCGGAGCGCACGGTGCCCCCAGGGTCCGTCGCCCAGCCCGTCAGTTCGGCCCGTGTCCCGGCCGGGGCGCCCAGGATCCGGTGCACCCGCAGTTCGTAACGCCCCCGGACGACGGTCACACTCTCCACCCGGAGGCCGGGCCAGGTCGGCGGGCCGTCCGGGAAGACCGGGCGGTGCCAGGACGCCGCCCAGCCCCAGTCCGCCCCGTGACCCGCACCGAGCGGGTGGATACGGACCCGGCTGCTGCGGAACCCCTCGATCCGTAGCGCGAGATGATTGTCCGCGGTGTTCGTGGACGCCGTGGGGCCGGTGGCCGTCGAATACGCGAGACGGGCGTAGAGCGGGTCCGACACATCCGCCGTCTCGCTCTCGTGCGGCCGGACGTGGTCGCTCCCGTGGTTGTGCAGCCGCACGATGCCGTCCGCCCGGGTCGACTGCACCAGCAGCCCCGGGGAGGGCAGGGACAGCACCCGGTCAGGGCCCTCGCTCGGGGCGGGCTCCTCGACCGCCGCCCACAGCGGGTGCCCCTGCGGAGCGAGCAGGGCGACGAAGGCCTTCGATGCCCAGTACGGCGACGAAGGACCGGAGTACACCTGGAGCGTCGCGTCGTGCGGACCGTGCCAGCCCAGGCTCAGAAGGCCGTCGTCCCCGGCCGAACCGCGCTCCAGGAAGTACCGCAGCGAGCCACTGATCAGCCGGCGTGAGACACCGGGCGCCAGCGGGGTGTGCCCGGAGACCGCGCCCATCCCGACCGCCGCGCCCGCCGCGAAGCGATAGGTCAGCGAGCGCCCGAAATGCAGCGGAGCGCCGTCGCCGCCGAACATCAGCGAGAAGCTCTCCAGGTGCTCGCCCAGCCGTGCTCCGTGGTGTGCGGACAGTTCGGCGTCACCCGACAGGTACGCGTCCAGCACGGGATACAGGTGCAGCGCCCAGCCGTTGTAGTGGTCGAAGGCGCGTCCGTCCCCATCGGTGTACCAGCCCTCCCCGCGGTACCAGACCTCCAGCAGGTCGAGCGCCCGCTGCCGGGCCCGGGCCGTCTCCGCGTCGCCCCGGCCGGCCGACTCCAGGAACCCGGCGACGGAGAAGGGGAAGAGGTACCAGTTGTTGGGTGCGGGCGTGTGCCGCAGGGCGCCCCGCAGCCATTCCTCCGCCCGGTCCTGCGTGGCGCCGTCCAGCCTGTCCCACAGCCAGGGGCGGGTCAGCCGCAGCCCGATCGCCACCGACGCCGACTCCACCATCGGCTGGCCGAACACGGTGTGGTCCAGGATCAGGGGCCAGGACTCGGCGTCGTCCCGCCCGGCCGTGCGCGTCCCGGCGGTGAGCCCGTCGGCGTACCGCTCCAGCCAGTTGTGCGGGTCCCCGCCCTCCGCGCCGGCGACCCGGAACGCGGCGGTGAGGAACGTACGGGCATAGCCCTCCAGGCCGTCGGAGCGGACCCCGGAACGGGAGGGGCGGCCCGGCAGGTCGAGGAGGGCCCGGCCGGGCGTGGCCCACTTCCAGGCGGCGTCCAGCAGCCCGTCCGCCGAAGCCTCCCAGTGGGCCCGGGTGTAACCGGTGTACGGGCTGGCCGTGCGGTCTTCAGGGGGGAGCCGGAAGGGGGTGGAGGTCATGCGAGGAATGCCAGCCTTTCGCGTCGTACGGGATGGGCGAAGCCCTCACCCCTGGCCCAGCGCGCGACCTCGCCGACCGCGAGGTCGGCCAGCCGCCGCAGTTCGTTGCCCTGGGAACCCGCGAGGTGAGGGGTGAGGGTGGCGTTGTGACAGTCCCACAGCGGGTGGTCCGCCGGCAGCGGGTCGGGGTCGGTGACGTCGAGCACCGCCCGGATCCGCTCCGCCCGCAGTACGTCGGTGAGGGCGTCCTGGTCGACGACCGCGCCCCGGGAGGTGTTGATCAGCACCGCATCGGGCCGCATCGAGGTGAGGAGTCCGCGGCTGACCAGCCCGGTGGTCGCGGGCAGCAGCGGTGTGTGCACGCTGACCACGTCGCTCTCCGCGAAGAGCCCGGCCAGGGGGACGGGGCGGACGCCGAGCCCGGCGGCCTCCTCGTCCGTGACGTACGGATCGTGGAGCAGTACCCGCAGGTCGTAGGGCCGCAGCAGTTCGATCACCCGTCGGCCGATCAGCGAGGCGGACAGAATGCCCACCGTGCGGCGGTAGTTGCCCACGCCGGCCGGGGCCGCGAGCCACGCGTCGCGCATGCGGGTGGCCCTGAAGTCCCGGGCCCGCTCCAGCACCTGCTTGCCCGACAGCAGGATCATCGCGAGGGTGTACTCCGCGACCGGCAGGGCGTTGGCCGCCGCGGCCGACGACACCTCGATGCCCCGGTCCCAGCAGGCGTCGGTGACATGGCCGCGTACCGTGCCCGCCGTGTGCACGACGGCCCGCAGCGCGGGTGCGGCGGCCAGGACACCCGCGTGGACAGGCGGGCAGCCCCAGCCGGTGACCAGGACCTCCGTGTCCGCGAGCACGGCTCGGGCCGCTTCGGTCGTGAAGTCGTCGAGCGCGGGCCCGGGGGCGAGGGCGCACACCTCGCCCAGCGCCGCCAGGGAGTCGGGGGTGAGCACCGCCGCTGCGGCGTCCGCTCCCATGGCGAGCGCGGCGCGCGGCCGGCGGTGTGCGGAGGGGGTGCTGGGCATGGTTCTCCTGTGCGGTGGTCCGGGAGGGGCGGCACGGTCACTTGACGGCGCCCGCCGTCAGTCCGGACCGCCAGAAACGCTGGAGCAGGGCGAAGGCGAGGATCAGCGGCAGCACCGCGAGCAGCGAGCCCATGACGACGACGGGGTAGTACTCGGGCGATACGGACGCGGCGCTGTTCCAGGAGTACAGACCGAGGCTGACCGGATACAGGTCCTGGTCGGAGAGCATCACCATGGGCAGGAAGAAGTTGTTCCAGACGGCGGTGAGCTGGAAGAGGAAGACGGTGACCAGTCCCGGCCCCAGCATCCGGAGCGACACCCGGAAGTAGGCGGCCAGTTCGCCCGCACCGTCCATCCGCGCGGCCTCGAGCACCTCGTCGGGCACGTACCCCTGGCTGAAGATCCGGCCGAGGTAGACCCCGAACGGATTGAACAGGACGGGGACGAAGACCGCCCAGAAGGTGTTCACGAGCCCTGCGCCGGAGGCCATCAGGTAGAGCGGCAGGGCGAGCACCGTCTGCGGCACCATGACGGCGGCCAGCACCAGGCCGAACAGCTTCTCCTTGTGCGCGAAGCGGTACTTGTCGAAGGCGTAGCCGCACGCGGTGCTGATCAGGGCGCCGAGAGCCGCGCCGAGCACCGCGTACAGCAGACTGTTGCCGTACCAGCGGCCGAACAGCCCGCCGTCCATGGCGAAGAGGTCCTTCAGGTTCTGCACGAAGGAGAAGCCGCTCAGCGACAGGATGTCACTGCTGAACAGGGCGTCCCTGTTCTTCGTGGAGGCGAGCACCAGCCACAGCACCGGCAGCAGGGTGTAGAGCACCGGGACGAGGACCACCAGGTTGACGACGGAGCGCCCGAGGAGCCGGGGCCGCAGGGACGAGGCGGTGCGGGACACGGGCGGCACGCTCATCGGGCGGCCTCCTCGGCGGCGCCGGCACGGTTGGTCCAGCGGGTGACGCCGTAGGAGAGGGCGATCGTGCACAGCAGCAGGATGACCGAGGCGGCTGCCGCGAGACCGTAGTTGTTGCGGGTGAAGGCGGCGTCGTAGACGTACATGCTGGGGGAGAAGCGGGAGTTGATCATCGGGGTCGACTGGCTGAGCAGCATCGGCTCGGTGAAGAGCTGGAGCGCGAAGATGAGGGTGAACATCGCGACCATCACGATCGACGAGCGCACCAGCGGGGCCTTGACCTGGAGGGCCGTGCGGACCGGGCCCGCGCCGTCGACGACCGACGCCTCGATCACCTCGTGGGGAACCGCCTGCAGGGCGGCGTAGAACACGACCATGTTGTAGCCGAGGTTGCTCCACAGCGCGATGTTGACGATGGACGGGAGCACCATGTGCACCCCGAGGAAGTCGACGGTGAGGTCGGCCCTGCCGAGCAGGCCGATCACCGGGCTGATGCCGGGGGTGTACAGATACAGCCAGATCAGGGCCGCGATGATGCCCGGTACCGCGTGCGGCAGGAACAGCGCGAGCTGGACGGTGCCCCGCAGGCGGACCACGCCGGAGTCCAGCAGCAGTGCCAGCACGAGGGCGCCGGTCACCATCAGCGGGATGTAGACCACGCAGTACAGGGCGACGACGCCGAGGCCACCGAGGAAGGTCGGGTCCGCCAGGACGGCGCTGTAGTTGCGGAGTCCGGCGAAGACCGTCCGCTCGGGGCCGAAGCCGAGCCCTGGCTGGTCGTCGCTGAAGAAGCTCAGACGGACAGCGGTGGCGACCGGGATCAGGAAGACGGTCACCAGAAGGACGAAGAACGGTGTCATCAGGACGCCGCAGGCGCCGAGTTCACGCCGTCGGGCGGACCTGCGGCCCTTCGGCACCGGCGCGGTGGCGGCCGGGCCCCGCGGTGACGGCCGGGCGGCGGCGTCCGCCGCCACGGACACGGGAGTGGCGCTGGTCATGGGTGTCACCTGCCTCTCTGCTGCTGGGAACGGGCGGCGGACCGCCGGTCAGGTGGAGTGCTGGGTGGTCCTCAGGCCGAGCGCATCGAGGTCGGGCATCGTGCCCTCCTGCGCCGCCCTCACGGCTCCGAGAACGGATCCCCGGCCGCCGCTCGCCCGCGCCAGCCCATCCCTCATGATCTTGCCGGTGGCCGTCATCCGAGGGCCCCAGACCCAGCCGGGGCGGATCTTGCGGGCCTCCTGCTCGAACAGGGTGTAGATGTCCTGGCCGCCGTAGTAGGCCCGGTCGAAGGCCTTGCGGCCCACGTCCACCAGGCCGGGCGCGGCGGGGTACTGGCTGCTGGCGCCGCTGGAGAGGCGGGCGCGCAGGGCGTCCGGATGCGAGACCTGCCACTCGATGAACTCCATCGCGGCCTCGGGGTGCGCGCTGTCCTTGGTGATGGCGAAGGTCGAGCCGCCATGGGTTCCGACAGCGGGGGCGGCCGGATCCCACTGGGGAAGCGGTGCGAGCGCCCACTGCCCCTTCTGGCCCGGCCGGGCCTTCATCTGCGCACCGGCGTCCCACGCGCCGCTGAGCCGGCTGAGCACCAGGCCCTCACCGATCTGGACATCGCTGTGCCGGCTCTCCACCGCGTTCATGAAGACCAGCTCCTGGTCGGTGAGCCGCTGCCAGTACGCGGCCACGCGGCGGGTCGGGGCGTCGGCGAGCGAGACGTTCCATGCCCCGCCGGCCGTGTCGAACCACTGGGCGCCCGCCTGCCAGGCGTACGCGGCGAGATGGGTGTCACCGTCCGTGGGGAAGAGCGCCATCCGGCGGTCACCGGTCCTGCGGCGTACGGTCCTCGCCGCGTCCTCGAAGTCCTCCCAGGTGCGCGGGACGGTCAGGCCGTACCGTTCGAAGAGGTCGGTGCGGTAGTGCAGCACCATCGGCTCTATGTCCAGAGGGACGCTGAACACCCGCTTCTCGAACGTGGTCAGCCCCAGCGACTGCGGCAGCAACCCGGCGCGGAGTCCTTCGCCGACCAGGTCCGTGATGTCGCGGCAGACTCCGTCGATGGCGAAGCCCGGGACCTGCGGATACTCGATGGTGGCGATGTCCGGGGCATTGCCGGCCCGGGCCGCGTTGCTGAGCTTGGCGTAACCTCCCTGCATCCCTCCGGGGACCTGCTGGAAATCGACCTGAATCGTGTCGTGACCGCGGTTGAACGCGTCCACGACCTCCTGGCTGCCCCGCAGGGCGGACCAGAAGGTGATGCGGGTCTTCCTGCTTCTCCCGCTGCTCACGGTCCTGCCGGTACTGCTCGTACCGCCCGATCGTGTGTCCCCGCCACCCCCTCCGCAGGCGCTGAGCGCACCTGCCGGAGGAAGCGCGGCGATCGTGGCGAGCACGGATCGACGACTCCGTCGACCAGGCATGTGCGCCTCCCGCGGCTCCTGATTCGAGACACGGGAATACTGATCGGCTGATCGATAGCGGTCAATAGACCGATCAAAAGAAGCTTGAAGTGTTCAAACGATCATTTTGCCGGACGGTGCAACACCTGGGTCGATCCGCGCACTTCGAGGCGGGGGAGCAGCTCCGTCCTGCGCACCGGGCCGGTCGTGCCGGGCGGCTGTGCCAGCCGGTGCATCAGGAGCTGAGCCGCCGTCCGCCCGATCTCGGTACGCGGCGGCGCGACCGCGGTGAGAGCGGTGCTGCCCAGCGCCGCGACGACATCGTCGTAGGCCACCACCGAGCAGTCCTGGGGTACCCGTATCCCGTTCTCCGTCATCCGCTGGACCAGCATCAGGGCCTCCTCGTCCCCGTGCAGGACCGCGCCGGTCATGCCCCGCTCGCGCAGCAGTGCCGCGATGTCCGGGACCTCCTCCGGGGTGCCGGGCCCTCCGGGCCCCGCGTCCGGGGAACTGAGCACCACCGCCCAGTCCTCCACCTCGGGCCGCGCCGCCGCGATGTCGGCGAACGCGGCCCGTATGGAGCGCGCGGTCGGGCTGTCGTTCCTGGCGGCCAGCACGATCCGGCGGTGGCCCAGCGAGACCAGATGGTCCACGGCCAGATGGATCCCGTACCAGTGGTCGGAACACACCGAGTCCAGGGCGTGCAGCACGCTGCCGGGCCGTGGCCGCCGCTCCATCAGGACCGTCGGCACCCCCACCTCCGCGAGCCACCCGTGGTCGGCCTCCTCGCCCGCGGAGCTGCGCCAGCGGGGAGCGATCAGCAGCCCGCTCACACCGGCGGCCAGGGCCCGCTCCACCTGTGGCCGTTCAGCTCCGGCCGCCTGGGGGGCGATGTGCAGGGTGATGCGTCTCCCGGCCTCCTCCAGAGCGGTCCTGGCGCCGTGCAGCGTCTCGTGGAGATAGGAGTGCCGCTCGGGGACGACCAGGGCGACGGGGGCCTCGTCCCCGGCCGGCTGCCCGCTCCGTGCGGCCGGCACGGCCGTCACCGGCACCGCGTCCCCCATCGGCCGGACCACCCCGTGACCGCGCCGCAGCATTCCGGTCCTGGCCAGCTCCTCCACGTCCCGCCGGAGCGTGACCGCCGAGACGTCCAGCTCCGCGGCGAGCGAGCTCACCTTGACGGCGCCACGCGCGTGCACCACCGCGAGAATGCGCTTGCGCCTCAGCCCGACCGGCTCCCGCATGCTGGCCCCCTTGCCTACCGCTGTGCGATGTTCGTTTGAACGTTCATGTGAGCGATCGCAGCATAGCGAGGGGCTGACGAACCAGAGGGCCGCGGAGCGGGGTGATCATCCACTGAAGGAAGACCCGTCTACCATCTGATCCGCAATGGACACCATCACACTCTGGCAACTGGCCGCGCTCGCGGCGGCATCCACCCTCGTCGGCTTCTCCAAGACGGCGGTCAGCGGAGCCAATACGATCAGCCTCGCGGTCTTCGCAGCCGTACTGCCGGCCCGCGAATCGACCGGAGTGCTGCTCCCGATCCTGATCGCGGGCGACATCCTCGCCGTGCTGGTCTACCGACGTCACGCCCACTGGCCCACCCTGCTACGGCTCTTTCCCGCCGTCGCCGTGGGCGTGGTGGCGGGCACCGTCTTCATGATGTGGGCCGACGACGACGCCGTAGGCACCTCGATCGGCGCCATCCTGCTCTTCATGGCGGGCGTCACCGTCTGGCGCCGGCGTGCCCGCCCCGAGCCGGTCCCGGAGCAGGACGACGAGGACGGCCGGACGCGCGGGGGGCGCTTCAAGGCCCGCTCGTACGGGGTGCTCGGCGGATTCACCACCATGGTCGCCAACGCGGGCGGCCCCGTGATGTCGCTCTATCTGCTGTCGGCGGGCTTCCGCAAGCTGGGCTTCCTCGGGACGTCGGCGTGGTTCTTCCTGATCGTCAACACGTCCAAAGTGCCCTTCAGCGTGGGGCTCGGCCTCATCGACGCGCAGTCCCTGCTGCTGGACGCCGCCCTCGTGCTGTTCGTCATCCCCGGTGCGTACCTCGGCCGCGTCTGCGTGGGCAGGATCAACCAGAAGCTCTTCGACCGGATCGTGATCGGGGCCACCGTGCTGGGCGGCCTCCAGCTGCTGCTGCGCTGAGGGCCGCCCCGGGGGAAGGACCCGTCAGACGATGCCCTCGGCGATCTCGGCCTGCTCACGGGCGTTCCCGTACGCGGCCGGGGTGCTGTACGAACGGCGCGCGACGAACCACCACACCGTCGCCAGGACCAGGACGGCGACCAGGGCGATCGACGCGTAGTTCATCGAGTCGACGGTCACCGGCGAGGACTGCGGCAGCAGGAACAGCACGCTCACGAGGGCGACCCAGACCACGGCGATCCAGCCGATCGGCTTCGACCAGCGGCCCAGGTGCCAGGGGCCGCGCCGGAAACGGTCCCCGGCCCGCAGCTTCAGGTAGATCGGGATGGCGTACGCCGGCGTGATGCCGATGACGTTGATCGCCGTGACCGCCCCGTACGCGGTCGCGGAGTAGAGCGACGGCACCGCCAGCAGCGCGGCGACACCGACCGAGAGCCACACGGCGGGCACCGGGGTCTGGGTGCGCGCGCTCACCTTGCGCCACAACGCGGAACCCGGCAGCGCGTTGTCACGGCTGAAGGCGAAGACCATCCGGCTCGCGGCCGCGACCTCGGCGTTGCCGCAGAACAGCTGGGCCGCGATGACGATCAGCAGCATGGCGGTGGCACCCGACGTACCCAGTGCGTCGATCAGGATCTGGGCGGGCGGGACCCCGGTGGCACTGTTCTGGGTGCCGGCGTAGTCCTGGATGGCGAAGGTCAGTCCGGCCAGCAGCACGAAGCCTGCGATCCAGGACACCCAGATGGCGCGGACGATGCCCTTGGCGGCCGTCACCGACGCGTTCGAGGTCTCCTCGGACAGATGGGCGGAGGCGTCGTAGCCGCAGAAGGTGTACTGCGCCAGGAGCAGACCGATCGCCGCCACATAGACCGGGTTCTCCCAGCCCGTGCCGTTGACGAACTCGGTGAAGACGAACGACGGGGACTGGTGGTCCGAGGGCACGATCGCCAGCACCGTCACGATCAGGGCGACACCGGCCAGGTGCCACCAGACGCTGATCGAGTTGAGCACACTGACCAGGCGCACGCCGAAGAGGTTCAGCACGGCGTGCAGCAGCAGAATGCAGAGGAATATCACCATCGTGGAGCCGGGGGTGGGATCGAAGCCCCACTGCAGATTGAGCAGGGCGCCCGTGAACAGGGCCGCCCCGTAGTCGATCCCGGCGATCGCGCCGAGCAGGCCGAGCAGGTTCAGCCACCCGGTGTACCAGCCCCACTTGCGGCCGCCGAGCCGGTCGGCCATGTAGTAGAGGGCCCCCGATGTGGGGTACGCGCTGGTGACCTCGGCCAGGGCCATGCCCACACAGAGCACGAACAGTCCGACGCCGGCCCAGCCCCACAGCATCACGGACGGGCCGCCGGTCGACATGCCGAAGCCGTACAGCGTCATGCAGCCGGAGAGGATCGAGATGACGGAGAAGCTGATCGCGAAGTTCCCGAAGCCGCCCATGCGACGGGCCAGCACCGGCTGGTAGCCGAGCTCGCGCAGCCGCTGCTCCTCGTCCTTCTGCGGCATGGGCTCCGTGCTCGACGGGCTCGAGGCGGATATGGACATGGGGACGACCTCCAGGTGGGGGGGT
>NZ_DATMVN010000525.1:0-8579 GCF_035563135.1 Streptomyces sp.
TGCGTCGGCGCCGTGGGCGGCGAAGGCGCGGGCGACCGCCAGGGCGTCGTTGTCGCTGATGCCGCCCGGCGCCCAGTCCGTGGCGGAGATCCGTACGGTCATGGGCCGGTCCCCGGGCCACACGGCGCGGACCGCGTCGAAGACCTCCAGGGGGAAGCGGAGCCGGTTTTCCAGGGGCCCGCCGTAGGCGTCGGTGCGCAGGTTGGTGAGCGGGGAGAGGAAGCCGGAGAGCAGGTAGCCGTGGGCGCAGTGCAGTTCGAGGAGGTCGAATCCGCAGCGGCCGGCCCGCCGGGCGGCCTCGGTGAACCGCTCCCGGACCGCGTCCATACCGGCCCTGTCCAGCTCCTGCGGGATCTGGTTGACCCCTTGCGCGTACGGAAGGGGTGAGGCGGCGCTGACCGGCCAGTTGCCTTCGTCCAGGGGCTGGTCGATGCCGTCCCACATCAGCCGGGTCGAGCCCTTGCGGCCGGAGTGGCCCAGCTGGACACCGATCGCGGTGCCGGGGGCGGCGTCGTGGACGAAGCGTGTGATCCTGGTCCAGCCTTCGGCCTGGTCGTCGGACCACAGCCCGGTGCACCCGGGGCTGACGCGGCCTTCGGGGCTCACGCAGACCATCTCGGTCATGACCAGACCGGCGCCGCCGAGTGCCCGTGCCCCGAGGTGGACCAGGTGGAAGTCACCGGGCATGCCGTCGACGGCGGAGTACATGTCCATGGGCGAGACGACGACACGGTTGCGGAGTTCGAGGCCGCGCAGCCGCAGCGGGGTGAACATCGGCGGGGTGCCGGGCGGGCAGCCGAACTCCTCCTCGACGGCCCGGGTGAAGCCGGGGTCGCGGAGCCGCAGGTTGTCGTGGGTGACGCGGCGGCTGCGGGTGAGGAGGTTGAAGGCGAACCGCAGGGGCGGCTGGTCCACATGGCGCGGGAGCTCCTCGAACCAGCGCAGGCTGGCCGCGGCGGCGCGCTGGGTGGACAGGACGACGGGCCGGCGCTCGGCCTCGTACGCGGCGAGGGCGGTGGGCAGGTCGGGCTGTTCCTCGATGCAGGCGGCCAGGGCGAGGGCGTCCTCGACGGCGAGCTTGGTGCCGGAGCCGATGGAGAAGTGGGCGGTGTGCGCGGCGTCGCCGATGAGGACCGTGCTGCCGTGCGACCAGCGGGCGTTGGCAACGGTCGCGAAGGTGAGCCAGGAGGACTTGCCGGAGCGCAGCGGCCGGCCGCCGAGGGCCTCGGCGAAGACCTCGGCGCAGCGTTCGGCCGACTGCGCGGTGTCGCAGGTGTCGAGCCCGGCGGCCCGCCAGACCTCTTCGCGCATCTCGACGATGACGGTGGAGGCACCGGCCGAGAAGGGATAGGCGTGCAGCTGCATCACGCCGTACCCGGTCTCGGCGATCTCGAAGCGGAAGGCGTCGAAGGCGAAGTCGGCAGCGAGCCAGATGTAGCGGTTGCGGTGGTCGGTGACCGTGGGACGGAAGTGACGGGCGTAGGCCTCGCGGGTGGTGCTGTGCACCCCGTCGGCGGCGACGACCAGGTCGTGGCCGGCGGCGAGTTCCGCTGCGGACGGCGCGGCGGTCCTGAAGCGGAGCCGGACGCCGAGGGACGCGCAGCGCTCGTGCAGGATCCGCAGGAGCGTACGGCGGCCGAGTGCGGTGAAACCGTGACCGCCGGAGGTCTGCGTGGCGCCCCGGTGCACGACGTCGATGGTGTCCCAGCGTACGGACGCGTCGCTCAGGGCCCGGTACACGACGGGGTCGGCGTGTTCGATGCCGCCGAGCGTCTCGTCGGAGAGGACCACACCGAAGCCGAAGGTGTCGTCGGGGGCGTTGCGCTCCCATACGGTGATCTCACGGCCGGGGCCCAGCCGCTTGAGGAGGGCGGCGGCGTAGAGCCCGCCGGGTCCGCCGCCGATGACCGCGATCCGCCCCGTGTCCGAGGAGGACATCGCGCTACCTGCCCCGCCACTTCGGCGGCCGCTTCTCGGTGAAGGCGGCGTGGAATTCGGCGTAGTCCTCGCCGTTCATGAGGAGGGCCTGGGTGGCGGCGTCCATCTCGACGGCTGCGGCGAGCGGCATGTCGAGCTCGGCGGTGAGCAGCGCCTTCGTCTGGGCCAGGGCCAGCGCCGGCCCGTCGGCGAGCCGTTCGGCCAGGGCTGCGGCACGGGTACCGGCCTCCCCTTCGCCGGTCAGCTCGCTGATCAGGCCGATGCGCTCGGCCTCCGGGGCGCGGACGGGCTCGCCGAGCATCAGGATCCGGGTGGCGTGGCCGAGGCCGACGACACGGGGCAGGAGGTAGGCGGCGCCCATGTCGCCGCCGGACAGTCCCACGGCGGTGAAGAGGAAGGCGAAACGCGCGGACGGGTCGGCGATCCGGAAGTCGGCGGCCAGGGCGAGGACCGCCCCGGCGCCCGCGGCCACTCCGTGGACGGCGGCGACGACGGGGAAGGGGCACTCCCGGACGGCCCGGACGACCTGGCCGGTCATCCGGTTGAAATCGAGGAGCTGCGCGGTGTCCATCGCGAGGGTCGCGCCGATGATCTCGTCGACATCACCGCCGGAGCAGAACCCGCGCCCTTCACCGGCGAGCACGAGGGCACGTACGGAACGTTCGCGGGAGAGTTCCGCGAGGAGGTCACGGAGGTCGGCGTACGCACCGAAGGTGAGGGCGTTGAGCTTCTCGGGCCGGGCGAGCGTGACGGTCGCCACACCGCCCTCCGTCGTCAGGCGCAGATGCTTCCAGCGCTCCGTGCGCGGGGCGGAGCCGGTGAACGGGCTCATGGGAGGGTCCCCTCCAGCCGTCGGGCTGCTGCTGATGCGCTTCGAAGCTATCACCCGTCTGTGACTTCCGTCATGAGTACGCGACAGAGCGGCCCCGCCACTGTGGCGAAGGTCCCTTTTGCGCCGGTCGGCTGCCTCTATGTCTGCGGCGTCGCGCTTCGTATGGTTGAACGCAGGAAGTCCTGGTACAGAACCTGCACCCCCTGGCGACGGAGGGTGCGCCCCCGGGCGCAGCCGCCCCGGAACGACGGTCCCCTGCCGGATGTCTCGCTCCCGAACGGATACCCCCGCCTTGCCCCCCGACGTCCCCGCGCCACCGCCCCCCTCCTGGCGCATCGCCCTGCCGCACTCCACGGCCGCGGTGCCGATCGCCCGCGCCCTGGTCCGTACGGCGCTGGCGGACCTCGACGCGCCCGCGGACAGCGACACCGCCGAGCTGCTGACCGCCGAGCTGGTCGCCAACGCCGTGGAGCACACCGACGGCTCGGGGCCCATCGAGCTGGTGGTCGAACTTCTGGCGTCCGGCTGCCAGGTGGAGGTCCACGACCACGACCCGGGGCCGCCCGGGGACCTCTCCCGCCTGCTGCCCGGCAGTACGCCGGATCCCTGGCAGGAGCACGGCCGGGGGCTGCTCCTGATCCGCGCCCTGAGCTCGGCCTGCGGTCACCGCCCCACCGAGCACGGCAAGGCGGTCTGGTTCACGCTCCGGTCGGGCCCGGTGCCGCCCGGTCCTGCGGCTCCCCGGAGCTGACGAGCCGGGAACGGCTGCGGCCGTACACCGCGTACACCAGGGCGCCCGCCGCCAGGAACACCACGAACTGCACCCAGGTCGTCCAGCCCGTCCCGTACATCAGGTACAGACAGAAGCCGACGCCCAGGATCGGGCTGACGGGGTAGAACGGCACCCGGAAGGAACGCTTGAGCTCCGGGTTGCGGCGACGCAGCGCGATGACGGCGACATTGACCACCGCCATGGTGGCGAGCGTGCCGATGGTCGTCAGGTTCACGACGACGTCGAGGGACGAGAACGCGGCCGGGACGGCGAAGACGGCGGCCACGATCCACGTGTTGGCGACCGGGGTGCGGGTCTTGGGCGACACCCGTTCGAAGACCCGGGGGATCAGCCCGTCGCGGGACATCGACATCAGGATGCGGGTCTGGCCGTACATCACCGCCAGGACGACGGACGCGATGGCGACCACCGCACCGAAGGCGATGATCCCGCCGCCGACGCCCGATCCGGTGACCTTGTCGACGACCAGGGACAGAGCGGCCGCCTTGTCCCCCACGGCGTCGGCGCCGAGCGCCCCGATCGCGCCGAGGGCGACCGCGCAGTAGAGCAGCGTGACCACGCCGATGCAGATCATGATCGCGATCGGGATGTTCCGGCGGGGATTCCTGACCTCTTCGCCCGCGGTGGTGATGGCGTCGAAGCCGATGTACGAGAAGAACGCCACGGACGCGCCGGCGGTGACGCCCGCCACCCCGTGCGGGGCGAACGGCGAGAGGTGCCCGTCCTCGAACGCGGTGAAGGCGATCACGCAGAAGGCGACGAGGATGCCGATCTTCAGCACCGCCATCGCCGCGGTGGCCCCCGCGCTCTCCCTGATGCCGCGCACCAGCAGGGTGGCCGCCATCATGACCACGACCACCGCCGGCAGGTTGATCACGCCGCCGTCGCCGGGCCCGGAGGAGAGCGCCTCGGGGAGGTTCCAGCCGATGAGGCTGTCCAGCAGTTCGTTGACGTACTGGCTCCAGCCGACCGCGACCGCGGAGACCGAGACGCCGTACTCCAGGAGCAGGCACCAGCCGACGAGGAACGCGATCCGCTCCCCGAGCGTGGCGTAGGCGAAGGAGTAGGAGCTGCCGGAGACCGGGATGGCGCCGCCGAGCTCGGCGAAGGAGAAGGCGGTGAAGACGCAGGTGATGGCGGCGAGGACGAACGAGACCACCACGGCGGGGCCCGCCTCGGCGACGCTGTCGGACAGCCCGACGAAGATCCCGGTGCCGACGATCGCTCCGACACCGAAGCACACGAGCTGGAACAGCCCCATGGTGCGCCGCAGGCCGTGGCCTTCGAGATCGGCTCCGGACTCGGCGAGCAGCAGATCGGGGCTCTTGATGCGCGCCCCGGCCCTGCGCGAGGGCCCTGGCGGGGTGGGGGAGGCGGGACTCATGGGGGGACGAGGTCTCTTCTCTGGTGGTGCGGGGGACCGAGCCGGTGGGGAGGCTCACACCTGGGCACGCGCTCCGGACCGGGCACATGAAAAGGGGTTCGGACGTGCGAGCCCGAACCCCACCAAGTAGCACCATCGTAGCCACTTGCATGCATGTTCACCCAATCGGGTGCATGTTCATGCGCTCTGCGCGTTGCCTGCCAGCGTGGCGACGAGGACCGCCTTGATCGTGTGCATCCGGTTCTCGGCCTCGTCGAAGACCACCGAGTGCCGGGACTCGAAGACCTCGTCGGTGACCTCCAGCTCCGACAGGCCGTGCCGGGCGTGGATGTCCCTGGCCACCTTCGTGCCGAGGTCGTGGAAGGCCGGGAGGCAGTGCAGGAACTTCACGCCGTCGTTGCCCGTCGCCCGCAGGACGTCCATGGTCACGGCGTACGGCGCGAGTGCGGCGATGCGCTCGTCCCAGACCTCCTTGGGCTCCCCCATGGAGACCCACACGTCGGTGACGACGAAGTCGGCGCCGCGGACGCCCTCGGTGACGTCCTCGGTGAGGGTGATGCGCGCGCCGCTGGATTCCGCGAGCTCGTGGGCCCGGTCCACGACCTCCCGCACCGGCCAGTAGGCGGCGGGTGCGACGATCCGGACGTCCATGCCGAGCAGGGCTGCGGTGATCAGGTAGGAGTTGCCCATGTTGAACCGGGCGTCGCCCAGGTAGGCGAAAGTGATCTCCTCCAGGGGCTTCGCGCTGTGCTCGGTCATCGTGAGGACGTCGGCGAGCATCTGGGTGGGGTGCCAGTCATCGGTGAGGCCGTTGTAGACGGGCACACCTCCGTGCGCCGCCAGCTCCTCGACGGTCTGCTGGCTGTCGCCCCGGTACTCGATGCCGTCGAACATCCGGCCGAGCACCCTGGCGGTGTCCTTCACCGACTCCTTGTGCCCGATCTGGGAGCCGGAGGGGTCGAGGTACGTCGTGGACGCACCCTGGTCGGCGGCGGCCACCTCGAAGGCGCAGCGGGTGCGCGTCGAGGTCTTCTCGAAGATCAGGGCGATGTTCCTGCCACGCAGCCGTTGCACCTCCTCACCCGCCTTCTTGGCCGCCTTGAGCTCGGCGGACAGGGCGATCAGGCCGCGGAACTCCTCGGCCGTGAAGTCCAGCTCCTTGAGGAAATGGCGGCCTGTGAGGTCTATGGCCATGGTGACTGCTCCTGGGTCGAACGGCGGGACGGGAGAATCGCCCTGGAAGTCTATACGAGGATACGCATTGCTATACAGGGGTGCCCGTCCTTCCGCTCCCCGTGCTCCACGACCTCTGATCCCCTGCGCCTTCCGCTCCGCTCCACGGCCGCCTCCCGGCGGGCCGTCACACGGGATCGCGTACCACCGGGCAGCTCATGCAGCGCGGACCGCCCCGGCCCCGCCCGAGCTCGCTGCCCCGGATCTCGATGACCTCGATGCCTTGCTTGCGCAGATAGGTGTTGGTGGTGGCGTTGCGCTCGTAGGCGACGACGACCCCGGGCTCCACGGCCAGCACGTTGCACCCGTCGTCCCACTGCTCCCGCTCCGCCGCGTGCACGTCCTGGGTGGCGGTGAGCACCCGGACCGCGTCCAGGCCGAGCGCGGCGGCGATCGCCCGGTGCATGTGCTCGGGCGGGTGGTCGGTGACCTTCAGTTCACGCGGGCCGATGCCGGGCTCGATCGTGTAGGAGCGGAGCATGCCGAGTCCGGCGTACTTGGTGAAGGTGTCCCCGTCGACCATCGTCATCACCGTGTCGAGGTGCATGAACGCCCGGCGCTTGGGCATGTCGAGCGCCACGATCGTCCGGGCCGACCCTGCGTCGAAGAGCCCTCTGGCCAGCATCTCCACGGCCTGCGGGGTGGTGCGTTCGCTCATCCCGATCAGGACGGCGCCCTGGCCGATGACGAGGACGTCACCGCCCTCGATGGTGGACGGATAGTCGTCCTGGCCCTCCGACCAGTGGTGGAAGACACCCGCCTCGGGGCCGGTGAAGAGGGGGTGGTGCCGGTAGATCGCCTCGAAGTGCACGGTCTCGCGCTGCCTGGCCGGCCAGCGCATCGCGTTGATGGACACACCGTCGTAGATCCAGGCGGAGGTGTCGCGGGTGAAGAGGTGGTTGGGCAGGGGACTGAGCAGGAAGTCGTCCAGATCCATGACGTGGAAGCGGACGGAGGTCGGTTCGGCGTGCCGCTCCAGGAACTCCCGCTTCGTCATCCCGCCGACCAGGGCCTCGGCCAGCTCCGCGGCGGGCAGCTCCTCGAAGGCGGCGCGCAGGTGCTCGGTGGCGAGCGGACCGTACTCCTTCTCGGCGAAGACCCGGTCGAGGACGAGCCGCCTGGCCACCGGGATGTCGAGGGACTCCCGGAGCAGTTCCCCGAAGAAGTGCACCTCCACGCCCCGGTCGCGCAGCACGTCGGCGAAGCCGTCGTGCTCCTCCCTGGCGCGGCGCACCCAGAGCACGTCGTCGAACAGGAGCGCGTCCCTGTTGCTGGGGGTGAGCCGCTTCAGCTCCAGATCGGGGCGGTGCAGGATGACGCGGCGCAGCCGCCCGGCCTCGGAATCGACATGGAATCCCATGTCCTCATCCTCACCGCGCGGGGCGCCGTTCACCCTGCGAACCGCCACCCGATTCGGGCGGGCCGTCCTACAGCCGGGGGTCGACGGGCTCCGACTCCAGGGCCAGCACCGCGAAGACCGCCTCGTGGATCCGCCACAGCGGCTCCCCGTCGGCCAGCCGGTCGAGCGCCTCGAGACCGAGGGCGTATTCCCGCAGGGCCAGCGACCTTTTGTGGCCGAGGGACCGGGAACGCAGCCGCTCCAGATTCTCCGGTCGCGTGTACTCGGGACCGTAGATGATCCGCAGGTACTCCCGGCCGCGCACCTTGATCCCCGGCTGGACCAGCCTGCCCTTCGCGTCCCGGACGAGGGCGCCGAGCGGCTTGACGACCATGCCCTCGCCACCGCGGCCGGTCATCTCCAGCCACCAGTCGGTGCCGGAGCGCACGGAGGCCTCGTCACCCGTCTCGACGACGAGACGCCGGGTGACCTGGAGCAGACCGGTCGGGTCGTGCTCGACGAGACGGTCCAGCCACGCCAGCTGCTCGTCGTGCGGTACGGAGGCCAACGAGCGGCCCTGCACCGCGAGGATCTGGAACGGCGCGATGCGGACACCGTCGAGCCCTTCGGTGCTCCAGCAGTAACGGCGGTACGCCTCCGTGAAGGCGGCGGCGTCCGCGGCGCGCCCCTGCTGGCGGCCGGCGAGGGCGGCGACATCGACGCCACGGGCGGCCGCCGCGGCCAGGGCCTCGTCCGCCACGGGCAGGACCGCGCCGGCGGCGGCCCCCACCGCCGCGTACTGCGAGCGCAGCAGCCCGGCGGCCTTGAGGGACCAGGGCATCAGTTCGGCGTCGAGCACCACCCAGTCGGTGCTCCACTCCTCCCAGAGTCCGGCGGCGGTGACGGCCGTGCGCAGTCGGCCGAGGACGACCTCGGTGAGTGCCGTGTCGTCCAGGAACGGCCGTCCGGTGCGGGTGTACAGAGCACCGGTGGGACCTCCCCCACCGCCGGAGGCGTGGGAGGTCCCCCCGTCACCGAAGCGCTCGCGGGCGGCGCCGGC